>NZ_KV810512.1 GCF_001812805.1 Corynebacterium sp. HMSC078H07 | reverse complement strand
GCTCGAGTTTGACCCACCGGCCTAAAAGCCCGGCGGAGACGCCAATCTCCTTAGCCACATGAGCGATCGGGCGCTCTGACTCGATTACAAGGTTCGCGGCTTCACGCCGGTACTCCGGCGTGTACTTCTTGCGCTGTTGACTCACAATGAACATCCTCTCCTACGGACACAAGATCCGTACAAATAGGGTGTCCACTAAACGAGGGTAACCTCAGATTGTTTGGATGGTGGCGGTGATATCGGGCGGGAGTGGTACGGCGGCGTGGATGGTTTCGCCACCAATGTTGAGTTGAAAGCTGCGGTATTTCTTGAGTGTTCTCACGAGGCGTTTGATGGATTGACCACTGCGGGTCTCCATTAGGTGGGCCACGGCTAGTGCTGCGATGACAATGTTGAGATGTGCTGTGATCGAGTCTTGTTTTCTGGCGTAGATTGGGCGTGCTTTCAGGTCTGATTTCGACATCCGAAACGACTTTTCAATGTTGAATAGCCTGCGGTAATGCCCGATAACCTCTTGGGCGGCAAGAGCGGTCAGGTCGGTTTCATAGCCTTTGATCCCGGCTAGGGCTCGGTGCTTGGCAGCAAGAGCGTAGTTGACCTTCTTGTTCGGGGCGGAAAGATCGATATAGCGGTTACGCTTGATAGCGATATCGCCGTCAACAGCCCGTTTTGCTTTTTCGACTTGCTCTTTGATTCCGCGCAGGCTGCGCCTAGCCCGGTCGTGAGAGTACTGGAAGTGGGTCACCGAATTCGGGGTTGTGTGTTTGCGCCCATCGCTTGCCGAGGCTTGTGTCCAGATCTGGCCGTGGGTGTAGTCGTCACCGGGGTTTTCCCGCCGCCAGGTTTCGATCACCTCTGGCACGGTGGGGGTTTTCACCGACAAAATATAGTGCAGACCTGCATCTATCAATGCTTGTTTGTTCGCCGCGGAGAACATGCCTGCATCAGCAACGACGGTGACCTCGTCGAGTTGGTAGGCCTCTTGGAACCGTGTGATCATTGGCAGCATCGTGTGGGTTTCTGCCGAGTTGCCAGCAAACGCGCCCACATGCAATGGAAACCCAGTGGCATCAGTAAGCAGCCCGACAAGGATTTGCGGCTCGAGGCGGCGCTCTTTGGAAAACCCGGGTTTGCGAAGCTCATCAGGAGTATCGGTTTCAAAGTACAAGGTGGTCACGTCGTACAAGATAAAAGTACCTGGCCCGATACCTGCATGATGGGCCAACGCTTGGGTTAGTATCTCTCCGAACGATTCGGTTGCGAAGGTGGGAAGTCGCCTCTGGATGGTGCGGTAGCTTGCGCTGGTGATGCCAACCTCGGCAAGAGTCTCGATGGAATCCAGCTTTGAGCCGGGATGGATGATCCGGGCACGCACCAGATCGCGAAACACCGGATCCTCACCGGTTGCTGCAGCAAGGCCTAGCTCGTTGAAACACGCATCAATACAGTCCAGCAAG
>NZ_KV810511.1:55492-119778 GCF_001812805.1 Corynebacterium sp. HMSC078H07 | reverse complement strand
ACCACGGCGTTACTAAATCCGTGGTCCTAACATGCCGGTTCTTGAATTCATGCTTGTGGGCGCCTTGGCCGGTTGGGGGTCTAAACCAAACAAGCGGGAGCCGCGGTGGAGGATTTAAGAGCTAAATAGAAAAAGGCTTCTTCGTGGACTTTTGTTGCCCGCGAAGAAGCCAACTACTAGAAGATTAAGATGCTCTTTCGGAGAGAATTAGCGAAGAGAGCCTGTGTGGCTCAATCTCAAAAGGCCATTCCGGTAGTGAACCATTCGGTGCCCAAGCGATGACCCACGATTCCCGTTCGCGGGCTGAGCTTCCGCCATGGCCGCCTTCGTCGACATGTCCGTGATCGGTGGTGACAACGACGAGCCAGTCTTCGCCGTGTTCAGTAGCGCGTTGTTCGACTGCCGAAGCGAGACGACCTACATGCTCATCAACGGATTTGATGGCGCCACGGTACTCATTTCCCATGAGTCCGTACACGTGTCCAGCGTCGTCAACACTGCAGCAGTACATAAACCCAACATCAAAAGACCCACCATGCACTGCCGCTAGGGTAAAGTCCGCTACTTCTGCATCGATGCGTTCGTAGCCGTATGTTTCACCGTCACGAACAATCACTCGGTGAAGTCCGGCGTACTGTTGTTCAACTCGGGGATGAATGATCGGCCCGAGGCCGCTGGGATCTACCAGAACGGGCCATCCAGCTGCGGCAAAGGTCCGCGTTGACTGATTCTGGTAAAAAGCTTGAGACAGGAAATCAGGACAGTTCCACGTCCTTCCACCAACACAGCTGTTGTCTTTCAGCCCGTGCTCCGCATGAGTAGAGCCGGTAAGAATGCTTGCCCAGCCAGGGGCAGAAATCGTGGGGACTTCCATTTGCATTGAATGCCAGCTTCCTTCTGCGGCCAGCTTCTGAAGGGTGGGGCCAACTCCCGACTCGGCAGCAATGTCCCAGCGAACGCCGTCTAAACCAATCAGTAGAATTCGTCGATTTGAATCGCCGGTATCTGGAGTTGTGCTGTTTCCTGGATTACGCATTCGCGTTCCTTTCTTTGACGAAAGCCTTGGCCTCGGCTACCTCATCGGGGGAGGCAAAATCCACAACAGCATCGTGTCGCAAGGTCTCCAGGCTCACCTGACTGCCGGTTGGGAGCTTACTGGCTTCGCGGTCCGACATATCAACGCGAATCACTGTGCTGCCAGGACCTGCGAGCATCACAGAGGTAAAAATTCCACGGAGTTGCTTATTGAGAATCCGGTAGCTCCCTTTGGCGTCAGGGAGAACACGTAGGTCTTCAGGGCGAATAAGGCATGCCAGGGTGTCCCCGTCGCGTGCATCAATTTCAGTGTTCGCAACATCCACACGTGTGCCGAGGACATCGACGGAACCTGCGTTGTACTCGCCGCAAATGCGGTTGACGACACCAACGAATTGAGAAATAAAAGGTGAACGGGGGTGATGATACAACTCAGAAGGGGAGCCGATTTGTTCGATAACGCCATTGTTCATCACGCCAATACGATCAGCCATCACGAGGGCCTCTTCCTGGTCGTGAGTAACAAGGAGGGTCGAAATACCTTCTGAGAGTTGGATACGCCGAATCTCATCGCGCAACTGGGTACGTACCTTCGCATCGAGAGCGGACAAAGGCTCATCGAGTAGCAGAAGCTGCGGTTCGATCGCTAAGGCGCGGGCTAGCGCGACACGCTGTTGCTGACCGCCTGACATCTGTCCGGGAAATTTGGTCGTATGTTCTGATAGCCCGACGAGTTCCAACAATTCACCTGCACGATTGCGTCGTTCGCGCTTGCTGCGACCTTTGATTTTAAGTCCGTATGCGACATTGTCTATTGCATCGAGGTGCGGGAACAGCGAATAAGCTTGGAAGACAATTCCCATGTTTCGCCGACGAGTAGGAAGGTAGGAGATCTCGTTGCCATCGATGCAGACTGAACCTTGATCGGCGTGTTCAAGACCGGCAAGGATCTTAAGCGTGGTCGACTTTCCGCATCCGGAAGGGCCCAACAGCGCAACCAGTTCGGCTTTGCCAATTTCCAGATTGAGGTTGTCAAGCACAGTCTTTGAACCGTACTGCTTAGTGATGTTTTTGAGTTCTACGTGAGAAGAATTCACTTTACTTTTCCTTTCGGGCGGAATCGATTTTTGCAATCGCGGAGATGGATGCCATCAATGCCCAAGTAATGAGAATTGTGATGAACGATAGCGCGGCAATACCTCGGGGATTGGATCGGGATACCTCCACGATGAACACTGGGAAGGTGTAATGCAGAAGAAGAGAGGCGATTGCGAACTCGCCCAAAGTCATCGCAATGGAAAGGAGCGAAGCCGAAAGCATCGATACTCGAAGGTTGGGGAGTACGACGTTGAACAAGGTCTGCGTCGACGTTGCCCCGAGTGATGATGATGCAGCAAACATGGTTTTTAGATCCAATGCTTTAACACCGGCATCGATTGCTCGATAGCACAATGGCAGTGCCACGATCACGTACAAAGGAACCAATGACCATTTCGAGACCAGGAAAGAGGGTGCAACCGCGCGGTAGAATTCCGACACTCCCGACACCAGTGCCACTGCTGGAATAACGAGAGGAAGAACTGACAGAAACTCAGCTACGCGCGCCAACCGAGGCGATTTCAGATTCAAGAAGACAATCGTTGGGACTAATAGGATGAGCATCAGCAGAGTTGTCGCTACGGCAAGCAAAAGTGTGTCTATAACCGCGGATACTGCACGAGGGTTGTCAAAAGCGGAGATCAAAGGTTCGAAGGTAAAACCTTCGCCGGGGCGCGTGAACCCGAAGACTGCAGCAGCAATCCATGGGCCGAAAAAGAAAACCAGAGCAATGACGAAAATGGTGGTCACTACCCAGTTGATGTTCTGCCCGTTGGGCTTGGATGCTTTGATATTCTGGGCTGTGTCTGCGGTAGGTGAGGCTGCTGTGGCTAGTTGCTGAGCCATTTATCGCTCCTTCGTGTAAGTAGAAGACGTAACCCCATTGCAACGACAATGATGATCATCATCCATGTCACAAGTGCGGCTGCGAGCCCTGGGTTCAACAAGACGTTTCCGCTAATGAGGAAACCGATAATAATTGGAATGAGGTTTAACGAACCTCCTGAAAGTGCATATGCCGTGGCATAAGCTGCGAAGGCATTAGCAAAAAGGAGAAGCAGCGAACCCACAATTGGTGGCCACAGTACTGGTAGCGCAACATCACGGAGATACTGAGTGTTGGTAGCTCCGAGCGAGGATGCAGCATCGAACCATTCCTGCTTCAACGCGCTCATGGACGGGAGCATGAGGACAGTCATCAATGGAATCTGGAAGTACAGATAAACCAGAGCGACACCGGTGAAGTCCGTGATGGAGAAAATTTCACTGAAGCTCGGGAAAAATTTTTGGATGAAACCGGTGAGCAGCCCCTGAGCACCAAATAAGGCAGTAAACGCATAAGCTAATTGGACTCCACCTGATTGTGCGGCTAAGCCGGAAAAGCTGTTTACCAAATTGGCAAGCCAACTTGGACCAGCTCTTCTAGAGGTCAGCGCCCAAGCAATAATGAGGCCAAAGAATCCGCCCACAATCGTCGTGAGAAGCGACAAATTTATTGTCAGAATAAAAGCGTCGCGGTAGGTTGGTCCTATCGCTTCAACCATCGTCTCCGTTGATGGTTGTCCTGTCGCGTCTTTGAATGCCGTGATGAGATTAGCGATAATGGGAACGATCAGGAACGCAGCTACGAACGCGAAGTACGGAAGAGCGCCCAATAGGGTCGTCAAGCTAATCCCACTGAAGCGTTGCCTCTCAGGTTTGTGGGTGTCCTGATTGGGTTCTTTCGAATGGGGCGTTTTCAGTGCCATTAGTACTTAACTTTCTGGGCCCACTGCGTAGCGATTACTGAATTCGCTTTGTCTCCTTGAGCAGAGTTCGGGAGCTTGACCTTCTTCACGATCTCCGGATCAGGGAGAGTTGCAAGAGCGTTGTCAGAGAGTTTTCCTGCTTCAGAAAGCTCGGTAAAGCGGGCTGGTACCGCACCGCCTAGAGCGTATTGCTCAGAACCTTCGTCAGAAGTCAGCCAGTCTATCCAGAGGCGAGCAGCATTCGGGTGAGGTGATTCGATGGTGCACGGCTGTGCGTAATAGTTGCCAAAAACACCGTCTTCAGGAACGAGCATTTCGAAGTCAACGCCATCCTTGACCAACTGATCTTGTACACCGATCCAGTTGTAGTTCCAGTCAAAGATAACGGAAGCTTCTCCAGTAGTCATACCTGGAGCCGGATCTAGAATTGGAACGAGGTGGCCCATCTCCGCAAGCTCGGCAAAGAAGTCGATGCCGGGTTGAATATCGTCCAAAGATCCGCCATTTGCTAGAGCCGCAGCGAAGACAGTTGCAATTGAGGATGCACCTTGGCGTGGATCGCCTGGCAGAGCGATTTTTCCCTTGTACTGTGGATCCTTGAGATCCTGGAACGTGGTGGGAACGTCGACGTTCTTCTTGTTAACACCGAAGGTGAGTACACCGTAGTAGGCACCCACCCACATGCCATCTTTGTCCTTGAGGTTTTCAGGGATGGAGTCCCAGTTAGACGGCTTATAAGGCTCGATGAGCTTTTGGTTAATCGCCGGGGTTGTGAATGAATAGCCGATGTCAAGGATATCCGGCTGGGTTGCCTGGCCACGTAGGTTCTTTACAGCTTCAAGCTCTTCTGCAGAGGAAGCGTCAGGTGAGTCTACCTTGATCTTGACACCATACTTCTCTTCGAATTTCTGGAAGTGGCCCTTGTAGTTTGCCCATGTTTCGGGGTAAGCAATGAGACGAACCTCCCCCTCCTCTTGGGCGAGTTTGATGATCTCGTCAATATTGCTTCCGATGTTGCGGTTGGTAGAAGAATTGGAACCGTTGCCGCCACATGCTGCGATAGTTGTGCCGGTTACAGCAAGGCCTGCACCGAGGCCGAGTGCTTGGAGGACGGTGCGTCGGGACAGTGTGCTGGACATTTTGGAATCCTTTCGAGTCCGGATTGAGCTAGAGGATCTTTTCTGGACATTGGAAAGTCTGGCACCTGATTCTTTCTCATAGGTTCCGCAGAGGTTAACTCTAGTGGAAGATAATTTAATACCTTTAAGGTAGTGTTCCTGTCCTTTTGATGGCTTGCTTATCCTGATTGTCGCAAGACCGAAAATGGATGCTGATAGGAGCGAAGATGCCTTTTGTAGAGCGAGTACGTGAAGCTTCAGGTGTAATCTTTGATTTCAACGGAACGTTGAGTGATGATGAAGCTGTTCTGGAAAAGTCTTATAGTCTGGCTTTAAATGATCTAGATCTTGAACCATTAAAGTATGGCGAGTATGAATCATTGCTTGGCTTGAGCGACGTTGATATCTCGCGTCGTCTAGTTGATGCTCGAGGAGCTTCTTGCGATGTTGAAGAGCTCCTTCAAGCTTTGGCCGCAAGGTACTCAGCACTGAGCCACGGGGCAGAATTGATAGCGTCTAGCACTGCGGAATTGGTCAAAACGCTTCAGAGTGAAGGCAAAAAGGTAGGCATCGTTACTGGTACGTCAAGGCAACTCCTCGAACCTGTCTTGAAAGAAAACGGGTTAGATAGCCTTATCCCAAACTCAGTGACAATCGAAGACGTAACCGCTGGGAAACCAGATCCCCAGGGATTCTTGTTGGGCGCAAAATACCTGAAGGTTTCGCCCGAATCTGTGGTCGTCTTCGAAGATTCCGTCGCTGGCGTCAGAGCTGCACTTAGGGCCCAGATGTGTTCAGTTGCCGTAGGAGCTAATACCGCTGCGGCTGCTATTGCCGACTTTGCGTTTGATTCGATGGGTAGAGCTGCCGAG
Organism: Corynebacterium sp. HMSC078H07; assembly: GCF_001812805.1. Taxonomy (GTDB): domain Bacteria; phylum Actinomycetota; class Actinomycetes; order Mycobacteriales; family Mycobacteriaceae; genus Corynebacterium. Next base: position 113,907 of record NZ_KV810511.1, on the reverse strand, counting down.
CAATATCTATGCGCCGGGTAGAGGCTTTGTTACGACTTCTACCTGGGCCAAGTCGCAACGCAGAACATCGAGCGAGAACTCTATCGGAGCGTCATTGGAGGTAAAGGTTGTCCTTTTGATTCTTAGTATCGGTTGGTCCGGCCGCATTTGAAGCTTCTTTTGCTCCCATGAAGTAGCGCGTGCAGGAACAATTGTCTCTCTTTTGTGGGTAGGTTTGATTTTGTAGCGGTTGGTCAAAAGCTCGTAAAGGGAACCCGTCAGGTCTTGGTCTAGGAGATCGGGTGCGACCGCAACTGGAAAGTACGAGTCTTCAATGAGCATTGGAACTCCGCTGACTTTACGTAGCCTTACTAGGCGAAAGACTTGTGCCCGAGGCTCGACCTTCAATGCATCTGCAATTTCAGAGTTCGCAGAGACTAAGTCGGTCACCAAGACTTGAGATTCGACAGTTCTCCCACGTTCCCGAAGCTGGGGAAGAAAGCCTTCCATTCTGTTGATTTCGACTGTGGGTGGTGTGGATTTGATGAAAGTCCCGCCACCACGGCCACGCCGGCGCTCAATAAGATCCTCTGCTTCGAGGATGTCTAGGGCTCGGCGAAGTGTGATCCTTGAAGCCTCGAATTGGTGGGAAAGCGAGCGTTCCGATGGGAGTGCGTTTCCGGGGGTTAATTCGCCGCTAGCAATTCGAGACCGAAGCTCATCGGCAATATGAAGGTAAAGATGCGTCTGGCGGTCGAGGCTGTACACGGGCACTACCTTACCTGCTGGATGGAAATGGAAACTACGGATACAGCGCTGAACGAGCGCGAGGCTATCTTAAGTTTCTGTCTACTTTCTAGGTGGTCGATAAAAACCTGTTTCAGCCCCACAATCCTGTTACGGCAACCTCATTTTCATCATGTCTAATTGCCTACTTTGGGCCTCGAAGCGTTGACTGTTGAGGCAGGATTTTCGGTAAGTTGTCGAGCGTTAGCCAGCAGAAACACTCCTACAAACAGAAGGCCCAGCCTTCCACGCAGAGTGGAGGCTAGGCCTTCAGATGGCTTTCGAGCCATGTGCTTGGCTCTGTGGCTCGCTAGAAACTACCGCCCAAAGTTCTGCACGGCGTACAGCTTGCCCTCGGGGGTGGTGGCCAGGCCGATGCCGACGGACTTCGCGCGCGGGTCAAGCAGGTTCTTGCGGTGGCCCGGGGAGTCCATCCACAGCTGAACCAGGCGGGCATCGCTGTAGTCGGTCCATGCCTGGAGGACGTTCTCGCCGCCAGCCGGCAGATTGGCGGGGTAGTAGGTCCAGTAGTTCGGGCGGTGGCGGGTGACGCCATCGCGGCTGAGGGTGTTGGCCCAGTCCTGTGCCAAGTTGGTCAGGTTGGCATCAACGCGCAGCGGAGCGAGGCCGTTGGCCTTGCGGTGTGCATTAGTTTGATTAATGAGTCCCTGGATGCTTGCGGAGGTAGAGGGTGCCTGAGCAACCGTGCCAGCGGCGGCTGGGGTAGCAACGCCGAAGGAAGCCGGATTGAAGGCGCCGAAGGAACTACCAGCCTGAGTAGGGGCGTTAACGGAACCTGCGAGGAGTGTGGCGGCTGCTGCGACCGGAGCAATAATTTTCGTGGTGGTGCGTCTAAGCTGAAGGCGGAACATTGTGGTTCCCCTTTCTATGTCGGGCCTTATCGGCGGTGTGAATCCCGCATGGCGTGCGGTTGTTTTCGCCTAAGATTAAAGCTCGTTGCGCCCTGGAAATCCTAACTGACCAGTGGCTTTAAGGATTTCACTTAGGTTTGCGACGCTTCTCGCCCCAGTTCTAAGGTTCTTTTGGCTTTCGGGCTCTTTTTGCCTGAACTTGCATAGTTTGGGCCGAATACTACGTCGATCGGGGGTGACGATTGGGGGTGGTCGCTCAGGGTCACATTCTCACATCCTGGGGTTTTGGTTGATGACGGGTCGACTATGTCCAAAACCTTGGGTGTTTCTATGGAAATTTATGGATTCTTCCTGGGAATGGATAATTTGCACTTATGTGTCGTGGATTGAGAAGAAGGGGCTGAGCTAGACCGCTGGGTAAGGCTGGCTGTTAGGCTCGGGCGGCATGGGACTTTTTGATGCGCCGCTGCTTTTCGACGGTGGCCTCGGAACCCTTCTTGAAGCCCAGGGACACGACATTTCGGGCCCGCTGTGGTCAGCACGAGTGCTGCGTGAAAACCCCGCGCTTATTGAATCTGCTCATGCTGAGTTCCTCGCTGCTGGCGCCCAAGTGGCCACCACGGCTTCTTATCAAGTCACTTTCGATGTTCTAGGCGAGGAGGCGGAGACGCTTCTGCGTCGCAGTGTTGGGGTGGCTCGTGGGGTCGTCGATAAGCGCAGTGCCCAGCCTGGCTTGCTGGTCGCCGCATCCATTGGCCCCTATGGTGCGGGTCCGGAGAGAGGTACTGATTATGACGGGGCCTATGGCCTTACCCGCGGTGAGCTGCAGTGCTGGCATGCTCGCAGGGTAGCGGTGCTCGCGGATACAGACGCGGATTTCCTCCTTGCGGAAACCATCCCCAACGTTGATGAGGTCGCAGCACTACTGGAACTCCTCTCGGATCAACCCAAGCCCTTTGCGCTGAGCATTACCGGTGCCATTGCTGCTGACCCGGCGAAGCTATCGCGCGTTATCGAACTGGCCAATCACGCACCGCGGTTGGGTGCTATAGGTGTGAACTGCGTGAGTCCTTCGCAGGCGCTCGCAGTGGTGAAGACGCTTCGTGCAGGCACTGATAAGCCGCTGCTGGCTTGTCCTAACAGCGGTGAGTCTTGGGATTATGGCGCCCACGAATGGCGGCCGGCTCCTGCCGAGACGATGAGCCTGCCCGAGGCTGCTGTGAAACTACGCGCGGCTGGGGTTAGCCTGCTGGGTGGTTGTTGCCGCGTGGATCCTGCTGGGATTCGGCGAATACGCGAAGCTCTCTCTGTAGACAGCAAATAGCAAACACTGAGACAATCCCTCTGCTGTGGGGATACAGTATTCCTATGAAAAAGTTTCGATTTCTTGCCGCAAGCGCTGTACTGCTCGTTGCGTCTTTCTCCGTGCCCGCCGCCAACGCTGAGCTGACCCAGACTGAGCGGGACCAATTCCGCACTGATCCCGTCGGGGCGATTGCCTGGCAGGCTATCAAGGGTTCCTCGGAATACGTGCGCGCCGATGGCAACACCATGATGGCTGCGTCCTTCTTCTCCATGACGAGGCCGGGGCAGGACATCGGCCTGCCCGCGCTGCAGAACTGCGCTGAGCGCGTCGGTTCTTCCGCACCGGAAGGCGGCGTGCGCTACGTGGCGGCCGCACTGTGTGCAACCTTTGAACCCAACGCCCGTGGCGAAGTACAGCGCGGCGAGTTTGGCTACGCCCCGCTGCGCTAAGCGCGCAGCGTGCATTGGGTAGCGCGTGGGATGCTTAAGGAGGATTGATGCGCAAGCACGTCGTAATCATGGGAGTCTCGAGCTGCGGCAAGTCCACGGTCGGGGAGTTGCTGGCACAGCGCACCGGCCTGCCCTTTCGGGATGGGGACGATATGCACCCAGCGGCGAATATCGAGAAGATGGCCTCGGGGCAGGCGCTTAACGACGCCGACCGGCAACCCTGGCTCGAATCCATCGGACGCTTCCTTGCGGAGCACGAGGAGGGAGCCATTGTCGGTTGCTCCGCGCTTAAGCATTCTTACCGCGAGATCATTCGTGCTGCAGCGCCGGACACAGTTTTTGTGCATTTGCACGGCTCTTATGAGTTACTCAAGGAGCGCATGAGCCAGCGCGTTGGTCACTTCATGCCGGTGTCCCTGCTTGATTCGCAGTTCGAGACGCTGGAGGACTTGCACCCAGAAGAAGCAGGGCTAATGCTGGATGTCAGCGCTGCGCCGGAGGAGCTGGCCGCCGAGGCGGCGCAGTACCTCCAGAGCTAGCTGTAGCTACAAGACTTTCCCGCTTGGTGTTGAGGCATCGCGGAGCCACCCTTCGCGCTCACACAACTCCACCCCGCCCTTCACGCTCACCGTGAGCGTCAGGAGGCTGCCCCACGGGTTGCCCGGTGAGCGCGAAGGTAGGTGTCCGCCAGGGGACCTGCTCTGTTCTGACTTGAGCCGCATTAGTGCCGAAAACAACTACCCAGACGCTCAACCCGCAGACTGCATTGTCAAGGGTGGCTGCGTCTTCAGCACTTGATAGTGAGTTAAGTCGGGCTCGTGCTACGTGCCTGCACCCTTCGCGCTCACCGTGAGCGTTAGGAGGCTGCCCCACGGGTTGCCGGTGAGCGCGAAGGGAGGTCAGTACGGATTGTCGGTGAGCGCGAAGGGAGGTGGTCGCGCTCATTGCAACGAGCTAAAAAGGGCTACAGCAAAGCGGCGGCGCCGTAGAAGATAAGGACAATGCCGAAGCCGATGGAGGAAATCAGCGCTTGGTTTACCGTCCAGGTCCGCAGAGTGGTCGATACGTCCATGCCCATGAGCCGGCCGACGAGCCAAAAGCCCGAGTCATTGACGTGGCTGCCAAAGACGGAGCCGGCCGCGGTGGCAAGCGTGATGAGGACTAGCTGAATTTCGTTGAAACCGCCAGCCTCAACGGCAGGCACCATCAGTGCGGCGGCCGTGGTGAGAGCAACGGTGGCTGAACCTTGCGCCAGGCGCAGGGCTACAGCGATGAGGTAGCAGGCCAGGATGACCGGGATGCCGAGCCCGGACATGGAATCCGCCAGCGCATCACCGATACCGCTGGTGCGCAGCACACCGCCGAACATGCCGCCGGCACCGGTGATGAGGATGACGGAACAAATGGGGCCGAGGGAAGACTCCACAGTCTTTTCAATTGCGCTCTTGCCTTCGCCGCGACGCAGCCCCAGTATGACCATCGCCGCCAGAGTGGTAATCAACAGAGCGATTGGGGTCTGGCCCAAGAAGATGAAGAAGCGTACCCACGTAGCAGAAGGATCGACAACACCAGCTGTGCCCAGTGTGGTCAACCCGGTATTGCCAAAGATAAGCACCATCGGGATAAGCAGAACACTGATAACCGAGGCCGCAGAGGCCGGGCGATCCGGCAGCTCGGCATCGCTAACGAGTGCACCGGTTACGGCTTCTTCAAGACGGAACGGGTACTTCTTTCCCAGGTGGAGTCCGAAGCGGTAGCCGGAGAGATACCACGTGGGCAGCGCAACGAGGAGACCGAAGATGAGGATCAGGCCGATGTCCGCGCTGAAGAACTCACCGGCTGCCACGGGGCCCGGGTGCGGTGGCACGAAGACATGCATGACGGAAAAGGCGCCGGCGGCGGGGATGCCGTAGGCCAGGACTGGGCCGTCTAGGCGCCTGGCGACGGCAAAGATGACCGGCAGCATCACCATGAGCCCTGCATCGAAGAAGATGGGGAAGCCCATGATGAGGGAGGCTACGCCTAGCGCTAGGGGTGCTTTGTTTTCGCCGAAGAGTTTCACGAGGGCGTCGGCAAGCGTTTTGGCGCCGCCGGAAGTCTCCGCCAAGCGCCCGATCATGGCGCCTAAGCCGACCAGCAAAGCCACCGAACCCAAGGTCGAGCCGAAGCCACTTGTCATGGTCGGAACCACGCCGTCCAGCGGGATGCCAGCGGCGAGGGCAGTCAGTGCAGAGACAGTGACAAGGGTGACGAAGGCGTGCACCTTGAAGTGGATGACGAGGATGAGGATGACGGCGATGGCCGCCACCGCAATCCCTAACAGTGGTCCGGTGCCCAGTGTGGGCTCCCAAGTATCCATAACATTCATAACCACTGACTTTACTGCGGCAGTGTGTGGCGATCTAGACGTTTCCTCGGTGTGGAATTTCACGTGAGGGGTGGGGTGAAGGCGTTATTCCACCCCGAGTGCTGGGCCTACCGTGGCCCAAGTGATGGATAGCTCACGGCGGAACAGGCCCCACGTGTGCCGTCCCGCCGGAAGCTCGTAGTAGTCAAGGTCAACGCCAGCGGCGGTGGCACGCCTGGCATAAAAGGCACTGCACCAATAGTCCAAGCGCTCGTTGAGGCCCAACGCGGGTAGGGGTGAGTCTTCAATGTCGACGTCAAAGTCTGCTGGGGCACCGCGAGAGACGATGACAAAGGTCTTCCGTCCCTTTTGTTGATCAAGGTTGAGAACCGGTGAGTGCTGTGCCCACGCCGGATCCCATGGCGCGCCGAAGGAGTGTGCTGGGTCCGTGCCGTAGTACGCCGCGCTGACCCACGCGAATCCCTGCGCGAGTACACCTGTGGTCGAGGGACAACCGGAATAGGAACCAGCTACTGTGAACCGCTGATCAAATGTGGCCAGTTCTAGTGCGGGGCCGCCAGAGTTGCTCAGGCCCGCGATGCCGTCGCGGCCGGTGCCATGAAATTCAGCGTCAATGAGTTGAGGGAGCTCCTTGGTGAGGTAGGTGGCCCACTTGTATCTGCCGTGAGTGTCGTGGGGCTGTGCCCAGTCGGACATCATCGAGCCATAAGCACCGCGTGGGGAAACGACATTCACCTGCTTGTCGCGGAAGAACTCGGAGGCACCGCCGCCATCCCACCACGTTGCCTCCGCACCGCCGCCCGCGCCACCGAGCAGGTAATAGGTCGGGCGAGGTTGCGTATTCTCCACTCCCCCCGGCGGGAGAATGATGTCGTTGGTGATGACGCGGTCCATCGCAGGCGAATAGGCCTTGAGCTCCCACACATTGTCTTGGATGTGCCTCAGCTCGCGCAGCTGTGCTGGTGCTGTGGTCGCTGGCGGGTGAGTGGCTTCCGGTGGCACGACGGGAAGCTTTAGTTGCTGAAGCACGTGGCCCCAAGTGGCGAAGACGTTTTCGCTGAAGAGTACTGGTGCCAAAGGACCCAGCGCGATGGGATCGAATTCAGAGGCGTACTGATCAGGGTTTGCGAGAGCGCTGCTCATCGCCTGTGGCGCCTGCGCCTGTGCCGGGGGCACGTGGGTAGGGGAGAAGATCAGCCCCACCGAGAGAAGGCCCGCGAGTGCGGAACGAGAGAAATGCATTTGTTCACAATAGCCAACTAGGGGTGCGCAGCGTAAATAGCCCGTGTGCTGCCGTCCTTTGGCGCGAAGGTTGTGTGGTGTTAATAAATGAGGAATGGTTCGCTGCAGAGGGGGTAATAGAGGAGTATTAGACAGAAAGAAACCCCGACCTTGTCGGTCGGGGTTTACTCACTCTCTCATTACCGGACTAAGCGCCGGCGGGCTGCACTCTCTCTGCTGCAAGGGGGCGGCGAAGAGGGGGCTGTTTTAGAACAGACCCTCAGCCTTCTTACCGGTGTCCTTCACGGTGATCTCGCGGGAGTCAACGTTCTGGTCGTTGTCGGTGGAGTTGTCGCCCTTCAGACGGGAAACCTGGGTGACCTCGATGTAGTTCTTGATGCGGCCTTCCTTGGTGTTGCCGTCGCCGAAGTCCAGGTTGGCAACGCGAGCGGACTCGCCAGCGTTAATCGGGTTAGCCAGGGTGACCTCGAAGGAGCGGGTGGAGGTCTTCTCGTCGAAGCCCAGGTCACGGATGTGAGCACCGTTGGAGGAACGCGGGGTGATGAGGCGGTCAACGCCCTTCGGGCCCTCAGCGGTCTTCACGTCAACGCGGTACTGAACAGCCGGGTAGTCGCCGTAGTAGCGCTCGGTACCAACGTTCTCCAGGCGGAGAGCAACGGTGCCAGCGAAACCAGCGTGCTTTGCACCGGAGGTGGACAGAACCGGCTTGAGGTCGAGCTTCTGGTCAGCCTTGGTAGCCTCGCCCTTGTCAACCTTGTCCTGCAGCTTCTTGTCGGCTTCTTCTTCCTTCTTGCCTTCAGCCTCGGATACGGCGCGCTCCTCCGGAGCAACCTCGTTGTCCTTCAGAACCTCAGCGTCAGCCTCTGGGGACTTCTCCTCCTCAACAACCTTCGGGTCGTTGACGTCGGTGGTGTTCTGAGCGTTCTTGTTCGGAGCGTAGGAGTCAGCGATGTCGTCGTAGAGCTTGACGCGAACTTCGTTCTTCATCGGCTGCATAGCGGACCAGAAGGTCGGGGTGGACCAGGTGCCGTTCGGCTTGCAGTACTGCTGGGTACCGGTCATGTTCAGAACGCGGAAGCCGTAGGTAGCCTCACCGGTGTGGTTCGGCGGAACGTCGTACGGGCCGATGGACTGGCCAGCTTCCCAAGACAGGGAGTAGGAAGCGGAAGCGCCGAGCTTGGTGGCAATCTGGTGGGAGACACCGAAGGAGCCCTCAGCACCCTTGCCAGAGCCCTTGCCGCCCAAGTTCATGGAGGTGGTCTCGGTGCGGTCACCGTTGACGGACAGGGTGATGGACTGGGACTTGGACAGGTTCTGCTGCAGCGGAATGTCCTTCTTGGTCTGGTTGGTGGTGGAGATGGTGCCAGCCGGCATGAAGTTGTCGGTCACCTTGTAGACCACGGTGCGGTGGTCCTCCCACGGGTTACATACCGGACGCGGGTTGAGGACGTTGGCCTTCATGTGGTCGGAACCGTGAGAAGTGTGAACGATGGGGAGCTTGGCGTTGACAGCCGGGGTCTCCGGGTAGGACTCGGTGTGGGTTGCTGCGGATGCAGCCGGTGCGATGAGGGCGGTGCCTGCAATCGCGAGGCCGGCCACGAGGCCAGCGGTACGACGACGCATGGTCATGATTGTTCTCCTGGATGAAAATGTTTGGGGCAATGTGGTGACGCACTGTGGTTGCGCTGTGCTGCGCTGTATTGCTCAGTGTGTGACGAGAAGCCACTTTAAGGGGGGCTTTCAGGATCCCGCATCCTGAGGATTGTTAATATTTTTGGGCTGCAAAGCAAATATCGATAGGGTGACACGCAGGTGAACAATTGGCTAAGAAAATTGCGTTTACCTTGGTCTTGTCATCTAGACCGTATTCTGGGGAAACGTCTTCTTGACCGTTTGGACATCAACTAAAGTTTAACCCAATCAGGGGGTAAAAAAGGTTCAAAGAGAGCGGCTGGGAAGTTACTTTTCATGCCGCAAGGTGCAAGCAAAATTGCAGTTTTGACACTCTCTGCTTAAAACATGCTGAAGTTAACGTCGTCTAGTCCTCTTCGATTTCTGGATCCTCAGCGCGCGCTTGCTCAAAAACCTCAGCTGCTGCGCGCAGGTTGATAGCGCCAATGAGAATTCCCACCACGATGTCCGGCCAGGGGCTTACCCACACCATCATGAGAAGACCCGCGCCGATAATGAGGATGTTGGCGGCCACGTCATTGCGGGCCGCTAGCCATGCGCCGCGCGTCAGAGCGCCTCCATGGCGTAGCTGAATGAGTAGTACCGCGCACACGAGGTTGATGACCATGGCTGCGATGGCGGTGCCCGACAGGGCAAGCGGCTCGGGCACGGCACCGTTGACAATTTTCCATATCGCCATGCCAAACGACGCCAACGCAGGAATCAGAATCAGCCCTGCAAGGCCGTAGCTCGCTTTTCGACGCCCCTCCGCCGACCACCTCAGTGCCGCGAGCACCAGCGCGTTAATGAGGAAGTCTTCGAGGAAATCAGCTGCGTCAGCAAACAGCGACGCCGAGCCGATGATGCAGGCAATGATGAACTCGCCAAAGAAACCAATGAGGTTTAGTGCTGCAACCCACGCGACGATGCGGCGGGCGCGCTGATCCAAGGTGGACGATGAGAGCTCTTGAGACACAACTCTCGAGCCTACTGGGGCGGGCCTCGTCGCCCCGCATCGGGCTTGTCTTAGGCCTTGATGACGACATCATCGTGGCGACGGTACTTCTCACCAACGAAACCTCCGAATGCAGTGATTAGTGCTACTGCTGCAAGGATGATGACGCCGGGAATCGAGCTCGGGGTTTCGTTAGATGCATTCATGGCTGTGGCCAGGAAGGGGAGAAGTCCCGAGATGGCAGAGGCGATATTCGCGGAGATGGCCACGCCGGAGTAACGAACATTGGCCGGGAAAACCTCGGAAAGAAGGACACCTGATACTGAATACGTAATCGTGACGAGGGAAAGCCCCAGGCATACCGCGAGGGTGAGAAGGATCACGTTGCCGGAATCGATCATTGCCCACAGCGGCCACGCCATGAGGGCTGTGGCGAGGCCGCCGAATCCGATGACTCGGCCAGGGCCAATCTTTTCGCCGAGGCGGCCGAAGATGAGGTTGACGAAGATCTGGCAGACCGCAGCGAGAAGCGTTGCATTGACGACAGTTTGACGCTCAAAATCGAGGGCCGTTGTGGCATATGACAAGACGTAGGTGCTCATGACAAAGAAGCCGCCGATTCCCAGGAAAGCCGCTGCAGAGGCTAGGCACAGCTGGGGGAAATGCTCGGTGAAAAGTTCCTTGAGGGAACCCTTCTGGGCGTCTTCATCGGCTTCTGCTTCTTCCTCAAGAGCCTTGTACACTGGGGATTCTTCAGCTTTGCTACGAATCCACAGTGCAATGCCAAGAAATGGGAAAGCTATGAGGAAGGGAATCCTCCATCCCCAAGCGCTGACGGCATCGTCGTTGAGCATGAGGACGAGGGCGAAAGCGCCGGAGGATATCAGGGTGCCGGCAGGTGAACCGATCTGAACAAAAGCGGCATAACGGCCACGCTTTTCGGCTGGCGCATGTTCGATGGCCATGGTGGTGGCACCGCCCCATTCACCGCCGACGGCGATTCCTTGAAGTAGGCGCAGGGTGACGAGCGCTATGGGCGCCCAGATTCCGATTGAACCGTAGGTTGGAAGAAGGCCGATAACTCCGGTTGCCATACCAATAACTACGATGGAGATGATGAGCGCTGGTCGGCGGCCCATCCTGTCACCAATCTGGCCGAAAATGATCGCGCCGAGTGGCCGGGCAAGAAAGCCAACACCAAATGTGGCAAGGGAGGCAAGGGTTGCCCCGGTTCCTGACATGCCGGAGAAGAAAAGCTCGTTAAATACGAGGGCTGCGGCGGTGCCGAAAAGGAAGAAGTCGTACCACTCCAGTGCGGTTCCAACGAATGCGGAACTGGCGATCCGGAAGACATCTTTGGATTCAACGTGAATTTCCTCGGCACTGGGCGGTGCTGAGGATGCTAGGGGTTGCTGAGTCGTGGTCATGGCGAATGGCTCCTTTTGTGAGTTGGATGACCGTTCGCACTGATATTAGATCTGCGTCACCTCTATGCAATGGGTTGAGGGGAATTTCTGTGCAGGAACCCAGGTTTTGGAAGTAGACAATGTGCTCCTGCATAGTCCTTGTACTTATGGTGCGCCGCGAAAGAGGCAGAGAAGCACCAGCGCCGCGCCTTTGGGTTGGGTGACGTCCAAGCCGGTGGCTGTGGTGACGTGGTGGAGGCGGTTGATGACCGTGTTGCGGTGGCAGTGGAGGGCTTCAGCGGTGTCTTTGATGGAGCCGGTGTCGAGGTAGGTCGTGAGGGTGTCGTAGACCGGAGGGTTGGTACTGCGCAGTGCCGCGATGGCTTCCGTGGCCTGGGCGATGGGACTGGCTTCGAAGCCAGCAATGGCATCGCCGGCCACGGCCCAGAGGAGATCGGATGCGTCGACGAGGCGGGGGAGTATGCCGGCAGCGGCGAAGAGGCGTGGGGCTTGGCGGGCGGCGGCGCGGACGCCGGCCAGGCCCTTTACTGTGGGGAAGCGCACGCCGGGGATTGCCGCAAGCTCGTTTCGGTTTACAGTGGACCCTGCGGGTGTTCCTGCAGGCCAAAAGGCTACGAACATGCCGCGCGTCCCGTGGCCAAAGGCGGTGCCGGAGGCGATGGGGACGTCGAGAAGCGCGCGTAATTCCACGGCGGCGGTGGGGTGTGCGATGACGACGTGGAAGTGGGTATCTGTGTCCACGTCGAGGGCACGGGCAATCTCGGTGACGCCGAGGGGGTCAAGGTCGTCGGCGGCGAGGAGGCGCTCCAAGTGGCGCGCGTGGGCCAGGCGCACGTCGTGCTGGCCGCGGGCTTCCTCCACGCGGTAAGCATCGCGCACCATGAGGTTGTACAACGTCACAACGGAATGCAGGTGGGCCACGTGTTCGATGAGGGTGGATTGATTCGCTCCGGCGGCGGCACGCAGGCGGGTCCAGAGGATGTCGAAGTCGAGCTGGATGGCGTCGATAAGCGAGGCCAACTCCACTCCCTGCCGCGCGCGCCGCCGACCCAGATTCTGCGCATGGGTACGTAATTCTGACTTGTTCATGGTGCCCACCAGCACTTCTGTAATCCGGGCGAACACCTCGAAGGCTGTCAGCCGCAGCTCATCCTCGCTCACAAGCGAATTGCCATAGCGGCCAGTCGCGGTGAAAGCGGCAAGGAATTCCTCCACCAATCGGGGGATATCGCTATGAACCTCCGTGACAATCTCACGCCACCGCTCCTCGTGCATATGCACAACCTTACACCGCTGAGGGTAGGACAACGCCCTACCCTTGCGGCACGCGTCACGGCGCACATTAGTATGTGGTGAACGACACAAGGAGGTCTCATGATTACGCTCATCGATAACGCCCACATTCTTACCCAGGACCCCGCCCACCCAGTGGCGAGTGCAGTGGCTTTTGCTCACGGCCGTATCCTCGCGCTGGATGATGCCGCACGCGCTCTCCCTGCGGATACGACGTGGGATGCCGGCGGGCGAACCTTGACCCCGGGATTTAACGATGCGCACTCGCACACCGTGTGGTTTGGGCAAACGCTGCTCGAGGTGGACCTCTCTCAGGTCGCCACGCCTGACGACGTCTACTCTGCCCTCACCAGTGCCGAGCCCACCCCGGATGGCTGGATCATTGCCTCTGGTTTTAGGCCCTCGGGTCTGGATGCTGCGGTGACTATTGCGGAGCTGGACCGCGCCACACACGGCAAGCCACTGCTCATCAAACACAATTCGGGGCATGCCTACACGGTGAATACTGCATCCTTGCGTGCAGCGGGCATCGACCCGGCCAACCCGCCAGAGGTGGAGGGCGGTGAATTCGTCCGCGATGATGAGGGCCACTGCACCGGACTGGTCGATGAAAACGCCATGCGCGCCATTCAGAACGTCACGCTTCCGGAATCCGGGGAGGAGATTGCGCGCGCCTTGGAGCTGGCCACGCGCCGCTATCTCGAGCGCGGGCTCACCTCAGTGACGGATGCCGGCGTGGCGGGTGGCTGGATCGGCCACAGCCCGCGTGAAATCGCGGCCTACCAGAACGCCACGCTGCATACGCGCATGCAGATCATGGTGACCATGGATGTCCTCCACAAGATTGAGGGCCATGAATCGGATGGGCCCGGATGGGGACTCGATGGTGGTTTACGCACCGGCTTTGGTGATGAATGGCTACAGATTGGCCCTGTCAAGATGTTCAGTGATGGCTCCATCCTCGGCACCACCGCTGCGCTGACGGAAGAGTATGCCTGCTGCCAGCACCACGGCTACTTCCAGGGAGATCCTGAGCAGATGCGCGAGCGCGCCCTCAAGGCTGCGGCTTCTGGCTGGTCCCTGGCGATTCATGCCATCGGGGATGCGGCCGTGGACTTTGCGATTGAGACCCTAGAGATGGCCGTGGAGAAAAATGGCATTCCGGCTATGCCGCACCGCATTGAGCACGGCGGTATTGTGCGCCCAGATCAGATTGAGCGCCTGCGCGGCCAACCCATCGTGGTGGTGCCGCAGCCGCTGTTTATCTCGACATTTGGTGATGCGATGGCAAAGGCGCTGGGACCGAAACGCGCGGCATGGAGCTATCCGGGCAAGCGGCTTCTCGCCGCCGACCTCATCCTCCCCGGCAGCTCCGATCAACCCGTGGCTCCCGGCGTGCCGCTCGACGTTATGAAAGCAGCCATCGAACGCCGCACTGAGACGGGCCAGGACTTTGGCCCTGCCGACCGCCTCACGCCCGCCGAAGCGCTCTATGCCTACACCGCCGGCTCTGCCGCAGCAACTGGTTGGGCGGGCCGAAAAGGCCAGGTTATTCCAGGACAGCTTGCAGATTTCGTGTTGCTGTCCGCGGACCCACTGACTACTGATCTATCCACCATCGACGTGGCCGCCACCATCGTGGGCGGCGAGCTGCGCTACGGAAGCTTCTAAGGAGATATTGATGCGAGAAACCACCAACGAACAATTTCTGGCCGATTTCCAGGCTATGTCCGCCAACGGCGCTACCCCCGGCGGCGGCGTGGAACGCCAGGCCGCCAGCGAGGGCGATAACCTTAACCGTGCCTGGTTCCACGAGGTCCTCGAATCCCTCGGCGCACGTGTTATCTATGACGAGATTGGCAACCAGTACGGACTCTTTGAACTCAACCCCGGCGCTCCGTTCGTCGGCCTAGGGTCGCACTTGGATTCCCAACCTTTGGCCGGCCGCTTCGACGGCGCCTATGGCGTGCTTGCGGCGGCACATGCAGCGGGCCGTGTGGCCCAGTCGGGTGTTGACGCACGCTACAACCTTACGGTCATCAACTGGTTCAATGAGGAAGGCTCACGCTTCGCACCGTCCATGATGGGCAGTTCCGTATTCACGGGAACGCTCGCGCTTGCCGACGCCCACTCAGCCACCGACCTCGCCGGCGTCACTGTCGCCGAAGCGCAGGAGGCCGCGGGCTGGGCCCCGCGCGGGGAAGCCCCCAAGCTCGCGTCCTACGCGGAGATCCATGTCGAGCAAGGCAAAGAGCTCGAAGCCAACGGCAATACCATCGGATTGGTCACCGCCACGTGGGGAGCAAAGAAGTTCCAGGCAGTAGTTTCCGGTGAACAAGGCCATACGGGATCCACGCTCATGGCCGATAGGAAGGACGCCCTTTTCGGTGCCTCTCTCATCATCGCGGAGGTTGAGCGCCTTACTCACGAATTCCCGGAGGGGCAGCTGCAGGCTTCGGTCTCCCAGCTCACGCTGGAACCAAACTCACCGGTAACGATTGCCCGTGAGGTGCGCTTTAACATCGACGTGCGCTCACCCTCCACGGAGGTTCTCGATGCTGCCTTCGAGCGCTTGCAAGAGATCATTTCTGCTGCGGAGCAAGAATCCCGCACCTCAGTGGAGCTGACCCCGACCCACGAGTGGGCTCTGAACCCTTACCCGGCCGTTGGCGTGGCGTTGGCGCGCGAGGTCGTTGAGGAGCGTGGCTACCCCTACCAGGAGATCTATACGGTGGCCGGCCATGACTCGACCAACCTTAAGGAGATGGTGCCAACGGTAATGCTCTTCATCCCCTCCGTTGACGGCATCTCTCACAATGAAAAGGAGTTCACCACTGAGGCCGACTGCCTAGCGGGCCTCGACGTGTTTACTCACGTGGCGCAGCGCCTCGTTACCACCGGTTGCGGGGAAAATTAGACAAGCGGTAGCGAGAGCTGGGCGGCTAGTCGACATCACTCCAGTTCTCATAACCGAAGGCGGTTAGCGCGATCTCAAAGCCGCGCTTCATCGCCTCGAGCTCTTCTTCGCTGACCTCATAGGTGCGCAGACGCGCCGGGCCGGTGAGTGGCACATGGAGCAGGAAGCGACGGCCTTCTTCGGTGATGGCGCACAGACGGCGGCGAAGGTCTGCAGGGTCTTCGACAATAGAAATGAGGTCATCGCGCACCAATCGCTTCACCGCTTGACCAATGGTGGCTGGCTGCCAGCCCAACTCCTTACGCAGCTGCAGAATCGGGATGGGGCCTTTCTTATCGATGAGGCGAAGAAGATTGAGATGGGAACCGGAAATGCCGTGCTCTCGGCGTGCTTCCGCATCAAACCGCGCGCGGGCTCGCTCCAGCCTGCGCCACTCCGCAATAGTCTCCGAAACCTTTTCGTTATCAGCCACGCGACTAAGCGTATGAGTTGGGGACTGGTGGCCGCAACCGGATTTCCATAAGGAATTTCAATAGGCGCTCTATCTCGTTGAGGGTGTTTCCCTGACTCTCCGCTACCTCTCCGGCATAGTGACTACCGCACGATGGGGGGTAGCCCACGAAATCTTTTTAGATTTTTTCGACGCGACATTGTCAGTCAGTGGTGCTAAACAAAAATGCCAGATAGTCACGAATTTTCTACGGTTCCACGCGCGTAGGTTGAGCATTCTTTCTTTTTCGCTCACGGGGGTATAAAGGGAAATTTCTAGAAGCTACAGATGAATGTGACTATCGTTAGTGTCGGTCAAATCTTGGCTCCCTAGTATTCGAATCCCTATAGGAGATACTCATGAAGATTTCGCGCACTCTTGCTGCAGCTGCCCTGTCCGGCGCCCTCGTTCTTGGTGGCACCACCGTCGCTTTCGCCGCAAACGAAGGCGTTGCACTGTCTGACACCTTGGTCTACAACGGTGTGACCTATAACAAGAACTCTGAGGGAAACTATGTCCCTGTTCCTGGTTCAAAGGACGAGGCGGGCGCAGTAGTCGATACCGAGATCTCAAAGGCGGATATGGAGAAGTACGTCGAAAGCGGCAAGGCCAAGGCTCCTGAGTCTGCAGAGAAGGAGTCTGAGAAGACCGACGAGCCGACGGAATCCTCCTCCGAGAAGACCGAGGCGCCGACGGGCACCACCTCCAAGAAGACCACCGAGCCGAAGGCATCCGAGAGCACTTCCGCTACTAAGTCCTCTGAGGCTACTTCGTCTGCAAGCACCACCAAGTCCTCCGATGCTTCTTCGTCTGCAAGCGCCTCCAAGTCCTCTGAGGCTTCTTCGTCTGCAAGCACCACCAAGTCCTCTGACTCCTCCACGACCGCTTCTGCAACCACTACTCCTTCTGAGTCCAAGTCTGCTGAGCCGACCCCGTCTAAGGACAAGAAGAGCTCCGCTCGCGACGCTCTGTCCTCCAAGGACGGCAAGCCGACCCCGCTGGCTATCTTCGGCATCGTTGCCGGCGTTCTGGCCGCTGTTGCTGCTGCCTTCCCGGTAATCGCCAAGACCCTGAACCTGAACATCAAGCTCCCTTTCTAAAATAGGGAGCTCCTAGGTTCCTAGGTTCCTGCGCCCCTGCCTCATTGAACTGAGGCGGGGGCTTTTGCTTTTGTCGATCCGGGGGGGGCACGACGTGAAGGGCGAAGGGTGGGTTGCCTGAAGCAAAACTTCAGCGCCCGGGCCGCACGCTAAAGGGGGCCACGAGCGCTGAAGTCTCTCTATCTCTCTCTGTGTGCGTTCTCTCCAACGCACGAGACTTAGTATGCAACTTTTTTATCCAAAATGCTCGTTCGTTACTGGGAGGGGTAGCGCGTGTGTACCGTGTGTTTCCTGCGTGAGAGCGATTGTGCTGGTTAGCGCTATCGAAGCCGACAAAGAAAGGTGTGGGGAGTTGTCCCCGGGGTTAGGGACGGGGGTAAGGCAGACCTAAGGTCAGGCGAATGAGGAGTCGAAAACGTCGACGAGCCCCCAGGGAATAGGGGGCTCGTCGACGTCTCTATCACGTCCCTCCGTGTATCGGCTTACGCCGCCCTCCGGAGGGAGGAGGGGTTCTCTCTCTCGCATGCGCTCTCTCAAACGCACAAGAATGAGTATGGCGGGCCGTGCTGGCATCGCCATGGAATCAGCCTGGCAATCGACTGTACGTCTTTTCTAGTCGAACTTTGCTGGGCGCTTCTCCAGAAAGGCCATGACACCTTCGTTGTGACCAGCAGAGGCCATCTGGGCGTACTGCGTGGGCTCTTCCCACGTGAGCTGCTCGTCGAGTTGGCTCAGCGCGGTGCGGTTGATGGCCTCCTTGGCCTTGGCCAGGGCATCGCGCGGAGCGATGTGCAGGCGCTCTACTGCCTTGAGTGCGGTCTCCAGTGCCTGGCCTTGAGGGGCGCGCTGAGCGACGATTCCCGCCTCCGCGGCCTCCTCAACCCCTAGCTTGTCCTGCAGCAGGGAAAGCGCGAGTGCACGATGACGGCCTAGTGAGGCGACAGCAGTCAAGCTCACACCGCCGTCGGGGATGAGTCCAATTTTTCCAAAGGGCAGCGTGAAATAAGATTCCTCGCCGGCCACGATGAGATCGCAGGCAAAAGCCAGCGAGGCGCCGGCACCGGCGGCAGCGCCCTCAACGGCAGCAATGACGGGCACCTCAGCCGTCTGAATCGCGGAGATGAGGGCATTGAGCTGCGGCAGCATCGTCGACTCGGCTGGGTTGGAGGCCTCGCCCGATTGCTGTGCTGCAGCCGCGGCCTGGGCCGCCGCCACGATGTCCGCGCCTGCACAGAAGGCAGTCTCATCACCGGTGATGATGAGGGCGCGGATGGAGGGGTCCTGTGAGGCGTCGGAAAGCGCGGCAGACAGTGCCACGCAGTGCTCCTTGGCTAAGGCATTGCGGCGCGAAGAGTTGTTGATCTGGGCAATGAGGACAGAACCTTCACGGCGGGTCAGGATGGCTTCGGTCATGGGTTAGTCCTTAACAAGCGTGGTGAGGGAGGAGATGATGTGCTCGGCATCGGTAGTGATGCGGGAGACGATGTCAGCACACGAGGCGACGTCGTGGATAAGTCCCTGCGAGGTACCACAGGTCCATACACCTGCATCCAGGTCACCGGTTTCGTAGACCGCGCGGCCGCGCTTGCCGGCGACGAGATGGCGGATATCGCCAAACTCTGCCCCCTGGGCCAGGCGCTCGGCTACCTCGTCACTGACGGCGTTCTTAGCCACGCGGGTGGAATTGCGCAGCTCGCGGAGAATGAGTTGGGTATCGAGCTCGGAGCGCTCCACGATGGCCTGCTTGACGTTCTCATGCACCGGCGCTTCGGTGGACGCAACGAAGCGGGTGCCCATGTTGATGCCCTCTGCGCCCAAGGCGAGCGCCGCGGCCAAACCGCGGCCATCAGCAAAGCCACCGGAGGCGATGATGGGGATATCCAGCTGGTCTGCAGCTGCCGGAATGAGGACGAGGCCCGGAATGTCATCTTCGCCGGGGTGGCCGGCGCATTCGAAGCCATCGATGCTGACGATGTCGACGCCGACCTTCTGGGCGCTGAGCGCATGGCGCACCGAGGTGCACTTGTGAATAACGGTGACGCCCGCGTCCTTGAAGGCCGGCATATGGTCCTTCGGATTATTGCCGGCGGTTTCGGCAATCTTTACGCCTTCTTCAATGATGACGTCGCGGTATTCCGCGTAAGGCGGCGGAGTAATCGCCGGCAGCATGGTGAGGTTGACGCCGAAAGGCTTGTCGGTAAGTTCGCGGGCGCGGCGGATCTCCTGACGCAGATCTTCTGGGGTGGGCTGGGTCAGTGCGGTGATGACGCCGAGGCCGCCGGCATTGGATACTGCGGCGGCGAGCTCGGCGCGGCCGACCCACTGCATGCCGCCTTGGACGATGGGGTGTGAGATGCCGAGCATGTCAGTAACACGGGTGGAAATCATGTCTAACTCCTTAGGTGAATGGCTATTCGGAATAATGGGCGCGCATGCGCTTAGTGAGGTCCTCGGGGAGGGGGATAGGGCGGCGCTGTGAGACGTCGATAAGCACCAGCGTCGCCGTGGCAAAGACACAGGACTTCCCTTCCTGGATGAGCTCGTGGGAGACCTGGTAGGACGTATTTCCAATGCGTGAGACCCACACGCGCGCCTCGATGGAATCGGTATAGGTGAGCTCGGCGTCATAGACCACCTCGAGCGAACGGACCACGTGAGCGTAGGTATCCGTGGAGAAAGGCCCGGTGAGATCCTTCGCGGCGCGAACACGAGCTTCCTCGATAAGGGTGACCATCGTGGCGTTGTTGACGTGGGCATTCGCGTCCTGGTCGGACCACCTTAGGGCGAGAGTTACCGGTATGGCGTTGTCGGGGGCGCGCATTCATCCTCCTTGAAAGGTAAAGTGTTGCGTATCACTATACATACGAATTGTGGTTCGTAACGCTAATCGAGAGGAGAGTGCCATGACAACGGATCTGCTAGGCATTGAATCCCTGTTGACCGATGAGGAAAAGGCCACGCGGGATCGGGTGGCTGCGCTGGTCAACGAGCACATCCGACCCCACATTGCCCAGTGGTACGAGGATGCCGTCTTGCCAGAAACCATCTTCCCGGTACTCGCGGAGGCCGGACTGTTTGGCATGCACCTCGAGGGCTACGGCTGCGCCGCGCGCTCTGCGGTGGAGTATGGGCTGGCCATGCAGGAATTAGAGGCCGGCGATTCGGGCCTGCGCACGGTGGTGTCGGTGCAGGGCTCGCTGGCGATGTCTGCGATTCACAAGCATGGCTCCGAAGAACAGAAGCAGGAGTGGCTTCCCAAGATGGCTGCAGGTGACGTCATTGGTTGCTTTGGGCTAACGGAGCCGACCGCGGGTTCGGACCCGGCGGGCATGGCGACGGTGGCGCGCTACCGCTCGGGCGAGTGGGTACTCGATGGCGCCAAGCGCTGGATTGGCCTGGCGAGCGTGGCCACAGTAGCCATCATCTGGGCCAAGGTGGCTGAGGAAGACGCTGCCGCTGCCGGCATGGAGCCCGGCGTGCGCGGCTTCATCGTGCCGACGTCCACACCGGGGTTTACCGCAACTCCGATTACGAACAAACTGTCCATGCGCGCGTCCATTCAGTGCGATATTGAACTGGAAGGGGTTACCTTGCCCGCTGATGCACTGCTGCCCAAGCATCCTGGTCTGAAGGGGCCGTTCATGTGCCTTAACGAAGCCCGCTTCGGCATCAGCTTCGGTGCGTTGGGCGCGGCGCGTGATTCACTCGAAGCCGCCCTGGCCTACGCGAAGGAGCGCACACAATTTGACCGCTCCTTGGCGTCCTTTCAGCTGACGCAGAAGAAGCTCGTTGACATGGCTGTGGAGCTCAACAAGGGCCAGCTGCTCGCGCTGCGGCTTGGCCGTGCCAAGGATGCTGGCACGCTGGAGCCTTATCAGATTTCCGTGGGCAAGCTGGCCAATTGCCGCACGGCCATCGAGATTTGCCGGGAGGCCCGCACCATCCTCGGCGGCAACGGCATCACCACGGACTACTCGCCGCTGCGCCATGCTGCGAACCTGGAATCTGTGCGGACCTACGAGGGCACGGATGAGATCCACACGCTGATTTTGGGCCGCGTGCTGACGGGGGAGCAGGCGTTTAGTTAGTTGGTCGGGTCTGGGCTGTTGAACCATGAAAGGTGGTTCCTGCAGGTTTGGTAAATGGTCCCAACAGTGTGGTCCTTCTACTTTGGTCCTTCATCCCAGATGGGGGACCATTTGTGCGCCAGAAAACAGGGAAAGATGGTCCCTTCACTCTGATGTGGGACCAAAGTAAAGGGACCATCTAAAAACAGCGGAAACGAGGAGTGCTGCGAACCTGCTGTCCGCTAGGGTGCGCTGGCTAGCTCCTCTTGTCCTTCGGCTTCGGGGCGTTGGGATCGATGGGGCGGCCATCGACATCCACATCGTTGAGCTCGGCCAGCTCCGTGAAGTCCGCCTGGGCATCGGCGAAGCCTTCATCCGGATCGATTTCGTCGAAGTTACGAATGGTGCCGTCGCGCTCGTCCTTGAACAAGTCCTTGCCGTAGATAACCAAGACCATGATGATGCCGGCGGCAAAGCCCCAGGCTGCGCCTTGGGTAGCGAGGACACCAGCAGTAACGCCTGCAATGCCGAGATCCTTCTGGTTCTTAGCCTCCATGATGCCCACGCGCACAGATACGAAGCCCTGGATGATGAGAGTCAGCGCCAGGCCCACCGGCAGGATGGGTTCGACGAAAGAAGTAATGGGCAGCAGGAGAAGGCCCACGTTGGTACCCCAACGGAAGGATCCTGCACCACCGAAGATCGAGCGCATAGCGCGCTTGCCCTGCTTGTAGCGCTCTACAATAACCACGTGCATGGCGGCCCACAGCGGACCACACATGGCGACATCGGGGCCAATGATGGACATCAGAATGTTGCGGCCACCAAAGAGAAGATGGGCGCGGGAAGGACTGTAGACCACGGCTTCATCAGTACGCACATGGTCAGCTTCCTTGAGCACAGCGTTGGCCTGCAGGACGTCACCGAAGACGACGATGTAGGCGGCGAGTACCGTGGGGATAGCGGTGAGGAACATGTGCGCTGGGGGCAGGCCCACACCGAAGACGGTGTACTCGGACCACAGCGTGATGAAGTCCGGCTTGGAGAAGCCCCACTCCACGTCCGGCCAGGGAGCCTCACCGGCGAGGGGCGCGACGAAGACCGCGATGAAGATGGCCGGCAGGATGCCGAGGGATGCTAGGAAACGCCAACCGGCGGCCTTCTGCCGCAGGGACTGGAATCCACGGGAGTACATGAGGAAGAAGGCCACGGCCACTGCAATGGTGATGGTGATGGGGAAGGAGTGGAAGCGGCCGTCGTCCTTAAACACCGAGATAATGGCGGCAATACCGGCGCCCAACACGATTCCCGCTCGCAGGCCGGATGGAATAAGGCGAACGACCTTCGAGGCTAATCCTGTTGCGCCCAGTGTTAAGGAGAATATGCCCAGCATGAGCTGGAAACTAATGAGCGCCCAGACGCGCTGCTCGCCCTCCGGGAAGGTCTGTATGTACACGGTTAGCAGTGGAATAGCCGGGGTGATCCAGCCAGGAATGACAGGGTCACCGAGCAGGTGGTGGGTGAGGTAGAGCAGACCATTGAGGATAACCACGGCCAACGCTGCCTCGTAGGGCATGTCAAGGGCCTCAGTCATCAATGGGATAGCACCCAGATCGACCACGCACATGAAAAGACCTTGTGCGAAGTCGGGCCACTCCATGCGGTAGTGAACGAAGGGAAGACGGACATCAAAGGGCCCCATCTTCCAGTGCGGAGAGGCTTTGCCGATGCCCTGTTCTTCGGGTTCGGCGGCTTCGTTAATTGTGGCCATAGTGGCCTCCTTTCAAAGGGCTAGAGCCCCGCGCGCGACGGCGCGGGGCTCTGAAGGAGTGGGGAGGGAGGATTTAGTCGAACTCGATGATCTGGCGTAGGGCCACGCCATCGGAGAGGCGGTCCATTGCGGTGTTGATGTCCTCGAGCTTGATGTGGTCAGAGATGAGGGCCTCAGCGTTGAGCTTGCCTTCGCGCCACAGTTGCTCGTACTTCGGGATATCCTTTGACGGAACGGAGGAGCCCAGGTAGCAGCCGTGCACGCGGCGTGCCTCGGCGGTCATCACCAGCGCGTCGATAGTGATGGTGGAGCCCGGTGCCGGCAGACCCACGGTCACGGTTAAGCCGCCTGGCGCGGTGACCTTGTAGGCAGTCTCTAGTGCCTTCGGGTGGCCGGCGGCCTCAACCACAGCAGTGAACTTCTTACCGGACTCTTCTGCCTCCTGCGGGGTCATGGCAGAGGTAGCGCCGATCTCGATGGCCTTCTCGCACTTATCCTTCTGCATGTCGATGCCGACGATCTCCTTCACACCGAGCGCAGCAGCAGTGATGATGGCGGCCATGCCCACACCACCGAGGCCGACGACCGCAATGCTGTCCTCCGGCTGCGGATCGATCTCGTTGAGGATGGCGCCGCCGCCGGTGAGGATGGCGCAGCCAAGGATGGCGGCGATGTCCGCTGGGACGTCGGAGCCGACGGGCACAACAGACAGTTCGGAGACAACTGCGTGCGTAGCGAAGCCAGAGACACCGAGGTGGTGCTGGATGGTCTCGCCGTTGCGGGTGAGGTGGCGGGTTCCGCGAATCAGGGTGCCTTCGTTGTTGGTCTTGGAGCCAACCTCACACGGCATCTTGCCGTCGGTCTTACAACCAGCGCACTCGCCACAGCGAGGCAGGAAGGTCATGACGACGTGGTCACCTACCTTGACGTTGGTGACACCAGGGCCGACTTCCTCGACAATGCCAGCGGACTCGTGCCCCAGCAGCATCGGAAGCGGGCGTGGGCGGTTGTTGTTGACCACGGAAAGGTCAGAGTGGCACAGGCCGGCTGCGGTGATCTTCACCAGAATCTCGCCCTCGCCGGGGCCGGTGAGCTCAAGTTCGCTCACAGTGATGGGCTTCGAATCGGCGTAGGGGCGCTCGTCGCCAGAGCGCTCCAAGACGGCGCCGCGAATGGTGAGAGTGTCAGACATGGTTACCTCCAAACGTGGGATGAGCTAATGTCTCGAAATCTACGTCACTAGCTCGGCGTGGAAGGCACAATGACATGTGGGAAACTACACCGTAGTGCGAAGTTGATGTGGATTGATCTATCCACGTAGGGAATGGGCACGCAGTGCAAGGAACACGTCGAGACCGCGCTGGCCGACGGCCCAGTCCTCACCCATCAGCGACACAATCCGGTCCAAGCGCTGGCGCACGGTATTGGGGTGAATGAACATGATGCGCGCAGTCTGCGGGATGCTGTGGCCGGACAACAGGTACTGGTGAGCAGTGCTGGCGAGCTCGGTGGAATTCTCTTCGTCGTAGCGAAGGAGTGGGGCAATGGTGTGCGTCGAGAGCAGCTCGAGGGCATGCGGGTCTGCTCCCAAGATGAGTCCCACTGTGCCCAGGGTCGATTCAGTGACGAGCTGTCCGCGCAGGCTGAGCGCGATGGCAGAGTCAAGGTAGGCCATAGCCGAATCGTGGGCGCTGCGTGCAGAATCCACCCCGCTAAAACCAATGGCCGATACAGCCAGGTCAGGATAGGTTTCAAGTAAAGAAGCAAGAGCCTTATCGATGGCCCTTTCAGGCTGATACAGCACGCACACGTGTTGGTCATGATGAGTGATGGCGGCATGACCGGGTAGGAGGTGCTCTAGCTGCGGGCGGGTGGGCAGGCCCTTCTCGGAGTTTAAACCGAGGAAATAGAGCTGAGTTGATGCCGTGAGGCTGATGCCCGTGAGGTGGCGTAGGCGGGCTATTTCCTCGCGTCCAGCGTTGCCCAGCGCTACGGCGTAGACGAGGTCGTCGACTTTGCGCGCGGTGGCGTCGACAAGCGCTTCGGCGAACAATGCGATGGAGGTAAACGCGGCGGAGGCATGGCTGATGACGCGGAGTTCGGTATCACTTAGCTCTTTGTCCACACCGATTGTGCCCAGTTCACGGCCATTAAACTC
This sequence comes from Corynebacterium sp. HMSC078H07, assembly GCF_001812805.1. Classification (GTDB taxonomy): domain Bacteria; phylum Actinomycetota; class Actinomycetes; order Mycobacteriales; family Mycobacteriaceae; genus Corynebacterium. The sequence continues at coordinate 89,056 of NZ_KV810511.1, read as the reverse complement.
CACGGGGAACGTGCTGGCCGGGGGAGTTTCCGGGGCGTCTTCTGTGGTCCACAGCGTTACTGGCGCGTCAAGGCTCTTAGCCAGCACGCGTTCGAGTTCCTCGAAGCTGGCGTTGTTCATGAGCACATGGAGCAGATGTGTGTTTACCTCATTGAGCCACTGCAGCTCTTCGATGTGTCGGCTCAGCGCTATCTGCGAGCGGGTTAGCTCCGCAACGGATTCGCCCTGGCTCTCAATGACTTGGGCATTTTCCAGCGCCACGGAGGTGATAGAGCCGAGCACCTCCAGTGCTGCGATTTCCTCGTGCGTGTAGTGGCGTGGGTGCCGGTCGCCCACGAGGAGCGCTCCGATGGTTTTCCCACCTATGCGAATCGGGGCCCCGAGGATGCCCCGAATGCCTTCGGCTTCCACTGCGCGATCCACGTAATCCACATGCGTGACATCAGGATCGGCCGAATGATCATAGGTCCATGCTGGGCGGTTGGTAGCGGCCACAATGCCGAGAATTCCCGAACCCATCGGCATGTTGATGGTGCGGAATTCCTCGGTCACGACACCGCTGGTCGCCAGCACCTTGGTGAAGCCGGTGTCCTCATCATTGAGGCTAAGGTAGCCCACGTCCGTACCGATAGTGCTGCGCGCATGCCGCACAATAGCCTGGAGGATATCTGTCGAATCGCGACCAGCGTTGAGCATGTGGGAGACGTCGAGAAGCTTCGTCGACATCACCCGCCACGTGTGATTGGCGCGCATAGTCTCTTCCACAGCCCGCAGCGCGCTAAGCTCCTCGGCCGCCAGTTGCTCGCGCAGCTCGTCGGGGACACGGGTGCCGCTGGCAAGGTGGGAGAGGACGGGGCCGAGGAGAGACATGCCTACAGCTTATTAGGGTTAGACCTTCTTCTTGGTACGCGGACCGGGCTTGTTCGCACGCGGGATGGGCTTACCCGTAATGAGTGCGTGCAGCTTTCCGTCACCGATCTGCATTTCTTCGGGAAGGTCCCCGGAATCGACCTCGGTCATGATTTCCCTAATGAAGTCAGACTCGGGGATGGAGGAATTGCGGGCGATGGCGGTGAGCTCCTGCATCTCTTCGTCGGAGAGGTGGTTGTCATTCTCAAAGCGCTTCTTGAGCAGCTCGCGTGCACGGCGGCGTAGGTCTGCTTCAGACTGCAGATCCTCGCGGTTCTTCAGCCACGCAAAGCCGATGATGAACATGATGGCGATGCCCATGTAGCCCAGAATCGGGTAGACCCAGCCGATGAGGTTGGAGAAGCCAATGAAGGAAAGGACGAAGCCGATGAGCACGGAGATGACGTAGACCTTGTAGAAGTGCTGTGGCTTGCCACGGGTCAGGCGCTTAGCAAAGGCGTAGAACATGCCGATGGCGGTGTTATAAATCATGCCGTAGATAGCAACGGACATGGCAAAGCCAAGCCATGGATGGATCTGCTCAATCATGGCCAAAGTCGGCATTTCGGCCTCAGTGATCGGGCCCACGGAAACGTAGAGGCCGCCGACTAGGACTGCCAGCAGGAACAGGAAGCACAGGCCGCCGAGAATGCCACCGTAGCCCACTTCCTTGGCATCGAGGAAGTTGCCGCCGATGACGATCATCATGGAGACCACCACGATGACGTTCAGGCCCAAGTTGTTGATAGCGGAGACCCACCAATTCGGAAGCGTGGTGGGAATGTTCTGCGCCTGCTCGTTGAGATGCGACCAATCAGGGTTGGACGTCAACACGGTGTAGACGGTGCCGATGGTCAGCAGGACGATGATGAACGGGGTGATAGCGCCGATGGCGATAGTCACCTTGTCCACGTCAAGCCGACCAGTCAGCAACGTGAGGACCAGCATGAGGATCGCGCCGATCCATACCGGCCAGCCCCACTGTTGATTGAGGTTGGTGCCGGCGCCGGCAAACATGGCAAAGCCGATGCAGAAGAGACAGGTCAGCGTGGCGACATCGAGGATCTTCGACACGATGGGGGTGGACACCGCATTGAACACGGAGGTGTGCTCCTTGGCGCGGTGATAAGAACCTAATTGAAGAATGGTGATGCCGGAAATAGTCATGGCGAGGGCTGTGACGATGGCGCCGACAACACCCATGTTGCCGAAGGCAACGAAGTACTGGAGGGCCTCGCGTCCCGAGGCAAAGGACGCACCTGCGAGCACGCCGATAAAGGCCATCGCGATGCCGAATGAGCGCTTGAGCATGATAAACCTAACTGTTAAAGGATTGAAACTTTTGCTTATGCGAACGGGGCAGGCTGCCTTTAAAAAATGGGAGCCTGCCCCGTGGGTCAGTGGTGGCTGCTAGCTCGTCACCGCCTTGATGAACTCAGCGATTCCAGCGAGCTCTTCTTCGCCGCGGTCAATGATGGCGGCGGAAGTAAACAAGCCGTGGTGGTATCCCACGAGGTGCTTGTGCGTGACATCCACACCAGCCTTGGCCAGCTTGCCGGCATACTCGATGCCCTCATCCGCCAGCGGATCGTTGTCCACCGTGATGACGAGTGACGGGGGCAGGCCCTCCGGTAGCTCTTCCAGCAACAGTGGGGAGAGATCCGTGGCGGTGCGCTGGGATTCCTCCGTGACGAAGGTATCGATGAACCAGCGCATGGTGTCCGACGCCAGCGGGAAGCCTTCCTCCAAGCGCTTGTAGGAAGCACCGTTCTCGGTGCGCTCACGGGAGCAATCCGTGATCGGGTAGAGGAGGATTTGGGCGCTGAGCTTGGCGACGTCATCAAGCACCGCGAACTCATTCGCCAACGTGGCAGCCAGCTGGCCGCCGGCCGAGTCGCCGGCGACCGCGATGGAGGTCACGGTCAGTCCGTGCTCAGCCTCCGGGTTGGACAGCCAGCGGTAGGCGGCGCGGCAATCGTCGATAGCCGCCGGGTAGGTGTGCTCCGGGGCGAGGCGATAATCCACCGCGACGACCGGGAGACCGGTCAGCACCGCGATACGGCGTACCGAGGAGTGGTGGGTCTCCAGGTTTCCCATAAGCCAGCCGCCGCCGTGCATGTAGAGCACTGCAGGGGTGTCCTGGCCGCGCTCCTCCTCCGGGCGGGGATCGTAGAGGCGAACCTGGAACTCGTCGACCTGGAAATCCGTGGTTGCGGGTACCTTCTCCTCATGGAGCGGGTTGGTGTGGGCTGAGGCTACGTAGTTCTCACGCACCTGCGGGATGGGGAAATTGTGGAAGGACTTCGCTCCACCATCGCGGAAAGGTTTCAGCGCCTTCCACGCATCCTCAGCGACGGGACGCCCGGAATATTCGTCGTGCAGCGTGTGCATTGTGAAACTACCTCCTAGACCAGCTCGTAGTCGTTGAGCTCGAGCTCGTCGGTGAGCTCGTAGTACTCAGCAACGTTGCCGGACCAGTTGTTGATAACGCGGCCTTCCTCGTTCTTGTACCAGGAGGAGCAGTCAGCGGAGAACGCAGATGCCTCAAGTTCCTTCTGGATACGGGTGTTGAACTCGTCGATGACGTTCTTCTTCACGTCGAGGGCTGCCTCCGGGTTCTCGCGCAGGTACGCAACGGCCTGGGAGATGTAGCGGTCCTGTGCTTCGAGCATGGCCACCACGGAGTGGTGGTTGAGGTTGGTGTTCGGGCCGTAGAGCATGAAGAAGTTCGGGAAACCATCCACGGACATGCCCAGGTAGGCCTCCGGGGAGTTGCCCCAGCGCTCGCGCAGATCGACGCCATCGCGGCCAGCAATCGGCAGGTCACCCTGGAACTCCTGGGAGTGGAAGCCGGTGGCGTAGATGACCACGTCGAAATCATGCTCCGCACCGTCGTCGGTACGGATGCCGGTCTCGGTGAACTTTTCGATGCCAGCGGTGATGAGCTCTACGTTGTCACGGTTGAAGGTGGGGTAGAAGTCATCGGAGCGCAGGATGCGCTTGCAGCCGAAGGCGAAGGTTGGGGTGAGCTTCTCCACCAGCTCCGGGTCATCGACCTGGGAACGCAGGTGCTCCATGGCCTGCTCGACACCCTCGGCAGCGGAATCGGTGCCCTTGCGGGTGCGGTCGAAACCTTCTTCGCGGACATCGTGGATCTCCTGGCGGATGGCGCGGTAGGAATCCGGGTTCTCCTGGAACTCCTTGGTCTCTTCCTCGGTGAAGATGACCTGGTTGCGCGGCAGGATGTAGTTGGCGGAGCGCTGAAACACGGAGAGCTTCTCCGCAACCTTTGCTACCTCCGGAACCAGCTGGACAGCGGAAGCCGCGTTACCGATGACGGCAACCTTCTTGCCGTTCAGGTCGACGTCGTGGTTCCACTCAGCGGAGTGGAACTGTACGCCCTGGAATGCCTCGCGGTTCGGGAAGTTCGGAACCTTGGGCTTGGAGAGCTGGCCCCACGCACCGACGAAAACGCGGCCGTAGTAGGTTTCACCGTTGGCTTCGATCTCCCAAGCCTTGAGGTCTTCCTTCCACGCAGCGTTGGTGATGCGGTGGTTGAACTTGATGTGATCGTAGAGGTTGAACTCCTCGGCAAGTGCCTTGAGGTAGCCCTGCATCTCGTCCTGACCGGCGAACATGCGGGAAACACCGAGGTTGAGGAAGTAGGAGTAGCAGTAGATGAGAGCCTGGGTATCGCAGGCAGCGCCCGGGTAGGTGTTGTCGCGCCAGACGCCGCCGACCTCGTCGGCTGCCTCGAGGATGAGGAAGTCCTTCTGCTCGTCGCGGACCAGCTGGGCGCCCATGCCCAGTCCGCCGTAGCCGGTGCCGAGGATGATGCAATCGTAGATCTTCATGGTGTGTGACTCCTTAAGTCGTTGTAGTGGGGGAGGCCGTTGCCTCCAACGGCATGGATTGTGTGGTGGGGTTTAGTTTGCGCGGATGGCTTCAGCCAGGACGTGGAGGCCGTCGCGCAGGGTGGACTCGTTGATGACCAACGGCGGGAGCAGGCGGATGACGTTGCCGTCGAGGCCACAGGTGAGGATGAGCACGCCCTGCTCGCGGCAGGTCTTGGCTACCTTTGCGGTGAGGTCAGCATTGGGCTGGTTGTTGTCATCAACGAGCTCGATGGCGATCATGGCGCCGCGGCCACGAATCTCAGCGACGGTGTTGAGCTCCAACAGCGGCTCGAGTTCCTCGCGGATGATGGCCTCAATCTCGCGGGCACGTCCCTTGAGATCGTGCTCCTCCATCACCTCGAAAGCAGCGAGGGAGGCAGCACAGGCCACCGGGTTACCAGCGTAGGTACCGCCCAGGGAGCCCGGGTCTGGGGCGTCCATGATTTCGGCGCGGCCAGTGACAGCGGAGAGCGGCATGCCGCCGCCCACGCCCTTGGCGGTGGTGATGAGGTCCGGGATGATGCCCTCGTCCTCGCAGGCAAACCAGGAGCCGGTGCGGCAGATACCTGCCTGGATTTCATCGGCGATGAAGACAACGCCGTTGTCGGTGCACCATTCCTGCAGTGCAGGAAGGAAGCCCTTGGCCGGCTCGACGAAGCCGCCTTCGCCCTGGATGGGCTCGATGATGACGGCGGCCAGCTCCTCAGTGCCGACGTACTGCTCGATGTAGCGCAGGGTGCGCTCGGCTGCTTGTTTGCCGTCGAGGCCGTCACGCAGCGGGTAGGACATCGGTGCGCGGTAGATATCGGCAGCCAGGGTGCCAAAGCCCTGCTTGTACGGCTTGTTCTTGGCGGTCATGGTCATAGTGAGGTTGGTGCGGCCGTGGAAGGCACCGTCGAAGACCACGACGCGGTTCTTGCCGGTGTAGCGGCGGGAAATCTTCACGGCGTTCTCAACTGCCTCGGCACCAGTGGAGAAGAGAACGGTCTTCTTCTCGTGAGTACCCGGGGTCAGCTCGTTGAGTTTCTTGGCCACCTGAACAAAGCCCTCGTAGGGAGCGTTGAGGAAGCAGGTGTGGGTGAGGTGGCTAGCAGCTTCGGCGACTGCCTTCGCTACGCGCTCGTTGGAGGCGCCCACGCTGGTGACGGCGATGCCGGAGGCAAAGTCGATGAGGGTGTTGCCGTCGACGTCGACAAGCACGCCACCGTCGCCATCGGTGACGAAGGCCGGGTAGCCGGGGATAACGCCTGCGGCGACTTCGGCCTGGCGTGCGGATTCCAGCTCCTGGCTGCGCGGGCCAGGGATGGCGGTGGAGACATTCCGCTCTTGGGGGAGGCGGTGCTTGAGATCCTGCATGCTGTCTACTCCTTTGTGAGGTAAAGATCTGGATTTTTATGATGCAGGTCATTGTTATGGCTACACTGAGGTTGGCGCCATAGACAATCTGGCGAAAGATGGGTGAAGATTTGTCCACTTTGGATACAGGGGTAACTGCCGGGCTGGAAGAGGGAAGCGTTTCCCTCACTTGGTTGGCTAATCAACCCGATCTGGGGATCGATATTCTGCACGATTGCGGGAGTGCTTTTTCCGTGATTCACCCCTGTGAGCTGCGCGATCCTCGCGAATTTGTGGGCGATGGGGCCGTCATCCTGCTCACCGGAATGGCTTTTGAAGGACAGCCTGAGGAGCTAGCAGAGTACATCCGTAGGGTGGCAGCAGGTGGGGTGACGGGGGTGGGCTTCGGCGTTGGCCTCGCCTTTGCCGAGGTTCCGCCCGGCATGGTTGAGGCCGCCCGGGAATGCAACATTTCGCTCTTCACGGTGGCGCGGCGCGTACCTTTCGTCTCGGTGCTGGCGCGTTTGCACGACGAGTTGCAGCGCCAGCGTGAGGAGGGGCTAGAGCGTTTCATTGCCCAGCAAGGCGCGCTGAACGACGCCGCTGTGGCCGGCCTCGATGCCCTCGTGGACAAGACCAGTCGCCTCCTGGGCGCACATTCCTGTCTCGTTGATAAAGATGGGCGCGTGTTTGCGCAGTCCACTTGTCCTGGGCTGCCTCCCGTGGATTGGACGCCGGTGATTGCCGATACCCGCGCCCAGAACTTTTACGCCGCGTGCCGCGTAGGCGGGTGGAACGTCTTGGCCCAACGCTTGGCCGACCACGGAGCGCGCTCCTTCGGACTCTTGGCAGTGGCGCGTGACGGCTTCGGTGTCAACGAGCGCGCGCTGCTCAAACAGGCCGCAGGCCTAGCGGAACTCACCGTGAAGCGCCCGCAGGAGCTGCGGCGCACCCAAAACGAACTCAACTCCATGGCTTTGGCCATCCAGCTGGGGTTGGACCAACCGGAAGACCCTATGCGCCGTATCTTCCACCTCGTGGGTGATGCGCAGGGCCGGGTGCGGCCGGTCCTGGTGAAGTCTGAGGGGGAGCGCGCCCACCGGCGTTTCATCCAGGCCCTGGACGCCCGTCTCCAAGACCACGGGCGGTTGCTCTTTGAATACGAGCTGGATAAGTCCTCCGGCCTCCTGCTCTTTAGGGGAAGCCGAACGATGAAGAACCTGCAGGATTTGCTGCGCGATATTCGCGGAAGCAAGCGCATTGTCGTGGGCCAGCCCATGCCGTGGACTGAGCTGGGGGTGGGGATTGTCCGCGAGCTGGAGTCCTTCGCCTTCGGGCTGCAGCCGGGCATGCTTGCGGGCCCGGAATCGCGCACTTTGAGCTGGACTAGGGATCCCCGCGTCAAGGGGGCGGTGCACAACCGCGCGAAGGAGACCTGGGGCAAGGTGCGTGCCTTTGATGCCGAGCACGGCACCGACTTGGCGGAAACCCTGGAGGTCTACCTGCGCGCCGGTGGGCAGGTAAGCCGCACCGCTGAGGAGTTGCACTCGCACCGCCATACCGTGCGCAAGCGCATCGCGGATTTGGAGGAATTATTAGAGGTTGACCTCAAGGACCCCCTAGTGGCGGCGGAGCTACTTATCCTTGGCGTGAGCGCTCCGGACTGAGTTCTTAAGAATCAAGGCTGAGCAAGAGCAGCTCCGCGCGGGTGACGGGATTGCTCAGATCGACGCCGCAGAGTTGCTCTATCTTGTCCAAGCGGGCGCGCACGGTGTGGCGGTGAACGCCGAGCTCCGCGGCGGCGGTGGCTAAGTTGGCGTTGCCCACGAGGAAGGAGCGCAGCGTGGCGCACAGTTCGGCGTTGTGCTGCGCATCGTGCTCGGCAAGAAGGCTGACCGTCGCTGCGCGCCGGGCAGCGAGGGCCTCGGGGACTCCGGGTTCTGCCAGCCAGGTGGGGGCAGCTGAATCGAAGGCCTCCACAGCACCGAGGGGCAGGCTGCGCGCGTGGCTCTGGAGTGAGGACAACAGCGTCGGTGTCAACGCCTGCCATTGAATGTGCTGCAGGATGGACGTTCGGAGGTAGCGGGTGTGTTTCCCGCTTAAGCTCGGATGCGCGGTGCCTGGCGGAAGCGCGATAAGTGCGGAATCGTGTTCTGGGCGGATGAGACTGAGAGGCTCGGCTTTTCCGATTTCGCTCAAAGCCCGCGCGAGGCGGGAGGGGGACGGTGCGGTGAGGAACAGGATATCCACGAGGTCATGGCTATCGACCATGTGGAAGGCCGCCTGCAGGGCGGGGGAGTCAACCCCGGCCAGTTGGGCGTCAAGTGCCAACGCCCCGAGGATCGTGTGCGCAGTGGTGTCGGGGTGATCCAAGAGCAGGCTGGCTAGGCCGGCGAGGTGCCGGATGAGCGCGCGGGAGTAGGAATCGAATTTCTCTGCACGCGTTACCGCGATGGCCCAGCGCCGTCCCGCCGAGCCGAAGATGCTGGTGATGGTGGCGCCTGTGCTTGTCGACGTCCCCGTTCCCCGCCCCGTCTGCTCCGCGGCCCCCACCGCGGCGTCGGCTGCGCTGAGCTGGCCGCGATCGCTGCGGCTGACCACCGCCCCGGAGGAACTGGCTACGGCTACCGCAGCGCCGAGTTCTTTACTGGCTTGCACGACGAGTGCCCCGATGCTCACGGCCGCGGCTTGATTGAGGCGCTCTTGTTGACGGTGGAGTGCAAACTGCGCGTTGTTGTCTAGGCGGGCCTGTTCTTGAGCCACGGCCGTGGTGATGGACACGAAACGGGTGGCGCGTGGGACCTCAAAGAGGGCGAGATTGTGGTGGGAGCAGGCGTGAATAAGTTCCGTGGGGACCTTGTCAAAGGCCAGCCCGGTACCGAAGCCGATGCCCTGCACGCCGGCCGCGGCAAGGGCTGCACCGTAGCGCTCGAACCCTTTCGTGTCATCCTGAAAGGCAAGTCCCAAAGTAAGCATGAGCGCGCCGGGGGAGGTGAATTCAGTAGGGTCCGCGAGTTCGGAGGCGTGGATCGTGTTGAACGTGGCGCTAGCGGTGACGATGCTTCGCAGGTTTAAAGAGCGCTGGTTGAGCAGCCAGCGGAAGGAAATCTCACGCATGATGGACAGACTACACAGTTGAATGGAGAAAATTTATACACTTTGTCCATATCGAGCAGAGGGTGGTGGAGGCCACACTAAAGGGCACACTATTCATCCGAGCACAAAAGGAAGACAATGCAGGAACTTCAGTACCACATTGAGCAGTCCCGCCACTTGGGCCAGCAGGTCCCGGGCCCGAAGAGCGCCGCCCTGGATGAGCGCCGCAAGAACGCCCTCCCCGCGGGCATGGCGCCGTCGCTTCCGGGCTACGTGGTGGATGCCGATGGCGGCATTCTTGCCGACGCCGACGGCAACCGCTTCATCGACCTCGCCTCCGGTATTGCCGTGACTTCCGCTGGTGCATCCAACCCAGCCGTCGTTGCTGCTGTCCAGGAGGCGGTAGCGCACTTCACCCACACCTCCTTCACCATCTCCCCGTACGAGTCTTATGTGGCCGTGGCAGAAAAGCTCAACGAGGTCACCCCGGGCGATCATCCGAAGAAGACCGCGCTGTTCAACTCCGGCGCGGAGGCCGTGGAGAACGCAGTAAAGATTGCCCGTAACTACACCGGCAAACGCGGCGTTGTGGTCATGGACCGCGCCTTCCACGGCCGCACGAACCTGACCATGGCGATGACCGCTAAGCAGTCGCCCTACAAGAACGGCTTTGGTCCCTTTGCTCCGGAAATCTACCGCGCGCCGATGTCCTACCCGCTGCGCGATGGCTTGAGCGGTGCCGAGGCTGCCAACAAGACCATCACCATGATCGAGCAGGAGGTTGGCGCGACCAACCTGGCCTGTGTTGTTGCTGAGCCGATTCAGGGCGAGGGCGGCTTTGTCGTCCCAGCTGAGGGCTACCTTGCAGCAATCCAGAAGTGGTGCAACGACAATGATGTCGTCTTCATCGTCGACGAGATCCAGGCGGGCATGATGCGCACCGGTACCTGGTTTGCCTCCGACCATGAAGGCATCGTTCCAGATATGGTGACTATCGCTAAGGGTATTGCCTCCGGCATGCCGCTGTCCGCAGTGACCGGTCGCGCGGAAATCATGGATGCCCCGCAGCCAGGTGGCCTGGGAGGTACCTACACCGGTAACCCGGTGGCCTGTGCTGCTGCACTGGCAACCTTCAAGGAATTCGAGGAGAAGGACTTCGGTGCGCGCGCCCAGAACCTCGAGAAGATTGCCCGCGAGGAGCTGGAACCCATCCTGGGCGATGAGCGCGTGGCCGAGTTCCGCGGCCGCGGCGCCATGCTGGCCCTCGAATTTGTCACCGCAGAGGGCGAGCCGGATTCCGAGCTGGTGCACAAGATTGCCGATGCCGCCAAGGCAGAGGGTGTTCTTCTGCTGACCTGCGGTCTCGACCACAACGTCATCCGCTTCCTGCCTTCCCTGGCCATCCCGGAGGATCTGTGGCGCGAGGCGCTGCAGGTGGTGGTGAAGCAGTTCAACGAGTTCAAGTAGTTCGTTCTTTGGCTCACCCGGATTCTTCCGGGTGGGCTCATGTTTTATTAGTCATCGGAGAAGTCTTTGTCCAACAAAATTTCTGTTCCGCAGCGGGATGAGTCTACGGCGGAGTTCAAGCCAGCACTATCGTTTGCACAGGGCATTGCCCTGATTTTCGGCACCAATATCGGTGCTGGTGTCCTCTCCATTCCTTATGCCGCTCGCAACGGTGGTTTCCTCGCCCTTATTATTGCCCTGCTTGTGGCGGGTACGCTCACCACCATTTCCATGCTGTACGTAGCTGAGACCGCAATGCGTACCAAAGCCACGCTGCAAGTCTCTGGATTGGCTGAGCACTACCTCGGCCAATGGGGCAGGTGGTTGGTCTTTGTCGCCATCATCGTCAACGGTATTGGTGCACTCATCGCCTATGCCGCCGGTTCCGGTGACCTGATCAACAACATCTTCGGCTTGCCGCCGCTTCTGGGAACCTTGATCTTCTTTGGATTTGGGTCCTGGGTGATGTATCGCGGGCTGCACACCACAGGCAAGACTGAGGGTGCTATTACCGCCGGCATGGCCATCATTATCGCCGTGCTCTGCGGATGGACAATCCTGGGCCCGGGAATCAAAATTGAGAATCTCCTGGTTCTTCACCCCTTCTTCATCGTCCCGATTCTGAACCTAGCGGTGTTCTCCTTCTTGGCACAGTATGTGGTTCCGGAGCTCGTACAGGGTATGGATCCGGCCAAGCCCCAGGAGACCGCACGGGCGATTGTGGTGGGTATGTGCATCACGGGCTTTACTCTGGCGTTAGTTCCCTTTGCTGCCCTCGGTCTCCTTGGCATGGAGGTCACCGAAGTGGTGACCATTGCCTGGGGTGAGGCTCTCGGACCAGTTGCCTATTACTTGGCCAACATCTTTGCTCTGGCAGCCATGCTGACTTCCTTCCTGGCGATTGGTTTTACCACCATGCGCAACGTCTTGGACATCTTCCACTGGGAAGGCCTGAAGGGACAGCGCATTGTGGCAGTGGCACTGACGGTTGTTCCGCCACTCGTGATTTCCATAGCTGGTCTCGGTGGCTTCGTTGCGGCGTTGTCCTATGCTGGTGGTTTCGCGGGCGCCATCATGTCCGTCATTCCGGTGATGCTGTTGCACGCCTCCCGAAAGAAGGGAGACCGCGACCCAGGCTGGAACGTGGGCGGACTCGCACACCCTGTAATCCAAGGAACCATCATCGTGGTCTACGTCTTGGCCTTCATCTATTCGATCATTTCCATTCTCGGATTGGTGCCGGCAGGCTGGGCTTAGTACTAGCCTGTGGACGTGGCACTCGCCTACATGCCAAAGTTCTTGCCAGATCTTGAGGCGGGAGCAGTGGTTTTGGCAGATCGGGCAGTTGCGGCTTAGACCTAGTTCTAGATCGTGCCGAAAACACGAAAAGGCTGGGCCGCTCCTTGATACGGGAGCGGCTCAGCCTTTTTGGCGTGCGTGCTAGTCGATGACCTAGAGGTGCAATGGCTTAGAAGATTCCGTGCTTATGTAAAGCCTCGCCATCGGACGGAACTTCAGCAATCGCATCCCACAGCTCGGCAATCTTGCCGTCCTCGACGCGCCACAACTCGCAGTAGGAGTGGCGGGCGCCGGCGATGCTGCCCTCGGAGTGAGTCAGCACGAACTGGCCCTGAGCGATGGTGCGGTGAATGCGCTCATACTCAAGCCCCTCGCCGTCCTCTCGTAGTTTGGTGAGGAAGTCGACGCAGTTCTGGGCGCCATCGGCAATGTCGGGAGAGTGCTGGGCAAACTGATCATCGCGCGTGTACTCGATGAAACCGGAGTAATCGCCGCTGATGAGTGAACGTTCAAAGAACTCGGTGACGAGCTGCCGGTTCTGTTCAGTAAGGTTTTCATCGCCCGGATCGGTGGGGCCATCAAGCTGTGTGCGGCCGCTTGCGTTTGGTTCTGCCTTAGGGACGAGGTTGTCCCAGTGCTCGACAATCTTGTCGCCCTCGACGCGGTAGATATCGAAACCAACGAAAGGTTCTTCTTCGATGCCGTCGAACTGTCCGTGCAATGCGACTAAGTTGTGAGCCTCATCCGCGATGACACGGGCGTTGGTGTACTTCAAACCATCGCCGAGGTCGTCCACGAACTTCTTCAGACCTTCTGCATCGTTGGCGATGAGCGGTGAGTGCTCAACAAAGTTGTCGGCGAAGTGCTTGTCTAGGACGGAGGTATCGTGCCCGTCGAAAAGCGCGGTGTGGACATCGAGAACAAAGTGTCCCAGTGAACTCATGATGTCTCCCTTAGTTTGCTACGAAGTAGGTGCACTTGTTGACGAACTCATCCATGCCGTACGGGCCCAGCTCGCGGCCATAACCGGAGTTCTTCACGCCACCGAATGGCACCTCCGCGCCCTCAGCGGCGTAGGTGTTGACGTTGGACATGCCCACCTCAAGCTTCTGGCCAATCTTCTTCGCGCGCTCGACGTCTTGGGAGAAGACGCAGCCGCCAAGGCCGTATTGCGTGTCATTGGCCAGCTTGAGTGCTTCTTCGTCGCTGCTGACCTTGAACACGGTGGCCACGGGGCCGAAGAGTTCTTCGTAGTAGACGTCGGAGCCAACGGGGACGTCGGTAAGCACGGCGGGGCTCAGGTACGAGGACTTCTCATCGACCAGCTCACCGCCGACGTGCAGGGTAGCGCCGGCAGCAACGGCGTCATCGAGCTGCTCCTTGAGCTTCTCGGCGGCACCGCGCGAGGATAGTGGTGTGTAGACGGTCTCGGATGCGTCCTCCGGCTTGCCGGGCTTCATGGCCTTGGCCAATTCGACGAGCTCGGCAACGAACTCATCGTAGATATCCTCCATGACGATGAGGCGCTTGTTGGAGTTGCAGGCCTGTCCGGTGTTGTAGAGGCGGGTCTCCCACGCATCCTTGGCTGCCTGCTTGACGTCATCGGTGTCAAGGATGATGTACGGGTCGGAGCCACCGAGCTCGAGGACTGCCTTCTTGAGGTTCTTGGCAGCGATGGCACCGACGGCAGCGCCGGCACGCTCGGAACCGGTGAGAGATACGCCGCGCAGCTCCTTGTGCTCGATGATCTTTTCAACCTGCTCGTGGGTAACGAAGACGTTGGTGTACACACCTTTGGGCACGCCGGCATCATCCATGATTTTCTGGATGGCCAGCGCGGAACGCGGGCAGATTTCTGCATGCTTCAGGATGATGGTGTTGCCCAGCATCAGGTTGGGTGCTGCAAAGCGGGCAACCTGGTAGTAGGGGAAGTTCCACGGCATGATGCCCAACAGAACTCCGAAGGGGCGGCGCTGGATGTAGGCTGTGCCATCCATCTCGACGGGGATTTCCTCGTCGGCGGCGAACTTCGGACCGTTACCGGCGTAGTAGGAGAAAATAGCGCCGCAGAACTCGGCCTCCTCCACACCTTCAGAGACTGGTTTGCCCATTTCGGTAGCGATGATGTCAGCTAATTCGTCCTTGCGCTCTTCGAAGAGCTCACCAACGCGGGTGACAATCTTGGCGCGCTCCTCAATGGGAGTCTCGCGCCAACTGAGGAAGGCCTCGTGAGCGGTGTCGACGGCTGCGAGTGCTTCCTGTTCGGTGATGTGGTCGAAGGTCTCCAGTACCTCGCCGGTAGCGGGGTTTTCTACACGAATTCCAGGCATGATGTTGTCCTCCTGTGGTCGTTAGTCTGACGGGGTGATCCCCTTTATAGCGCTGCCATGTGATGCGCGCCAATAAATTTTTACTCTATGGCTTTTATCTCACTGTGAGGTAGGGTCGCGCTGGGAAAAGATGGTGAGCGCGAACTAGTTAGGCCGTCCACGGCTTAATGCCGGCCCGCTGCCATGCCTCCAAGAACTGCGTTGTCTCTTCCTCGTTGGTGATCGATACGCGAACACCTTCGTCGAGGTAGCGGCGGATGACCACTCCTTCGTCGAGAATCTTTTGCTCAACTTCGGCAGCATCACCGCGTGGGAGCCACACAAAGTTGCCATAGGATTGCTCAGCCCCCAGCTCGTGTGCGACGCGGTCACGCTGGGCTTTGGTGATGGCGACGGCGTCGAGAAGCTCGTCGTGGTGCTTGAGTACCTCCACCGCGGCCATCTCCGCCATGGCGGTGACCGTCAGGGGAAGGGAGAGCAACCGCAGGGCGTTGATGATTTCCCTACCGGCTACCGCATAACCCACGCGCATTCCGGCGAGGCCCCAGGCCTTGGAGAACGTACGCACGCCCAGCAGGTTGGGGTAGCGGGTGTACTCCTCGACGGAGTCCGGGGTATCGGGGGCATCGTTGTACTCCCAGTAGGCTTCGTCGAGCAGGACGACGACATCCTCGGGCACACGATCCATGAAGGCGCGGAATTCACCGCGGGTAAAGACCGTGCCCGTGGGGTTGTTGGGGTTGCACAGGATGATGAGTTTGGTTTTGTCGTTGACGGCGGCGAGGGCGGCATCGAGATCCACGCGGTAGTCCGCCGTCAGCGGGGTGAGCACCGGGGTAGCACCAGCCATGCGGACGTAGAGGGGATAAGCTTCAAAGCTGCGCCAAGGCACGATGACCTCATCGCCCGTCTGGCAGCAGGCCAAGATAGTGGCCTGCAAAATCGGGGTGGAACCAGCGGAGACAAAGATGTTGTCCGCAGGCACGTCGAGGTAGTTGCACAGAGCGTTGGTGAGCTCCGGAGAGCCCGGCTGTTGGTAACGGTTGGTGGTGCGGGCGGCGTCGGCAGCCGCGGCGATGATGTTCTCCGAAGGAGGGAAGGCAACCTCGTTCGAGGACAGCTTGAGGGCATCAGGGAAGTCCTTGCCCACCTTGTACTCAGGGAAGCTGGAGAGATCGCTGCGAAGCATGCGGATTCCTTTCTAAAGCAGGTCCCAGATGGTGACGGCCATGATGAGCACGCCCATACCGAAGACGAAGTAGTTCCAGGGGTCGTTACGGAATTTCTTGTAGACGTCCAGTTTCTTGAACATGTACACCGGCACGATGTAGACAATGAACGCCACGAACACGCCGGAGACCACGGAAATCATGGAAATGATGGACGGGTTGAAGACCGCCACGAGCGTGGTGCCCACGAAAGCGATGAGGTAGATGATGTTGAGAAGGCTGCGGTGCGAAACCTTCTCGGCCAGCTGTGGCGCGGCGGTCTTGAGCAGGTACTCCGTGCCCTCTTCGGTGCCGAGCATGTGGCCGAAGTAGGAGGACACGATGGCGCAAATGACGACGATGGGCGCCATATACGCCATGAACGGCGTGCCGGTGACGTTGGCGAAGTAGGAGAGCACCGGGATGTTTTGCTCCAGTGCCTCATTCATGCCGTCCGCGCCCAAGGCAAGGACGCAGGACCACACGAAGAACATGGTGAACACCACGAGGAGGATGGCGGTGTAGAGCTCCGTGCGGGAGACGCGCTTTTCGGTCTTCTCGCCGTACTGCGGCTGCATATCGATGGCGAACTGCGACAGCGCCGCCATGTGGGAGAAGGAGAAGACCAGCACCGGCAAGATGAGGAAGATGCCTTTCAGCATCTGGCCCCAGCCATCGGCACCGTCGTCGAAGTGGATAAAGCTCTGGAGATCCCAGCGCGGGATGAGGTATATGGAGGTTACCGCCAGAGCGATGATGAGAGGGTAGACCAGTACCTGCGCCAGCCAGATCATGGGCTTGCGGCCGATGGCAAATCCACCGGTCATGATGCCGACGCAGATCGTGGCGAGCAGCCAGCGATTCAGCGACGGGCCGCCGAGCTGGTTCACAATGAAGCTGTCCACGGCGTTGGTGATGGAGACACCATAAATGAGCACGGTGGAAAAGACCGTAATCCAATACAACAAGGCGAAGATGACTCCAGAGCCTTTACCTAGGTACTGGGTGACCAGCTCGAGGATGTCCTTGCCGTGATCCTCCTTCGGTGCGCCGGCCACGATGCGCGCGTAAGTGCGGTGGGAGAAGTACACCAACGGGAGGATAAAGACGGTGGCGAAGACCAGCGGCCAGAAGCCGAAGCCACCGGCGTTGAGCGGAAGGAAGAGGATACCAGCACCCACGGCGGTGCCGAAGAGAGTAATGATCCACGAGGCAGTGGAAGCGGCGGGGCGCTGCTTGGCCACGACATCATCACCGACGAGGTGCTCACCTTCTTTCAGTTCGCTGGCGGGCTCGGACGATGTTGTCGGGGGATTGTGTGTGGTGCTCATGGTGAGCCTCCTCTATTCGATGGGTAGGGAGTGGTCTTGGTCTGTGATGACGTTGATGAGTGCGGGGATACCTTCTTCCTGGATGGCGGCTAGGGCACGGGCGACAGCCTCTGGTGCTTGGGAATCATCAGTCACGAGCTCGCCGTGAGCACCGAAGCCGCGGGCGACCGCCGCGAAATCTGGGTTCACAAGCTGCGTGCCGGAGACGCGATCGGGGAAGTGCTTCTTCTGGTGATCGCGAATGGTTCCGAATTCGCCGTTGGACATGACGATGATGAGGAAGGGGGCACCGTACTGAAGTGCGGTGGCGAGCTCTTGGCCGTTCATGAGGTATTCGCCATCGCCAGCAATGGTCACGACGGTGCGTTCAGGGAACTGCAGTTTTGTAGCCACCGCCGCTGGAACGGAGTAGCCCATGGAGCCATTGCGCACGCTGAACTGCGAGGGATAGACCGTCGAGCGCAAAAACTGCTGCGCCCAGATGCAATGGTTGCCGGCGCCGAAGGTGTAGAGGGAGTCCTTGGGCAGCTGCTCATGGAGCGCTGCGAGAATGGCCTCCATGTGGGCGGTGCCGTCCTTGCCGGGGCGGTAGTCTGCTGGCTCGGGGAGGGTGGCGAATTCGAGATGGTTGGCGTGGGCGGTGTCGAACCACTTACCGCGCTTATCCTCGCCTTCGATGCTCAGGCGGTCCACAGCGTTAGCGAAGGCAACGGGGCTCGCCACGATGTGCTCTTCGAGCGCCACTGAGTGACCGCGCAGACTGGTGTCAGGGTTGATGGCGATGTTGCGTGCCTGCGGGGACTGGCGCAGGGTGTAGCCGTCGGTAGGAACATCACCAAGAACGGCACCGACTTCGATAACGAGGGAGGCATCCTCGAGTAGCTGCGCCGCACGCGGATCGCGGCCATAGCCCAACCAGCCAGCATTGGCGGGGGAGTCGAAAGGCACGCGATCAGCGGCGCGGAAGTCCTGGATGATGGGTATGCGGTGCTCTTCGGCAAAGCGAGTAATCTTCTCCGCGGCCTCCGGGGTCCAGCGCGGGCCGCCGGCAAAAAATAACGGGCGCTCTGCTTGGCTGAGTTCGTGGGAGAGGAGGTTGAGGTGATCGTCGGAAAGCGCGCCCTCCGACACCGGAATGGGCGGGTGGATGGTGCCGGTGAACTCGCGGTGCAGGATATCTTCGGGCAGGCCTACGATGACTGGGCCGGGGCGGCCCTGCTGGGCCTGGAAAAAGGCCTCGGCCACGACGCGGGAGGCGCGCGACGGGTCATCGAGGACGAAGACCTGCTTGGCCTGGGTGCCGAACCAGGCCTTGGGGTCAAATTCCTGGAAGGACTCGCGGTCGCGGTCGGCGTGGGGGATAAGGCCCACGAAGAGGACGAGCGGGGTGGCATCCTGCCAGGCGGTGTGGATGCCCACGAAGGCGTTGGCCGCGCCGGGGCCGCGGGTCACCATGGCAACGCCAGGCTGGCCCGTAGCCTTGCCGTGTGCCTCCGCCATGTAGGAGGCGCCGCCTTCCTGGCGGGTAACGATGGCCTCGACGGGGCTGTCATAAAGCCCATCGAGGACGGGCAGGAAGCTTTCGCCGGGAACGAGGAATGCGCGGCTCACGCCGTGCGCGGCGAGGGATTCGGCAATGGCGGCGCCGACGTGTGACATGGAGGACCTCCCTGAAGTTGTTGTGGTGGTGGTCTCATTATTCTTTGGTGATGTCATGTTGTCTAATGCCTGGAAAGTTGGAAACCTATGCCTTGAAGGCATGAAGCGTGCTAAAAGTAGGGGAATGGACATGGTGAAAGCCACATACTTTCTCGCGCTCGCGGACGCCGGCACGGTGACCGCAGCCGCGGCACGCCTTGGAATAACCCAGCCGGCGCTGAGTCGACAACTGCGGCGCTTTGAAAAGGAACTGGACTTGGAGCTGTTCGTGCGGGCTGGGTCCTCACTAGCACTGAGCGATGCAGCACACGCCCTCATCCCGACCTGCCGCCGTCTCCTCGCTGAATCCGCGCGTGCTGGGCGGTCGGTGGAGGCCCTGCGATCTGGGCATGTCGCCGCACTGCGGGTAGCGGCGACGCCAACAACAATCTCCACCCTGCTCGCACCGTTCATTGAGGCAGCCGGTTCCTCTATTCCCTTGCTCACCACGTTTCCGGTGTCGCACTACGATGTGTTCGCCGCATTGGAGGGCACCGCCGACCTTGTCATTGCTCCCATTCCGCCGGGGCCTGACGTGACCTCACTGCCACTGGGGTCTGTTCCCGTTCGGGCTTGGGTCCCGCCAAGCCATCCTCTGGCATTGGAGTGCGCGGGTTCGACCAGCGTGGAGGTGGCCCGCTTGCTGCACGAGCGCCTCGCTTTGCCGTCGCGCAGCAGTGTTTCTC
The DNA here is from genome assembly GCF_001812805.1 of Corynebacterium sp. HMSC078H07. GTDB lineage: Bacteria > Actinomycetota > Actinomycetes > Mycobacteriales > Mycobacteriaceae > Corynebacterium. Next base: position 69,762 of record NZ_KV810511.1, on the reverse strand, counting down.
GTGGAGTACTTGATTCCTTTATTGGAAGGGCAGGCTTGAGCCTCGGCTCTCACGTCGAGTGCGATGACACCGCAACCTTGAGTGCCTTAGCCCGCTCAGGCCAGGCCGTGGCCCTGATGACAGAGCTGCAGCCGGCGCGGCTGGTGGGCTTCGAAGTGATCGATGGTGAAAAGACTCTGGGCGGTGTGCCGCTGGTGGCGGCCTGGTCCCCGGGGCACTACGCGGGGGAGGAGATTGCGCAGATTGCCCGGCGGTTTCGCAGTTTTATTGAGGGCTCTCTTCGCTAGAGCTATTTTCTTGGCGCTGGGCGGTGCACTCCTAGTGGGCGGTGGATATAACTGCCCTTGTTGCCAAAGATCTGGCTGGATCTTGAGGCAGAGGCGGTAACTTTGGCAGGAAAGGCAGTTGCTCTGCGCTCAGCGGTGCGCCGTGTTAGCTTGGGGCCGAGCTATCCGGGGGGATGACATGAAACACGGCATTGTGCGCGGCTTATCTAAAGGTGCGCTTGCAACTCGGGTGCGCCGAGGAGAGATTACGCGTCTCGCCAAGGGGCTCTACGTCTGGGGCAGGCCCGAGGCATTAGAACTATTGAAGCTGTTACAGGAGCACCGGCCATTCCTTAAGGCGACAGGTACAACGGCTGCTCAGGTACTCCTTGGCGAGACTGTCACCTTTCCATTGAAGCTCGCCAGTGTGGAGAGAATGCCGACATCAACCTTCTATGTGCACTCGCGGGTGAGTGTCGAAAGCTTTGTTACCTTGTCTGGCATCCGGGTCCTTAATCCTCTTGTCGCAATGAAGAAAGTTAGTCCTGAACTGGGAATTCGCGTTTTTGAGTCCATCTATTCCTCAAAGGCCGGGCGGGCGCGCCTGGATAATCACCGCGAAGCACTCAAGGTCACCCCTGTTGCAAGTCAACGGATGCTGGAGCAGGCCGCTTTGTTCACGGACTCTAGTGCGGAGGTCAAGGTGGCCAAGGGACTGAAAAGGCGTGGGCTCAAGGTTGAGTGCAACGTTGTTATCGGCCACTACACCTGGGACATTGTGCTCCCAGAGCTCAAAGTTGCGGTAGAAATCAACGGGATGAAATTTCATTCCCAGCAAGAGGCATGGCTGCGGGACCACTGGAAAAACAACGAAGGTGCACTGATTGGGTGGCTAACGTTGCGCTACACAGGTCATTGCGTGGCGCACCACCTGGACTATGTCATCGACCAGATAGCCAATGCCAGGAATCCGGACTTTGAGAAGCGCTACTTCAAGTTCATCGGCTTCTGGCACGAGGGAGTGTTGCCGCCCAAACCAAAACCATGGGAGTACAGCGAGCACTTGGGGTATCTTCCGCCGGACTTGCCTGAACCCCCTGACTTCCCAGAGCCACCTAACTGCCCTAGTTGACGAAGTTATTGCCGGATCTTGAACCGGAGGCGGTATTTTTGGCAGATCGGGCAGTGTGGAGCGTGATCCTGGCAGTTGAGCCCGACAGCAGGTCGCGGGTGCTAGGCAGCAACCAGACCTTCGACAATGAGCGCCACAGCCGCGCTGATGGCCACCACGAGCACGATGCGGTTGAGCACCTTGGCGTTAATGAAGCGGTTGAGGTAGCCGGCGGCGATGAGGCCCACGATGGCTACCGGCAGGTAGGCCGCGGCGGCAGTGAGCTGCAGCCGGTAATTTGCCCGCTTAAGCCCAAGATGGCTAGTGAGATGGTGCATCCGATGATGAACGTGCCCGACAGGGTGCCGCGCACGCGGGCGGGGTCATAGCCTTTAAGCACTAGTGCCATGGGCGGGCCACCGATGGAAGTCGAAGTGCCCAGGAATCCGGAAGCAACGCCGGCCACCGCAAGGTTGGTCGTGGTGCGCTTGGGTGACCAGCCGAGGCTGGACAACGTCATGGCGAAGATGACGGCACAGCCGATGAACAGGGAGAGCCCGCGGTGGGAAAGAGAGGCAATGGCCCATGCGCCGGCGAGTGAACCAGGGATGCGCGCGATGGAGGAAATAGCCACGATGTCCCAGGACACCGCGGAGCGTGCTTTGAGCATGGTGGTCGTGGAGATGACGAAAGCTAGCAGGAGGATGAGCGTGGGAACCAGCTCTGGCTTAATCAGCGCCAAGATAGGGGTGGCGGTGGTGCCCAGCCCAAATCCGATGGTGCCCTGGCAGATTGTGCCCACGAGGATGAGCACACCGATGAAGACGTAGAGCCAGCTGAACATTGCTCCACTATCTCACGGCGCCGCCTAGGCGCGGACGGTGACCTTCTCGTTGTCCGCGATCTCTTCCAAACGGTCCGCCGAGCACAGGCCCGCCACAATGACGGCGGAGCCGCCCGCAGCCAGTGGTTCGAGTACCGCGCGCTCGAAGGAGGCGGTGTCTGTCCAACCTTGGGAGAGCACGCGCTCAGCGCCTAAGTCGGTGGGGAAAAGCTCCGGTAATGGCGTAGTGGTGCCGTAGAAGTGATCGCCGTAGAAGCGAACCGTTGGGCCGAAGTCAATGGTGCCGACGGGTAGCTCACCACCGCTTTCCACGACGCCGCGCCCGAAGGGGTCCTGGGTTACGAGTACGGTATCGGCGCCGGAGATTCCGGAGCCTTCGCTAAAGGCCTCGGGGGAGGTGAACACCACGGCAATCTCGTCGGCGGGCGGCTGCATGGCAGCCGCCCCATCGGTGACGTCGAAGGGGACTCCGGCAGCGAGTGCGCCGAGGGCGATGACGGCTGCCTGCCAGGAGACCGGAAGGTCGATGAGAATGCGGGAGTCCGAGTCTGGCTCAAGGTCGAGCTCTTCCAGCAGCATGTTGGCAATCTTGGAGGTCCAGTTCTCCAGCGTTTGCGCCGAGAAGTCCATGCGCGTGCCGTCGGCCTCGTTATAGACGCTCAGGCGCGGTGCGGAGGCATCGGCGGACAGGAGATGCTGAAGGAGTTCCATGTCCGCCCATCGTAGGTGGCGGGCACGAAGCCCGCCACGGGCTCTTTAGTTCACGCAGCGTGGACCGTCGCCGCCGGCGTCAATTTCCGGCGCCACCTCAGCCGTACCGAAGTCATCGCCTGGGGTACCTACCTGCTGGTCCTCGGCCACCTGGTTCGATTCCGCTTCGGCTTCTTGCTCCATGGCGGAGTCATCCTTTGGGCCGGCGTAATCATCGGTAGCCACGACGATGAAGGTATCCGGTTCGAGTTCCTCGTTCGCGGTGACCGGCAAGCCGCCCAGCTGCTCAGCCAGAGCGAGGGCGCGCTCGTCATTGGCATCCGCAGCCACGACCTGGGAATCGGCGTAGATACCGGACTGCGCGTTGGCGGTGCGCTCGACGGTATAGCCCACATTCTTAAGCCAGGTGCCAATACCACCAGCCATGCCGTCTACCGTGCCAGCGTTGAGCACATGGAGGTTAAGCCCCTCAGCCACGGGTTTCTCACCGTCGTTGGCGCCCTCGTCAGCGGCAGCCTCCTCGGATTTCTTGTCGTCGTCCGAAGCTTCCTGGGACTTGGCCAGGTCATCCATGAAGCGGTGCACCTCAGCTGCGTCGATGGTAACGACAGACTCGCCGTAATCGCCGGTGCCGGAAATGGAGGTCACCGGGATGGTCGTAAAGGTCACGTTGCCACCGGCCAAGCCGGCGAGCTGGGTTACGAAGCCCATGATGTCCCAGTCGTTGTCAATGACGACGGACCGCTCGACGGCATCGGCAATCTTATTGAGCTTGGCGGGCGAGGTCAGAGTGTCAGAATCCAGGACCTTTGAGGTCAGGGAGGCCATGTAGGCCTGCTGGCGCACGATACGGTCGAGGTCGCCGCGCGGGAGCTCGTAGCGCTGGCGTACGAAGGACAGGCCTTCAGCTCCCTGCAGGGTTTGGCGGCCCTTCGGGAATTTCGCACCGGACATCGGGTCGTCTACATCGTCGTTGAGGCAGACGTCGACGCCCCCGACGGCGTCGGTAAGCAGCACGAAGCCCAACAGACCCACCTCGGCGTAGTGATCAACGCTGACGTCAGTAAGGGTACGCACCATGGAAATCAGGCCGGTGCGGCCAGCCTCAGTGCTGGCCTGCTCCATTTCTTTTTCCGTATGCGGTGCCTTCTTGCCCAGGGCCTCTGCTTCGGCATTCTCCTGCTGCAGCTCTTCCATCTTGGCGGACTTGTGCAGCGCAAAGACGGCGTTGATTTTGGTGTTGCCAAACTCGCTATCGTGCACATACGTGTCACGCGGGATGGATACGGCCGTGGCACGGGAACCGTCGTTCGGAATGCGGATGACCATGATGGTGTCCGTATTCTCTTCGCCCTCATCCACGCCGGCATGCAGGTCCGCCAGTTCCTGCTCAGATAGGGGATTACCCTTGGCGTCGGTGCGGGAATCCTTGCCCACGAGCAGGATATCTACGGCACCATCAATGCCCTTGTCCTTGAATCCACCGTCGTTGCCCAAGGCCAAGTTGGACGCCGAGGAGATGTCATTGCCCAGCTTGCCCACGGTGAAGTAGCCCACGCCGGAGAGCACGAGGACCACGGCGGAAAGGAAAGCCACGAGGGCCTTTACCGGCGTGGAGCCGTGCTGGGTAGCGGGCGCGGACTGCGACGGCGCGGCCTGGATATGGCGGGCGGCGCGCGGGGAGTTCGGGGAAGTCACGGCAATAGTTTAAGGGAGTAGGTGCCGAAAACGTGAAGCAGTGTCGCGTGCGCGTGCGCGCGTCGCCGTTGGGTACGCTCGATGCCATCGTGAAAGAATTACGCAAACCCCTGGCAGTGGTCACGGTGACGTTCTCCCCGGGCCGCTACCTTAGTGACTTTTTATCCTCGCTGTGCTTGGCGACGTCCCACCCAACCCTCACCATCCTTGCCGACAATGGCTCCACGGATGGCGTGCCCGAAGCCGCCGCGCGGGATCATGAGAACGTGGAATTCCTCGATACCGGCGGCAACAGTGGCTATGGCGCTGGCATGAACGCAGGCGCGCGTTTCGCGCGTACGAGGGGAGTGGATGAGGAGTTCTTCCTCATTGCTAACCCGGATGTGACGTTTAGTGAGGGTTCTTTAGACGAGCTCATCGCCTGTGCACGCCGCCATCCTCAGGCTGCGGCGGTGGGCCCGCGCATCGTGGAGCCGGATGGCACGAACTATCCCTCGGCTCGCGCGGTGCCGACGCTGAGCACTGGAATTGGTCACGCGCTTTTCGGAACGGTGTGGCCAGCTAACCCTTGGTCGAAGGCCTACCGCAATGATGCGGACATGAGTAGCGAGCGCCCGGCCGGATGGCTTTCCGGCTCCTGTCTCCTCGTGCGGTGGGAAGCCTTTGACGCCATTGGCGGCTTTGATGAGCGCTATTTCATGTATATGGAAGACGTGGACTTGGGTGATCGTTTTACGCGGGCAGGCTGGAGCAATATCTTCTGCCCGTCGGCCGTTATTACGCACGCCAAAGGCCATTCGACGAAAGCGCACCGCGGCGCGATGCTGCGAGCTCATCATGATTCCGCCTACCGATTCCAGGCGGATCGGCACCCGCATTGGTTTGAGGCACCGCTGCGCGCGGCACTGTGGCTGGGACTTCGGGTACGTGGGCTGGCTTTGAGCGCGTGCCGCGACGGGTCCTAGGCCTTGTGGCCTATACACTAACGGTGACTTATCTGTGAGAGTTTAAGGATCGATATGACTGAATCAGCACCCCAGTGGGGATTGACGGCCGATGCCGTCATTCTGGTGGGAGGCCGCGGCACCCGCTTGCGCCCGCTGACGATTGGTACGCCGAAGCCCATGCTGCCGACGGCCAACTACCCCTTCCTTCAGCACCTTCTGGCCCGTATCAAGGAGGCCGGAATCGAGCACGTCGTGCTCTCCACCTCCTTCAAGGCCGAGGTCTTTGAAGAGTACTTCGGCGATGGCTCCGATTTGGGTCTGGAGATTGAGTACGTGGTGGAGGAGACTGCGCTGGGCACCGGTGGTGGTATCCGCAACGTCTACGACAAGCTGCGCCACGACACCGTCATGGTCTTCAACGGCGACGTGCTCTCCGGCATGGACTTGAACGGCATCCTCGATACACACCACTCGAAGCAGGCCGACGTCACGATGCATTTGCTGAACGTGGCGGACCCGCGCGCGTTTGGTTGCGTTCCTACAGACTCCAATGGGCGAGTAACAGCCTTCTTGGAGAAGACCGAGGATCCGCCGACGAACCAGATTAACGCCGGCTGCTACGTGTTCAAGCGGGAGGTTATTGGGACCATCCCGGCTGACCGCGTGGTCTCCGTTGAGCGTGAGACTTTCCCGCAGCTCCTGGAGTCCGGCCACCTGGTCGTGGGCCACGTGGACAACTCTTACTGGCGCGATATGGGCCGCCCAGATGATTTCGTGCGTGGTTCTTCTGATCTAGTGCGCGGCATTGCGCACTCGCCGCTGCTGACCGGTCGCACCGGTGAGTCTGTGGTGGATGAGTCCGCCGGCATTGCGGGTGGCGTGCTGTTGCTCTCTGGCACGGCTGTGGGGCGTGGCTCGGTCATCGGCGCGGGTTCGCGCCTTGATGGCACCGTGGTCTTCGATGGGGTGACCATTGAGCCGGGCGCCATCATTAGCAATTCCATCATCGCTTCGGGTGCGCACATCGGTGCCAATGCGCACATCGATAACTGCGTCATCGGTGAAGGCGCGTCGATTGGTGCGCGCTGCGAGCTGCAGGGCGGCATGCGCGTCTTCCCAGGTGTGACTCTTCCGGACGCGGGAGTCCGCTTCAGCTCAGACGCCTAAACGCAAAGCCGTAGCTAGCGCTTAGACGCAACTAAAGGACGATCGTAAGCCTCGGCGCTGGGAAAACACCTTCCCAGCGCCTCTTTTTATGCCGTGACAGATGGTTTTAGTGGTGCGATTGAGATCCACGAGATCTGCGCGGGTGGGTGGCGACACGCCGAAGAAACCTTGGAATTGTTCACAGGGTAGGGGGTAGCCACTACATGTAGTACCCCCGATGTTCACCCCCAAGGCTGGCACGTTGTGACTGGTGTGAAAGTTGAGGATCGTGTGCAGCGTTTTTGCTGGGATCGCGGAAAAATGACTCCCGACAGGTTGACGATATTTAGTGATCCGGTGTGAAATGACATCAGTGTAATCAACGGCACGGCGGGCACGGCACCGAGAACAACTTTCGGTGTACGGTCGGTGCCACCGACTAAGAGAGAAACGACCTCGGAGAAAGGAAGCGGCGTGGACAATACAACGAATAACAGCGCTATTCTCCGTGGCGGTGCTGCTGCAGAGATGTCGCTCGATGAACTCTTTGGTGCCGTCGAGCAGGAGTGGCAAGACCAAGCGCTGTGCGCCCAGACGGACCCGGAGGCCTTCTTCCCGGAAAAGGGAGGTTCAACGCGTGAGGCTAAGCGCATCTGTCAGGCCTGCGCTGTGCGTGATGAATGTCTTGAGTATGCGCTTGAGCACGATGAGCGCTTCGGAATTTGGGGCGGACTGTCAGACCGTGAGCGCCGCCGATTAAAACGTGAAATCGGCTAGCGCAGCGGATCTGGTAGTGCAGCATCTTTTTCTCCCTCGTCATACCTTTGCTTCCCGCACGGCATGGCGGGGGAGAGTTGTGTTTTACCAGCTAAAGCGCGGGTCGATATCTTCTGGATCTACATTAAGGTAATTGGCCACAAGGGCGGTGAGTACGGTGGACAGTAGCTCTTCGCGCTCTCGGGCTGAGCGCACGCGTTCCTCTACTGGCATGCGGAAGATGACCAGGCGAGCACGGGTCGGTTGCCCCGCTGAATCGACTCCGGCAGGCACGATGCGCCCCAAGGGAACCGGTCCGTCGGCGATGATCTCATCCGGCATGACCGTCATGTCCACGGATAGTCGCATGCGGGGCACAGTGTCGACGGCCAAGTCTAGGCCAGCGAGCTGTTCGGCGAATGCGTTTTGGATTGGTGCATAAGCTTCGAGCACGGCCATGTCGAAGCGTTCAGCGCTACTGCGGTAGCGGGGCGTTGCATGGGGCAGTAGCGGCCCGCGAGCGCCGCGGCCATGACGGTGGCGGGCCGGGCGAATGTGGGGGCGGGGCGTGCTCATGCGGCTTAGTTTAAGACGCGGTGGTGATGCTTGGGCAGGGGGCACGCCGTGTAGGACTATCGAAATCTCAAGTTTGGGTTTAGACTTGGGGCCGTGAATAGCTCCCGCCGTTGCTCCCGCCCCGGCTGCGGCCGTCCCGCCGTGGCGACGTTGACCTATGCCTACGCCCAGCAAACCGCCGTTGTGGGCCCACTGTCTGAAGATACTGATCCCCATGCGTGGGACCTGTGCGAGAAGCACAGCGAGCGCATCACCGCGCCCCAAGGGTGGGAAATGGTGCGCGTGGACCGCATCGAGTTTGATGAGGATGATGACCTCACCGCTCTGGCTGAGGCCGTGCGCGAGGCTGGCCGCGTAACCACCGGGCTTGTCGACGATTCCACGACCGGCTCCGGAGCTGATCCCATTGACTACTCCGCCACCTTCGACGGCGCGGACCCGCGCAACTCCAATCACCCAGTCTTCCGCACCCGGCGAGTACACGACGCCCGCCAACGCCGCCGCGCGCACCTGACGGTGGTACCAGACGCCGACTAGCGCTCGGTGACGCTAGCCTCGTGGGTTTCCTTATAAACCGTGTTTCCCAGCGCAGAGGCGCAAGAGGACATGAGTATGCTGTAGGGCTATGCGAACTCGTGAACAGCTCAATGCAGTGATCAAGGCTTATGACGTCCGTGGCGTTGTGGGCGAGGACATCGACGAAACCTTCGTGCGGGATACCGGCGCAGCTTATGCGGCTATCCTGCGCGGCGAAGGCGAGAAAACCCTGGCGGTGGGCCATGACATGCGCCCGTCCTCCCCGCAGCTGGCAGCAGCCTTCGCCGAAGGCGCTGCAGCACAAGGCGTCAACGTCATTATGTTGGGCCTGACCTCTACTGATGAGCTCTACTTTGCCGCCGGCGACCTTAACTGCGCAGGCGCCATGTTTACCGCCTCCCACAACCCGGCGAAGTACAACGGCATCAAACTCTGCCGGGCCGGGGCTGTGCCGGTAGGCCAAGAGACCGGACTGGAGCAGATCAAGGACATGCTGATCGACGGCACCCCTGCCTTCGACGGGGAGCCAGGTACCGTCACCGAGCGTGAGGTGCTGGGAGACTATGCCGCCTTCCTGCGCGGCTTGGTGCCGCTGGAGGGCTCCCGCCCACTCGTCGTGGCTGTCGACGCTGCCAACGGCATGGGCGGACACACCGTCCCGGCGGTCTTTGAGGGCCTGCCTTTCGACGTCCGCGATCTCTACTTTGAGCTCGACGGCACCTTCCCGAACCACGAGGCGAACCCGCTCGATCCAAAGAACCTGGTGGATCTGCAGAAGTTCACCGTTGAACAGAAGGCGGATATCGGCCTTGCCTTCGATGGCGATGCCGACCGTTGCTTCGTGGTGGATGAGAAGGGCCAGCCGGTCTCGCCGTCCGCCATCTGCGCCCTGGTGGCGGAGCGCTACTTGGACAAGTTCCCGGGCTCCACGGTGATCCATAACCTGATTACCTCGAAGACCGTTCCGGAGCTCATCGCGGAGAAGGGCGGCAAGGCTGTTCGTACCCGCGTAGGCCACTCCTTCATCAAGGCTCAGATGGCCAAGGAGAAGGCGGTCTTTGGCGGTGAGCACTCCGCGCACTACTACTTCCAGGAATTCTGGAATGCGGACTCCGGCATGCTTGCTGCTATGCACGTGCTCGCTGCGCTGGGCGAGCAGGACAAGCCGCTGAGCGAGCTGATGGCGCAATACTCACGCTACGAGGCCTCGGGCGAAATCAACTCCACCGTGGAGGACCAGAAGGCCACGACGCAGCGCGTACTCGATGAGCTTGCAGACAAGATTGAGTCCGTTGACGAGCTCGATGGCGTCACCGTGCAGCTCAAGGACACCGATGCGTGGTTCAACGTTCGCGCCTCCAACACCGAGCCGCTACTGCGCCTCAACGTTGAGGCCAAGACCGCTGACGAGGTGCGGGCCATCGTCGACGAGGTCCTCGCCATCATCCGCGCCTAGCGTGAAGGCATGTGCCTTCACGCGCAGTCCTTGAGACAAGAACTGCCCTAACTGACGATCTTCTCCGCGTTAATTGTGGCGGAGGCGAGAGTTTCGTCAGATAGGGCAGTTTTAGTTCAGGAGGCCTTGCCGTTGGCGGCGAGGATCTGCCGTCGGGGCTGTGGGCCCAGCCTTGAGACAGCAGCCTAGTCGCGCGAGTGGGTGACCATCTCTTCCCACTCGACAAACTTCTTGCGCTCGCGGCCCTCGGCCTCGCCCAAGGCGCGCTCGGCGGCGTCAAGCTTCTTCCAGCCCTCCCAGGTCAGGTGCTCCAGGCCCTTGGACTTGAAGAGCTCGACGATGTCCTCCTCGCGGGAGTGGGAGAGGTTGCCCGCTTCGGCGTCGTCAAGCAACATGCCGATGGTCTCCGTGGCGTCGGACTTGGTGTTGCCGATAAGCCCCACCGGACCACGCTTGATCCAACCGGTGGTGTAGAGGCCCGGCACGATGGCGCCGTCGAGATCGACGACGTGGCCGCCGTCGTTGTTGATGACGTTCTTCTGCGTGTTGAAAGGCACGCCTTCGATGGCATCGGAGCGGTAGCCCACGGCCAGGTAGACGGCCTGCGCCGGCCACTCGGTGAACTTACCGGTGCCGGAGACAGAGCCATCGCCATTGAGGGCGGTGCGTTCGGTCTTCACGGCAGTCACCTTGCCATCTTCACCGATGAACTCGACTGGCTGCTCGAAGAGGTGAATCTGCAGGGTGTGCGGGGCATCCTTAGGTTCGCGGATGGCGTAGCCCTCCAGGGTCTGGCACACCAAGTCGCAGGACTTGGCCTCTTCGCGAGCCTTGAGGGAGGCTTCGTCGTAGTCGATGTCCTCTGGGTCCACGACCACGTTGATGGTCGGGGAGTGGTCGAGCTCCTTGAGCTCCAGTGGGGTGAACTTGGCCTGCGCCGGACCGCGGCGGCCGAAGACGCGCACGGTGGTGGCCTGGTTCTTAGCCAGGGACTCGTAGACGTTATCGGGGATCTCGGTGGCTTCCTTAAGCTCGTCGCCAGTCTTGGCCAGGATGCGGGCCACGTCCAGGCCCACGTTGCCCACGCCAATCACGGCGACGTCGGTGGCGGAAAGATCCCAGGAACGCTCGAAGCGCGGGTTGCCGTCGTAGAAGCCGACGAACTCGCCTGCGCCATGCACGCCCTCGAGGTCGGAGCCAGGGATGGTCATTCCCAAGTCGCCGACGGCGCCGGTAGCGAAGACGATAGCGTCGTAGTACTCCTCGAGCTCGGCGACGGTGACATCGCGGCCCACGGTGATGTTGGACAGCAGGCGGATCTGTTCGGAATCAAGCACGCGGTGCAGGGAGTTGACAATGCCCTTAATGCGCGGGTGGTCCGGCGCCACGCCGTAGCGGATGAGGCCAAACGGTGCGGGCATCTGCTCGATGAGATCGATCTGAACGTTGCCGCCGGTTTTCTTCACCAGGATGTCGGATGCGTAAATGCCGGCTGGGCCGGCGCCGATGACGGCTACTTTCAGGGGCTGCTGAGTCATGGATGACCTTTCGGAGTGTTGTACTAACTATCGAAAGCTTAGTTCTTTAACAAGTGTGGGCTTTATTGAACCGGCTTGTCTGCTGTAGGGCAACTATGCCTAATTACATTCGGAGATCATTGTGGCATAGACGCAGCGTGCTTTGCATATTGCTCAGAAAATAAAAAAGACTGCTTTGTCTGTTTCTCCTAGACCGGTAGGTTTTCACTAACCGACGAAAGGCAGCAGACTATGACCACCGCCACACAGCGGCCCGCGCGCACGAAGAAGCCGGAAGGCCAGTGGAAGATTGACGGATCCTCCCCGCTCAACGCAGACGAGGAGATTAAGCAGGCGGATGACGCCCTCGCGGTACGCCAGCGCGTCATTGATCTCTACTCCAAGCAGGGATTTTCCTCCATCCCACCCGAGGACCTTGCTCCACGCTTTAAATGGTTGGGCCTGTACACCCAGCGCAATCAGAACTTAGGCGGCGAGATGACCTCCAAGCTCTCTAACGCCGAGCTGCAGGACGAATACTTCATGATGCGCGTGCGCTTTGATGGCGGCTGCGCCGACCCTGCCAAGTTGCGCGCGGTGGGTGAGATTTCGCGCGACTATGCGCGCTCTACCGCGGACTTTACGGACCGTCAAAACATCCAGTTACATTGGATTCAGATTGAAGATGTTCCCGCCATCTGGGAGAAACTGCGCTCCGTGGGATTGGATACCCTCCTGGGCTGCGGTGATGTGCCCCGCGTCATCCTTGGCTCACCGGTAGCGGGAGTGGCTGCCGACGAGATTATTGACGCGACTCCGGCCATCGAGGAAATTAAGAATGAATACCTCCTGCGCGATGAATTCCACAACCTTCCACGAAAGTTTAAATCCGCCATCTCCGGAAACGCCCGCCAGGACGTGACCCATGAGATTCAGGATGTTGCCTTCGTAGGCACAACTCATCCCGAGTACGGTCCTGGCTTCGACTGCTTTGTGGGCGGTGGCCTTTCCACCAACCCGATGCTGTCCCAATCCCTCGGTGCGTGGATTCCGCTCGAGCGGGTGCCGGAGGTCTGGGCCGGTGTGGCTCGCATCTTCCGAGACTACGGTTTCCGCCGCAACCGCAACCGCGCGCGCTTGAAGTTCCTCGTGGCGCAGTGGGGCGTTGAGAAGTTCCGTCAAGTACTCGAAGAGGAGTACTTGGACGAGCCGCTTCTCGACGGCCTCCCGCTCCCCGTCGCCCCGGGTAACCGGGACCACGTCGGGGTGCACCGCCAGCAGGACGGCAAGTTCTACGTCGGCGTAAAGCCCACCGTTGGCCACGCGACAGGCGAACAGCTCATTGCCATCGCTGATGTAGCGGAGAGATTTGGCATTACCCGCATCCGCACGACCCCGATGAAGGAGCTGCTCTTCCTCGACGTGGAGGAAGAGGACATTCCGGAGCTCTCTCGTGCGCTTGATGAGACGGGACTGTACTCCCAACCCTCCGAGTTCCGACGCGGCGTCATCTCCTGCACCGGCCTGGAGTTCTGCAAGCTCGCGCACGTGACCACGAAGGCCCGCGCTATCGAGCTCGTCGACATCTTGGAAGACACCTTGGGTGACCTCGATGTTCCCCTTTCCATCGCTCTCAACGGTTGCCCGAACGCATGTGCTCGCTCGCAGGTGGCTGACATCGGGCTTAAGGGTCAGATTGTCACTGATGCGGACGGCAACCGCGTGGAAGGTTTCCAAGTGCACCTGGGCGGTGCGCTGGGTCTCTCTCCGGACTGGGGCCGCAAGCTGCGCGGTCACAAGGTCGTGGCCGACGAGCTGCCGGAGTACGTCATCCGCTTGGTCAACAAGTACAAAGAGCAGCCCGACGACGGCGAAGAGTTCCGCCACTGGGTACTGCGCGCTGACGAGGAGGACCTGCAGTGAATTTCCGCCGCGAGCCCAACCCCAACCGCAACCACCCGGCGTACTGCCCCTACTGCGCCGGCACCGACCTTTTCCCGGATGAGGAAGACGACTTTGCCTGGAAGTGCGAAGAGTGCCTGCGCATCTTCTCGCTGCGCTTTTATGGTCAAGACGATGCCCCGGTAGCTCCCGCCCCGGCGGTATCCGCCAACGAAGCACTCAAGCGTTCCCTAGCTCGACGCGGTCACTCCACTGCGCCGAAGGCCTAACGTTTAACTGAGGAGAGCCATCATGACCGCACTCATTACGTTGTCACACGGCTCGCGCCACCCGGCAGCCGCACCACACGTGGAGGCCCTGACCCGTGCCGCAGGTTTACTCGCCGGCGTTCCGGCTATGGCCGCGCACCTCGAATTCAACGAACCGACCTTAGAGGCAGCAACACAAGAGTTGGCTCAACGCGGAGTGCGCGATGCTGTTGTCGTCCCACTGCTCTTTACCGAGGGCTATCACCAGCGCGTGGATGTGCCCGCCGCGATTGTCAGCGCTTCTGCATCGTCTGGTCTGGTCCTGCGTCGAGCTTGCGGCCTCGGCACTGGAGAGGACATGGCTCAGCTTCTCGCCGCGCAAGTTCCTGCCGGTAGCGATAAAGTAGTGGTTTATTCTGTTGGTTCTTCCGATGAGCAGGCTAATGACGCTGTCGCGAATCTTGCCCGTCGCGTGGGTGAGCTCACCGGATGCGACGCAGAAGTTGCCTATGCCACGCGAGACGCGCGAGACGCTCACGCGCGAGACGCTCACGC
>NZ_KV810511.1:0-55392 GCF_001812805.1 Corynebacterium sp. HMSC078H07 | reverse complement strand
CGCGCGAGACGCTCACGCGCGAGACGCTCACGCGTCTCGCAGTGAGAGTTGGAATCGCGAAGCTGGGCGCATCGCGTCCAGTTCGCATAGCGAAGTGGTTGTGCCGCTATTCGTCAGCCCTGGCCTGTTGCTCGACCGCCTTGCTTCCCATTCCGACAATCCATCTAACCCACAGCACCGAAAGGTGCTTCCACCGCTGGGAGAGTCCCTAGCGGACATCGTGTCCCGACGTTTCCAGGAGGTGGCTCATGCGTAGCCTCATTCTCATCGCTCTTGCGGGTGCCGCTGCACAGCTCGTTGATGGCGGTATCGGCATGGGTTTTGGCGTCACCTCTACGACAATCTTGCTCCTTGCCGGCCTTGGGCCAGCAACGGCGTCGGCCGTAGTCCACACCGCGGAATTGGGAACCACCCTCGTCTCCGGTATCAGCCACTGGCGTTTCGGCAACGTGCACTGGCCAACGGTGCTCAAGTTGGGTGTCCCGGGTGCCATCGCAGCGTTCTTGGGGGCGACGGTGTTGTCCAACCTGTCTCTGGAATCCGCAGTACCGGTTACCTCCACCATCCTCCTTATTCTGGGTATTAACCTGGTGTGGCGTTTTTCTCGCCGTCGCCCGAAGAAGGCTTCAACCGCGCGGCCGCATTCCACCCCGTTTCTTACCGGACTAGGTATTGTCGGCGGCTTCGTTGATGCCTCCGGTGGCGGCGGTTGGGGGCCGCTTTCTACGTCGACGCTTATGGCAGTCGGCCGTGAACAGCCGCGTCGCATCGTCGGCACGGTGACCACCGCGGAATTCCTCGTGACATTCGGTGCGACCGCCGGATTCATCGTGGGCCTGTGGCACGAAATCGTGGCCAATGCTGCGGCTGTGGTGGCGCTTCTTATCGGTGGCATGATCACCGCACCTATCGCGGCGTGGCTCATTTCCCGCATCAACCCGACACTGCTGGGCGGCCTCGTCGGTACGGCTATCGTCACACTCAACGTGCCCAAGGCAATGGGCTGGGCGCTGCCGCACGGAGTGATCGTGGGCCTACAAATCGCCTCACTGGTGGTAGGCATTACCCTCACCGTGTGGTCCAATCGCCGCCGCAAGCGCGATGAGCGCGAAGAGAACTACGAAGGCCACCACTCGAGTCCGACGCGTGGTGGCAGCCGCGTCGTGAGCTCCACAGAGCCGACTGGCTCTGAAGACACGGCAGAAACGGCCCGCGTCGGGGCGTCGGCTGCACGCGCGGATTAGAGTCCGGCGACCTCGCCGATAACGATGACTGCCGGCGGTGCCACGGACTGCGCCTCCATCGTGGCGCCGAGCTCGGCCAGCTCACACCTGAAAGAACGTTCCTCAGCTAGTGAGCCTTCTTGGATGATGTGGACCGGGGTGTGGGGGCTTAGGGAGGCGTCGATAAGCGCCGCGGCAATCGCTGCGGCGTTTTTGACACCCATAATGACCGATAGCGTCGCCCCAGAGCGGGCAAGAGCTGCCCAATCCACCAGGGACTTAGAATGACCCGGCGGGAGATGGCCTGAGACTACCGTGACGGCATGTACCATGCCGCGATGCGTAACGGGAGTGCCCGCCAGCGCCGGCACCGCCACGGCGGAGGTTACTCCGGGGACGACCTCCACGGGCATGCCAGCCTCCGTGAGCGCGGTCAGTTCCTCGAATCCACGGCCAAAAACGTAGGGATCGCCGCCTTTAAGCCGCACCACGCGGCGGCCTGCCTGGGCCTGTTCGAGGAGGATCTCGTTGATTCGCTCCTGTGCAACTTGTGTGCGGTAGGGGATCTTGGAGACGTCGATAAGCTCCTTGGCGTCAACATCGCACAGCTTGTCCAACTGTGCGGTGGGGCCGAGGTGATCGGCCACAATCACGTCCGCAGCCTGCAGAGCCTGCATACCGCGCACCGTGATGAGGTCCCACGCGCCCGGGCCACCACCGACGAGGACTACCGGATGAATGCTCATGATCCCTCATCCTAGCTATGCTCGAGCCCATGACTTCCTATGACCCCGAAACCGTGCGCTTTTTCGACGTCGCCCACGAAGGCGCTCAAGCCCGCCTCGTAGCCTCCGCCGTGCCAGACCTTGCCCGGGTAGTGAGCGGCATGCGTCCGCGTTCCCTCGTTATCCTCGCTGCGGACCAAGTGTCCCGGGCCGCTGCGCATGTGGCCGTGGGGCTTGCGGAGCCAGCGGACGTTCCCATTGTGGTCAGCGAATCACTACCGCGTTTCATCGGTGCTCTCGACGTGGTCGTCGTGGCAGGGGAAAGCCCGTGGGCAGAACGCGCGTTGCACGACGCCGCACGGCGCGGCGCCACCACCATTTGCCTCAACGAAGTTGAGGACGCCCCTGACGACACCGTGGTGATAGACCAGCTGCCCACGGCAGAGGGAGTCTCCCCAGTTCGGGCTATCGTGGCGCTTCATGCGGTACAGGCGGTGCTGAGCGAGGACCCGGAGCTGGTCGCGCGCCGTCTGGAAGACGTGGCGGAAGCCGTGGATCGGGAAATCGAAGCACTGTCCCCGCAGCGAGATTCCACCACGAACCCAGGCCGTGCCCTGCGCGAGTTTGCGGAGGGTGGCCGCGTGGTTCACAGCAGTGGTCCGGACCCCTATGCCTTCTCTGAGGAGCGAACGCGCGTGCATCTAGGCGCGCTCGTTGCCCGCATGGCAGGCGCTATCTGGGCAACGCATGGGCTGGGTGGCTCGGTCGTGGATGCGGAAGGCCTCGGGCCGATTCTGGAGGACGCGCCGACTGATATCTTCCACGACCCCTTTGAAGATGGGGAGCCTTTGGTACCCTTGAAATTAATTTTATGGGGACAGGAAGAGGCGAACCTGCCCCATTCATTCGCTGCGGCGAGCGCCGACCCCTCCAGTGGGGATCTGGCCGGCGCGCTGCAGTTGATTACGCGGAGTTACGCCGCGACCGCCTATGACGTGAAATAGAGGATATCGATGAAGCTGCTCGAGAGCGCTGCCCGCAACTATTCCTGGGGTTCGCGCACACTGATTCCTGCCCTCCTGGGAGAACCTGAAACGCAGAGCCCCGTAGCGGAGCTGTGGTTTGGTGCGCACCCAGCTGACCCATCCACCGTGGACGGTGAACGTCTCGATGACATCATCGCGGCGGACCCAGCGAACCAGGTTGGCGCACGCGTGGCAGACGAGTACGGCGAAAACCTGCCCTTCCTGCTGAAGATTCTTGCCGCGGCTGAGCCGCTATCTTTGCAGGCGCACCCGTCGAAGGCGCAGGCGGAGGAAGGCTTTGCGCGTGAAAACGCGGCAGGTATTGAGCTGACAGCCCCCAACCGCAACTACAAGGACGATAACCACAAACCTGAGCTCATCGTGGCGCTGACAGAGTTCTATGCCATGGCAGGCTTCCGTCCTTTGGAGCAGACCCGCCGCCTCTTCACCGCGCTGGAGTGCCCCGAGCTTGACCACTACGTCAGCATGCTCGCGGATGACCCGGAGGCAGAAAGCGATAACCTGCGCGCGCTGTTCACCACGTGGATTACCATCCCGGGCGCTAAGCGCAAGGAGCTTATCGCTGCCGTCGTCGCTGCTGGTGAACGCCTCCGCGACCAAGGCACAGGCGAGGAGTGGATGGGCATGGTTATGGATACCGTGGCCGCACTCAACGAGCAGTACCCCGGCGATATCGGCGTGCTCGGCGCGCTGCTGCTGAACCACATCGTGCTGCAGCCGGGCGAAGCGGTGTACCTCAACGCTGGCGAGCTACATGCATATGTCTCGGGCCTTGGCGTGGAGATCATGGCCAATTCCGACAACGTTCTGCGTGGCGGCCTGACACCTAAGTTTGTGGACGTTCCGGAGCTGGTCAAGGTTCTGACCTACTCCGCCGCACAGGACCCGCGAGTGCCGCAAGTAGATCAATCAACACAAAGCCACGTCCACGGTGCTCAGGCATGGTCTTATCCGGTGCCGATTGAGGAGTTCGCGCTGGACCGCGTGGAATTGTCCGGTGACGACTCAGTGGACGTTGATTTTGACGGTCCCGTCATCGTGCTCTGCACCTCCGGCGCCGTTGATGTCAACAACGAGCACGGTGAAAGTGTGGCGCTCAGCGCCGGCCACGCCGCTTGGCTTCCTGCCGGCGACCCAGTTGCCACTGTGCGTGCTGCGGAGAACGGCGCTGCGCAGGTGTTCATCGCCCGCGTATAAACACGGCGATTAAGCGCGGAGATTACTCAAAATCTGCGGCGGCGGCGTTAAGCGCGGCCTGACAGCCCTGACAGTTCTTCCGGGGAGGAGGGCAGTTCCGGTGCCGCTGGAGCCTCGGCCTTCACGGGAGCTTTGTCCGCACCTGAGTCCGTTCGCGCACCTTCCGGGTCCGTGGACGCAATCCTGACGGATGGTTCCTCGTTCGCCGGCTGTTCCGCAGTGAGGGCGTCTGCTGCGGGGTCCTTCGCGGCAGGCTCAGCTGGTTCTGGCTGCTCAGCAGCAGGCTCCTCGGCTGCCGGGGCACCGTCGGTCGGAGCAGCGGGCTTGGGTGCCTCGTTAGTACGGGAGGCGTCTTGTTCACGCTCGCGTTCCAGCTCAGCGAGCTTATCCGCAATCTCCTGTTGCGCCTCTTGCGAGTCTTGAGCCTTCTCCTGCTCGGCAGTCGGTTCCCTGAACCTTACATCGCTGTGCGGTTCTTCCTGAGGCTTTGGGGCCTCCTGGGCGAGGCCCGCTGGCTGCGTGTCCCGAGAGTTTTCAGGGGCATCCGGAGCGTGGGTGTGCTCCGGAGCAGTGGACACCTGGGGTTCCGCGCTGCCAGGCTCAGCGCGGTTGTTGTGCTGCGCATCCGGCGCATCCTGCGGAGATGCAGTGTGCGGCGCTGGCTGAGCGGTGGGCTCAGTGCTCGGGGTGCCGTTATTGGTGGAACCTGGGGTCTGTGCGCCAGGCGAGGAAGTAGCACTAGCAGCAGCAGAAGATTCCGGTGAGCTATTGGGTACCTGCGGATAGTTCGTAGCCTGGGACTGCGCAGTGTCCTGAGGTTGCTGATTGTGTAGCGACGAGACGTTATCCGGGCGGTAGACAGCTGTGGGTTGAGCAGGCTCCGTGCGGTCCAAGACAGCGTTTGGTGCCAAGTAGGGATCTTCTGCGGGGGCTGCAATCTGCTCCTGGGACGTCTTCTGCTGCGGGGCGGAGGACGTGGTGGTGTAGGAATGCTCAGAAGAGGAAGTCTGCGGCGCCGAAGAACTGGTCTCAGCCGTGGCTGCCGAAGGTTCTGTGACAACGGAGTTCGGGGCGCTCGTGCGCCAGACCACCGTGCCAATGGCAACAGCGAGAAGGAGACCGGCCGCAATAAATACGAGGACTCGGCGTGGGGTGCTGGTCATCCTGAATCTCCTTTCCTCGCACAAGGTCACAAGTCGGTAACAACGATAGCATGAAACCTGGTGAACCCAAGGATTCACCTTATAATCCCTGCTCGTATACAGGCTTTTGACAGAAAAGTGCAGGCGGGCTTGTGCTCGCCGGTGCAGAGTTGTGCACTACCGTGGCCCTAGACACGGAACTGCGGAGACCTGCGTGACACTGTCCAAAGAATGGTAAAAGTGGGTAAGAGACCTCACCTAGCGGTGTGGTGCCGTGCCGGCGCCCTACGACCCCACAGTTTCAGATTTCAGCATCAGACATTAGGTAAAAGGAGAAACCAATGAGCTCATGGGATGAAGATATCTTCACTGACGAGGCTAACGTCGAGTTTCTTGACGAGCTGTCAGCTCTCGAAGACGAAGAGATTGTGGCTGCAGTCGATGATGCCTGCGCGCTAGCGGTCTCCGGTGAAGACCAGACCGAAGAGGAACAGCGCAACGCACTGGCAGCCGCCACCATCGCCGCCATCTGGGCAGGCGCTCCCTTCAGCGCCGGCGAAGTTGTGGAGGATTACCCCTTCATCCGCGACCTCGCAGGTTCTGGGAGTGAAAACCTCCACGAACATGCTTTGGAGCTGCTCGAAGGTGTCGAGGAAGACTATGATCTCGAAGCCTTCATTGAGGCACTGTCCTAGACATCCGTTGTTGAGGTCCGTATAGGTATGTGCGGACCGTTCATTTTTTAAGAGTTGTCACTCAGAGGGTTTCACTCAGCATGCTGATTAGTATTGAGGGCATTGACGGCGCCGGGAAAAACACCGTCACCCAACGCCTGCGGAAGGAACTTGACTGTGAGGTCTCAGTCATGAGCTTCCCGCGTTATGAGGACTCCATTCACGCGCAGCTGGCGCAGCAGGCGCTGTACGGAAAGATGGGTGATCTTACCGATTCTGCCTACGGCATGGCCACGCTGTTTGCGCTTGACCGCTTTGGCGCCAAAGAGCAGCTTCTCGTTGCCGCAGAAGACACGAGTTCTCTGCTTATCCTCGACCGCTACGTGGCTTCCAATGCTGCATACTCGGCTGCCCGAGTGGGCGAAGAATCCGTCGTTGACTGGATTTATGAGCTGGAGTTTGAGCGTTTGGGTTTGCCGGTTCCGCAACTGCAGATCTTCCTCGATACCGACGTTGCCGTCGCTGGCCAACGTGCCGTAGCCCGCGCTGCCGACGATGATTGCCGCACCCGGGACCGATATGAGCGCGATGCCGGGCTGCAAGCCCGCACGGCGGCAGCCTATAGGCGTCTCGCGCAGCAGGAGTGGGCAGGACGGTGGATCGCCACCGCGGATGCCGATATGATTATTCAATCTGTCAAGGACCTCGTAGGAGAACAGTAACGTGGCACCGAAAATCTTGGTTGTGGATGATGACCCGGCAATTGCCGAAATGCTCACCATCGTGCTTGAAGCCGAAGGATTGGAGCCTGTAGCCGTTAATGACGGCAATGAGGCCATCCCGGCTTTCCACGACCATGACCCAGACCTCATCTTGCTGGACCTCATGCTGCCGGGCATGAATGGTGTGGATATCTGCCGTGCCATCCGTACCGAGTCCTCCGTGCCGATTGTCATGCTCACCGCGAAGACGGACACCGTCGACGTCGTACTGGGCTTGGAATCGGGCGCGGATGATTACATCACCAAGCCCTTTAAACCGAAGGAGCTCATTGCCCGTATCCGCGCGCGGTTGCGCCGTTCGGATTCTTCCTCCGGTGAGATGATTGAGGTCGGGGACTTGCTTATCGACGTTCCCGAGCACACCGTCACCCGCAAGGGTGGCGAGGAAATTTCCTTGACCCCGCTGGAATTTGATCTCTTGCTGGAGATGGCCCGTAAACCTGGCCAGGTCCACACCCGTGAGGCTTTGCTGGAGTCCGTGTGGGGCTACCGCCATGCCTCCGATACTCGCCTCGTCAACGTGCATGTGCAGCGCCTTCGCGCGAAGATCGAGCACGACCCAGAAGACCCGCGGATTGTGCTCACCGTGCGTGGTGTGGGATATAAGACCGGCAAAGTCGGCGAGTAAAGGACAGCCGTTATTTTTGATGGGTTGAGGCGAGTCAGGGATGGCGTCGTCGAGCGCTGGCGTACATCCCTGCAGACACGCGTCATCGGCATGATGCTCGTGGCCTCTGCGGTGGTCATGCTGATTTTGGCGTACGCGCTGGTGTCGGTGTTGACGCAGCAGCTGGTAAGCCAGAAGGAAGAGACTGCTCTGCAGGAGCTCGACCGTGCGCGCGTGGCCGTGGAGCAGCAGATTGATGCCACGGGTACCGCAAACTCGACGCAGGTGCGTATCAACTCAGCGCGCGCAGCATTGGGGCAGATGTCGGCGCAACAAAACGACGCCCAAGCGGTCTACGAACCCGTTGTGGTGGTGGACAATCCTGATGGCACGGCGACAACCTCGCCGGAGGGCTACCGCATCCCAGATGGAATGCGTGAGCTCGTGGGCCAAGGGCAAATCGTGCAGCAATACGCCACCGTGGACCAACAATCGGGCGCGACCTATAACGCGCTGATGGTCGGCACGCCCATCGAGTGTGATATTCCGAATACGCAGGTTTACCTCGTGCTCTCGATGGAATCAGAGGAATCCACGATGGCACTGATGCGCGGTTTGCTCTCCGCTGCCGGCGTGGTCGTTGTGGTGCTGCTCGTGGGTATTGCATGGCTAGCTACCCAGCAGGTTATTACCCCGATTCGTTCTGCCTCACGTATTGCACAGCGTCTTGCCGCCGGCCACCTGCGCGAACGCATGGTGGTTAACTCCGATGACGAGATGGGCCGCCTAGCCTCCTCCTTCAATGACATGGCCGACAAGCTATCCAAGCAGATTGCGCAGCTGGAGGAATACGGTGACCTGCAGCGCCAGTTCACCTCGGATGTCTCCCATGAGCTGCGTACGCCGTTGACCACAGTGCGCATGGCCGCCGATGTCATTGCTGCTGATGCCGATGATTTCAACCCCTACACCAAGCGCTCCGCAGAGTTGCTCATCAAGGAGCTGGATCGCTTTGAAGAGCTCTTGGCGGATCTACTGGAGATTTCGCGTCACGATGCCGGCGTGGCGGACCTGTCCACCGCGTCCATTGACATCCGCTCCTGCATTGATTCGGCGATGAGCCAAGTGGAGCACTTGGCAGAAGAGCTTGGCGTCGAGGTCCGCATCAACGCACCAGCGGAGCCGGTGGCAGTGGAGTGCGATTCGCGCCGAGTTGAGCGAGTCTTGCGCAACTTGTTTGCCAACGCTATCGACCACTCTGAGGGAAATCCCGTCACGGTGGATGTTGCCACGACTGACGACGCCGTCGGAATCGCTGTTACCGACTCCGGTGTCGGCCTCAAGGAAGGCCAAGAGGAGCTTGTGTTTAACCGCTTCTGGCGCGCGGACTCGTCGCGCAAGCGCCATTCGGGCGGAACTGGGCTTGGCCTAGCTATTGCACGTGAGGACGCTATGCTGCACGGCGGTACTCTCGACGCCATCGGTTACTTTGGCGTCGGCTCGCGCTTCCGCCTCATTCTTCCGCGCACCCCAGGCCAGTCCATAGAGTCCGAGCCCATTGCCTTGGAAGTACCGGGAGCACCACAACCGGCGGCAGTGGAAGCTGAGGAACAGGCGGCGCTGCCGTATGGTGTGAGCGCTGCCGGCTTGGCCACGGACAGCATGTCCGGTGCAAAGAGCGCTCTGGACCGTGGTGGAAGCACTGTCACGGTGGATGCAGATTTCCCATCACACAACGATCCTGAAGTGGGCCCGGAAGAAGGCACCAAGGCCACTGGTGACGATGCTGGAATTGTCTGGCCCTCGGAACGCCAGTCCCGCCCTACAGTGGTAGAGGACGAGACGCCGTTTAACCAGGAGAACGTGCCCGATTTCGATGAGGAGGCCCAGCGATGATCCCCGCTCGTCGTATCTTGGCGGTACTCAGCTGTGTGTCGCTGACTGCTCTCGTGGGATGTTCGACGCTGCCCAGCAACACCGATCCCCAAGTCATCGGTACATTCGTCCCACACGAGCGGGCAGAGGATGCCATCGTGGAGCCGCGCACTGATAGCGACCCGGACCTGCTCATTCGTGACTTTTATTCCGCTGCTGCTATCCCGGCAGGTAATTATGCCGCTGCGCGTACCTTCTTGGCCTCCGATATTGCGAATACCTGGGACCCCACTAATACCGTCTTGGTTGTCGATTCCATCGACCTCGTGACCTCCAAGATGGAAGATGGAGCGCTGGAGTACTCGGTTCGCGGCAATATTATTGGCCGCCTCGCGGATGGCGGCGCCTATGTGCCCGATAACTCGCGGATTGAGGCGACCGTCCGCCTGCGCCAATTCGATGGGCAATGGCGGATTACGGATCTTCCCACCGGTGCCGTCATTGAGCGCACGGAGCTGCGCAACCGCTACCGCCCACAGTCCTTGTATTTCTACGATGTCACCCAACGCATGCTGGTGGCGGACCGGAGGTGGCTCTACACCGGCAGAGATTCCATCGCTGCCGAATTGGTGACGTTGCTGCTCCAGGGCCCATCCTCCGATATTGCCCCGGCTATTTCCTCCCTCGTACCCAAGGACGCCACGTTCCTTGGCCTCAATGAGGGGGTCTATGAGTTCAGTGGCATGTCAGGGATGTCGCAAGAAGAACGGTTAAAGTTCGCGGCCCAGCTGGTGTGGACGCTTAACAATGCGGAGCTGGCCAGCACCGTGCGGGCCACGATCGATGGCAGCCCCATGGTTGACGGCATGGAAGAGATGACCATCGATGACTTTGCAGAGTTTAACCCTGAGGTGGCTGCGCAGTCAGTGGCAAAGCTCTACGCCGTCAATGATGGCTCCTTGCTGGATGTTGCCTCGGACGGACCCGTGGAGCTTTCCGGGCCGGCTGGACAGATCCACGACATCCAATCTGCCGACATTTCCGATGAAGGCGTCGTGGCTGCTGTGCGCAAACGTTCTAAGGACGAGTCGCAACTGTCGATGGGCGAGATCGGCCAAGAACTCGGTGATTCCGTCACCGGGTCAACGCTCGCTCGCCCTACCTTCGAGGTGGGTGGCCAAGTGGCGTGGACCGTTGTCGATGGCGAGCATGTTGTTCGCGTGACGCGTTCGCCAGCCACTGGTGAACTCAGTACCTCGGAAGTGGATACCTCTGCCTTGGACGCTATCGATGGCGAGATTTCCGTTATTCGCCTGTCCATTACGGGCGCGCGCATCGCCATGATTATTGACGGCAGCATTTACACCGGTGTCGTCGCCCGTGCCACCTCTGGTGAGCGGCGCATCGTTAACGTCCACCAGGTTGGCCCTGAGCTCACCGGTTCGGCACTGTCCGTGGAATGGCAGGCCGATGGTTCGCTGCTGGTCGGCACTTCCGCTTCCAACTCGCCAGTATGGCGAGTAGAACAAGATGGTTCCGCAGCTACGACTTTGCCGACCGGTAACATCACCGCACCGGTGGTTGCGGTGGCCGCCTCACCCTCGACCTTGTACGTCACCGATGCGCACGCCCTCCTGCAGTTGCCGGCAGGAGGCTCGGAGAGCTCCTACTGGCGTGAGGTTGATGGTCTGCGCGGCGTGCGTTCCTCGCCCATCATTCCGCGTTAAATCCAGCCCTCTGCGTGCCTCCGAGGCCGCGGCTAGAGTAGGCAGCATGCCGAACAATTGGGGGATAGGGGAGCTTGCGGCCTCGCTCGTGGAGCTGATTTTGCCACGCCCTTGTGCCGGCTGCGGTGATGAGACCGAGGCGGGTGGGGCGCTGTGCCCGCGCTGCCAGGAACACCTGCGTGAGGTGCCGCGCCGAGTTGAGCGACCCATTCCATTGGGGTTTCCTACGTGGGCTTTAGGGCCGTATTCCGATACCCGCCGTGGCGTTATCATCGCGATGAAAGAACGCGGTAACCACGTGGTGCGTGCTCATATGGGTGCTGTGGTGGCAGCTGGTATCGATTATTTACGTGCGCGCGGCGATATTCCCGAGACAGCCCTGCTCGTCCCAGCGCCAACTCGGGCGTCCTCGGCGCGTGCCCGCGGTGGTGATCCGGTTACCGCACTGTGTGAGTCGGCAGCGTCGCGGCTTCCCGGCTGGCGCACGCTCCAGGCACTGGCTACGTCCGAATCGAGCGCGGACCAGTCGGAACTTTCCGCAGGTGAACGTGCGGATAATATGCGCGCGGCAGTGCTCCTTCGTCCCTGCGCGCAGCAGCTTCGGGGCCGCGCGGTGCTGCTTGTCGACGATGTCGTGACCACCGGTGCTACCTTGCGCGCGAGCGCCGCGCGGATTAGGGCCGTCGGGGGTGACGTGGTTGGAGCAATTGTGCTGGCAGATGCCTAGCTAGGCGCACTGGCCGGAGCGAGAAGAGGGGGCCGGTCGATCCGTTGGTTATGACCAGTGGTAGCATGAGGAGTGTCACAGGGAAGCGGATGAGAAGCCCTCATCACAGGCCTTCTCAAGGTCCGCAGAATGTGCGTCATTCAGTCCCCACGAGTAAAGGGAGGCATTTACATGTCCCAGCAGACCAACGCTCAAATCACCATCACGGGGCGTAACGTGGAAGTTCCGGAACACTTCCAGGAGCGCGTCGCCGGTAAGCTGGCCAAGATTGAGCGCCTTGATCCGACTCTGACGTTCTTCCATGTAGAGCTGATGCACGAGCCGAACCCGCGCCGTGAGTCCGAGGCTGAGCGCCTGCAAATCACTGCCACGGGCAAGGGTCATATTGCACGTGCCGAGGCTAAGGAAGACTCCTTCTACGCGGCCCTCGAGACGGCCCTGAGCAAGATGGAGCGCTCCCTGCGCAAGGTCAAGGTCCGCCGTGAGAACGTCAAGTCCGGCCACCGCGCCCAGAAGGGTACCGGCGAGATTGCCGCCGAGATGGTTGCTGAGGCTGAGGCGGCCCAGCTCACCAAGGAAGATCGCTACATCGATCCGTACGCAGAGACCGTCGAAGATGTTCGCCCGGGCCAGATTGTGCGCTTTAAGGAGCACCCGGCCACCCCGATGTCTGTCGATGATGCTCTCAGCGAGATGGAGCTGGTGGGCCACGATTTCTACCTCTTCATCAACGTGGAGAACAACAAGCCGTCCGTGGTTTACCGCCGTCATGCCTACGACTACGGTCTCATCTCTCTGACTGAGGAGAATGAAGAGAGCTAAGCTCTCGCGCCTTCCCGTCTAGTTGCGTAAGTCAAGCGCATACTGGTCGCCGAAGAGCCAAAGGCCCTCGCTGCACTGTGGACTGTGCGGCGAGGGCCTTCTTACTCTGTACTGATAGGCGGATTCCTAGAGGGAGAATTGGCTCGATAGGCGGACTTCTTGCTCGGCCACGAATTGGAGTGGAATCAGCGCGATAGCTAGCGGGGCGACGATGAGCAAATCCGTGCCGAAGTTTTCGGTTGGATGCGTATTAGGGGCGTGAGAGCTTTCAGCGATTTCTAATGCTCCGGTCATAATGGTGCTATAGAGCCACATGGCACTTCCGCCTTGTGGGGCATCGTCTTCGGCAGCAAAGGCGGCAGGGGCGGTGAGCGTGCTGACCGCCAGGGCGGTGGAGGTGGCTGCGGCTACGGCAAACCTGGAAAGCTTCATGGTTTAGTCCTTTTCGTGTAGGGCGTGGAGTGGACATTCCTCGGGACGAAGCGAGAGGAGCAAGATGAACATCGTTCACCTTTGTTAAGGAAATCGTTGTCCTCCACGGGATCGTTAACAGGGGGAACTGAGTGAACGTCGAACTCGCGGTGGAGTGGGGCAGTGTAGAGAGACTTTGGGCTAGCCCTGCAGCGAGGCTTAAAACCTAGTGAGTACAATGGCGACGAGTTAACTATATTGTCGCGACAAGAAGGACTATCTAGACGTGTTTGGACTTTCCAAGCTGCTCCGCGCCGGTGAGGGACGCACCGTAAAGCGCCTAGCCAAGATGGCTGATGATGTTATTGCCCTCGAGGATGATTTTGCCAAGCTCTCCGACGATGAGCTGAAGGCGAAGACGGAGGAGTTTAAGGAGCGCCTGAGCAAGGGCGAGAAGCTCAACGACATTCTGCTTGAGGCTTTTGCAACCGTGCGTGAGGCTGCCTGGCGCGTGCTGGATCAGAAGCACTACAAGGTGCAGATCATGGGCGGTGCTGCCCTGCACTTCGGCAACGTTGCTGAGATGCGCACCGGTGAGGGTAAGACCCTGACCTCACTGCTGCCGGCCTACCTCAATGCGCTTGAGGGCAAGGGTGTGCACATCGTGACCGTTAACGACTACCTGGCTAAGCGTGACGCGGAGATGATGGGCCGTGTGCACCGCTGGCTTGGTCTCTCCGTTGGCGTCATTCTTTCCGAGATGCGCCCGCCGGAGCGTAAAGAGGCCTATGCGTGCGATATCACCTACGGTACTAACAACGAGCTGGGCTTTGACTATCTGCGCGACAACATGGTCCGCTCGCTCGATGACACCGTACAGCGCGGCCACCACTACTGCATCGTCGATGAGGTGGACTCCATTCTTATCGATGAGGCCCGTACCCCGCTCATCATTTCCGGCCCAGTCGATGGTTCCTCCCAGTTCTACAGCGTCTTCTCCCAGTTGGCGCCGAAGATGCGTGAAGGCATCCACTACGAAGTAGACCATAAGAAGCGCACCATCGGTGTGTTGGAAGAGGGCGTCGAGTTCGTAGAGGATCAGCTCGGTATTGATAACCTCTACGCCCCGGAGCACTCGCAGTTGGTGTCTTACCTCAACAACGCGCTGAAGGCTAAGGAGCTCTTTACCCGCGATAAGGACTACATCGTCCGCAACGGCGAGGTCATGATTGTGGATGGCTTCACTGGCCGTGTCCTGGCTGGTCGCCGTTATAACGAGGGCATGCACCAGGCCATCGAGGCCAAGGAGCAGGTGGAGATCAAGAACGAGAACCAGACGCTGGCAACCGTCACCCTCCAGAACTACTTCCGTCTCTACGACAAGATTTCCGGCATGACCGGTACCGCCGAAACCGAGGCTGCCGAGCTGCACTCCATCTACGGCCTCGATGTGGTGCCGATTCCGACGAACAAGCCGAACCAGCGTATCGACCACTCCGACCGCATTTACAAGACTCAGGAGGCGAAGTTCGCCGCCGTGGTCGATGACATCTCTGAACATGTCGAGGCCGGCCAGCCGGTGTTGGTGGGTACTACGTCTGTGGAGCGTTCCGAGTACCTCTCCCAGCTGCTGAGCAAGCGCGGCATCAAGCACTCGGTGCTCAACGCGAAGCACCACGAACAAGAGGGCCAGATCGTCGCTCGCGCAGGTCGCCCCGGCACCGTGACGGTGGCTACCAACATGGCCGGCCGTGGTACCGATATTGTGCTCGGTGGTAACCCCGAAGTCATCCTCGACGAGAAGCTGCGCGAGCGCGGCCTGGATCCCTTCGAGGACGAGGAGAAGTACCAGGAGGCGTGGGACGCCGAGATTGATGCGGAGAAGGAGCGCTCCAAGAAGCTTGGCGATGAAGTTCGTGAAGCCGGTGGTCTGTACGTCCTGGGTACCGAGCGTCACGAGTCGCGCCGTATCGACAACCAGCTGCGTGGTCGTTCCGGACGTCAGGGTGACCCCGGTGAGACCCGTTTCTACCTCTCCATGCGCGATGAACTCATGGTGCGCTTCGTCGGCCAGTCCATGGAAAACATGATGAACCGCCTCAACGTGCCGGATGATGTTCCGATCGAGGCCAAGATGGTCTCTAACTCCATTAAGGGTGCGCAGGCGCAGGTGGAGAACCAGAACTTTGAGATGCGTAAGAACGTGCTCAAGTACGACGAGGTGCTCAACGAGCAGCGCAAGGTCGTCTACGCTACCCGTCACGACATTCTCGATGCCGGTGACATCAAGGACAACATCCGCTCCATGATCGATGACACCGTCTCTGCTTATGTATCCGGAGCGACGGCTACCGGCTATGTCGAGGATTGGAACCTCGATGAGCTGTGGAATGCGCTCGAATCCCTCTATGGTCCGACTATGTCGCACGAGTCGCTCGTCGACGGCACCGAGTATGGCTCCGCCGGTGAGCTTTCTGCGGAGCAGCTCCGTGACGCCTTGCTTGCCGACGCCAACTCGGAGTACGACAAGCTGGAAGACTCCGTCACCGCCATCGGCGGCGAGAGCCAGATGCGCAACACTGAGCGCATGATCATCCTCCCGATCATCGACCAGAAGTGGCGCGAACACCTCTACGAGATGGACTACCTCAAGGAAGGTATCGGTCTGCGTGCCATGGCACAGCGCGATCCTCTGGTGGAGTACCAGAAGGAAGGCGGCGAGATGTTCAACGCCATGAACGACGGTGTGAAGGAAGAAACTGTGCGCCAGCTGTTTATGTTGCGCAAGCAGTTCAAGGCTCAGGAAGAGGCTAATGCCGCTGAATCCGGCGAGGCTTAAAACCAAGCACACAACATCCTGAAAAGACGCTGCGGGGTAGGCTCCCCGTGGCGTGTTTTCATTGGAGGCACTTAGCTTTATACTGTCAGAATATTATTCGTTTCGTGTCTCGGAGGTTCTCATCATCATGCGCCGCTTCTCTATGCGAGTAGGTTTGTCCGTCTTTGCCTCCGCCACCCTGCTGGGCGGCGGCGCAGTTGCCTCCGCCTTTGAGGTAGCACCGGAAGAGCAATGCCAGCTGTCTTCCGTGCTCAGCTCTGAGGAGGGCTCCGGTGCTGAGGGGTCTGAGAGCCCGGCTGGCCTGAGCTCTCAGCACTCAGTTGCCACCGAGTGCGGTGCTATTGCCGACGCCCCAGCTGTCGCGGGCTCTTCCGACCCCGTAGCAGGTGCCGCTACCCACGCCACCATGTTCGGGGGAATCAGCTTGGCGCTTATTAGCGCCTCCGCCGCCTTCGCAGGAATTGACTGGACCCCGATCCTTATCAAGCTGGGTTCCTGGTTCTAAGCGGACTTACAGTGGGGTTCGGGGGCCCACTGTCAGCATGCGAAATGAACGTAAGTGCCGGCCGGACGCGGAGCCGGTAAAAGCGCGCTGCTGGCCGCCAATAACGGCGGAACCGAAGTATTCACCATTGGCCCGCGCATGCAAACTGCTGAGCGCGATGCGCCCGCGGCTCCTATCGGCGGGCTGAGCCTTCTTCCACGCCCGAATGTGCGTGGAGATTTCTGGCGCAAAACGTGCGCTGTCGAGATGGCTTAACGGCCGCAGGGATGCCGCAACCTCCACTACGATGACGACCAAACCGCGGATCTCCTCACGCGTCGCGAGGTCAGCGGCGGTAGGTTCGCTTTCATAGCGAATGCGCTGTGGAGCGGCGTAGAGCTGCAGATGGCTCATTCCGGGGATGGGGATATACACAAGAGCTAACCTTCCCAGCGGTGAGCGGCGCAGACAGGGGAGAGGAGAGCTGGACGCCTTTTCATTGTGCCACGCTGACAGCCTTGGCTGCTAGCTCGCTGCAGGACGCGGGTGGTAGGAGCGTTCACACTGTAGGTTCGCTATACTTTCGGACGATATACACAGCTCAACGCGAAGGGTGAAGGATAGAAATTATGCGTGGACTCATCGTTGATTTTGTAGGTGTGCTGGACGGCACCGAGGAAGACGTCAAGCGCTGGCGTGCACTGTTTGCCGCTGCCAAGTCGAATGGTGTGGCCACCGCTATTCTCTCCAACGATCCGGGCGGCCCAGGCGCTGAGCACATTCGCGAATGGGAATACCGCGGCATCGTCGACGCCGTAGTCCTCTCCGGCGAGATCGGTGCCGAAAAACCGGATCGTGCTGCCTTCCAGGCCGCTGCCGATGCTATCGATCTGCCTATTAATGACTGCGTCATGGTGGATGATTCCATCGTGAATGTGCGCGCCGCTGTGGAAAATGGCATGGTCGGTATGCTCTACACGGTCTTTGACCGCACCAGCGTTGAGGTCCAGGCCGTCTTCGACATTGAAGGTGAGTTCTAAGTGTCCTCAGACGTGCGTGTCTTCTTGCCCGCCACGTTCGCTATGCTCAGCGAGCTGGAGGAAACCGGTCAGCTCGCTGCACGCAGTGGATGGGGCTTTATGGTGACTCCGGCGCTGCGGGAGTTCTATACCGAAGGCGGAGATGAAGAGGAGATTGCTTATTCGGCCTTCCTTGAAGCCTCCATGGCCTCTCTGCGCCTGCTGGCCATTGGTGATGAGGAGAAATTCCCGCATCGCCGCGTCGTAATCTCGGTGGATGTCGATGAGTCTGTCATTACCCCGAAGCCAGATATGGGCGAGCCCGTAGTGGCACTGAACCCGGCCATCATTACCAAGGACAACCTGCAGGCGATTCACGTTGACATCGAGGAATCCGAAGCAGCTACAGCAAAGGCCATTGAGGCCATTGATAACGCCGACTTGGGCGATGAGGACGCTGAGCTCGCCGTTGGTGATGCCCTGGATAATTTCATGGCGTTCTACGACCCGACGGAGCTACCTTTCCTCGTCGAGCTGCTCTAAACTCAAGCTCATTCCGCTTTCTTCCCCCCTTGAAGCCCTGTCCAGCAGGGCTTTCAACTTTAAGGAGTTACCCCCTATGAAGGCTTCCCGTCTTTCTGCACTGATTACTGCTGCCGCACTGTCCACCGCTGTTCTTGGCGCCCCTGCCGCTGGCGCACAAGAAGCAGCCGCTCCCGTCAAGAATACGGTTGAGACGTCGCAAAGCAGCACCAACAGCACTGCATCCGATACGGAAAAGCAGGACCCGAGTCTTGCTGAGCAGCCCACCACGCCGTGGCTGCGCATCGTGGAAGGCTCCTCCCAAGGGCCGGCCGGTGTCATCATCGCGATTCTTTTCGGCATCATCAGCGTCGGTATGGCTATCTATCAGCAATTTGGGGAGTACCTGCCCAAGTTGGGCTAATTGTTGATAGTCTGCTTAGGTAAAACTTAGCTCGATCGAAAGGCTCTCACCAATGTCTTCCCCCCGTCTTCGCCGTGTGGTGGCTACCTCGACCTTGTCCGTCGCGCTTGTGGCTGGCGGTGTCGTTGCCCCGACTGCCGGTGCAGTGACCACCTCCATCAAGAACAATAAGTGCACCATCACTTTGAGCGATAAGGAATCGTCCGACCTGTCCAACGCCGAGTCCAAGGACAACGATGTGGATTCTGGCCTGCTCCAGGATGACTACGAGATCCTGCCGAAGGATGCCGAGGCCCGGGCACGTGCTGTTCAGAACCAGTCTGACGAGCTGTACCGCGACCTTGCAGATTTTGAGACTGAGGTCGAGCTTGGTGACGAAGACGCGGTAAAGCGCGCCAAGAACAACATCAAGGTAGCCGAGACCTTCCGCGACATCGCACCGGAGTACATTAAGGCGCTCAACGCGTGTGCGAAGAAGGAAGAGTTCAACAAGAAGAAGGATTCGGACGGCGACAACACCTCCTCCAACATCGATAAGGGTGGTGCAATCATCCTCGGTGTGAGTGGTGCTCTCACCATCATCCTGATGGCTCTGCGTGCTGCTGGCCCGTTCCTCAAGACTGTTCTGCCGCCTCAGTTGGCAGACATGATTCCGGCTTAAGGTTCAGGCTAAGCCCAGTCCACATTGGTGCGCAGGGCTGCTAGCAGAGTGCGGACGGCATCGCGGCGCCGAGCTGAGGCGGTGCCGTCTTCGATGTTGAGGTCCAATCCGCACTCGGGGTCGGCTGGGGGGCCGGCATGGGTACAGCCGCGGGGGCAGTCTTCGATGGCCTCCGCAAGGTCCTCAAACACCTCGATGACGTTTTCCGCATCGATGTGAGCCAGACCGAAGGAGCGGATACCGGGGGTATCAATAATCCAACCGCCGTGCGGAGTATCTCCAGAAGCAGGCAAACGCAGAGCGACTGACTGCGTCGAGGTGTGGCGGCCTTTGCCCACGGCAGAGACCTCACCCGTCTCTCGGTGGGCATCGGGGACGAGGCGGTTGACCAAGGTAGATTTGCCCACACCGGAGTGCCCGATAAGGGCGGTCACGTGGCCGTCGATAGCCTGGCAGACGTCCGTGAGGTCATCATCTACGCCGGCCTCCACGACGGTGACATTCAAGTCCTCAAATTCCTTGGCAAAAGGAGCGGGATCGGTGAGGTCGGTCTTGGTTAGACACAGAACTGGGTTAATATTGCCGGCGAACGCGGCGATGAGCGCGCGCTCCACAAAACCAGAACGCGGTGGTGGATCCGCTACGGCGGAAACGATGAGGAGACGGTCGGCATTGGCCACGACGATGCGCTCATAGGGATCGGTATCGTCAGCAGTGCGGCGCAGGACGGAGGTGCGCTCCTCTAGCTTCACGATGCGCGCGAGCGTGTCCTTCTTACCCGAGGTATCGCCC
The DNA here is from genome assembly GCF_001812805.1 of Corynebacterium sp. HMSC078H07. GTDB lineage: Bacteria > Actinomycetota > Actinomycetes > Mycobacteriales > Mycobacteriaceae > Corynebacterium. The sequence continues at coordinate 35,693 of NZ_KV810511.1, read as the reverse complement.
ACGACGCCGACGCGATCGCCGACCTCCACGGGGGTGCGGCCCATCTCTCGAGCGCGCATGGCAGTGACAATGGGGCCATTATCGTCCAATGCGATTCCCCAGCGGCCGCGGTCCTTGGTGATGACCATGCCGAATTTGGCGTCCTTGTGCTGGGGGCGGTCCTTAGTACGCGGGCGGGAGCCCTTGCCTGGGCGAATGCGAACATCGGACTCGTCGTAACTGCGTGCGCGTCTAGCCACGGACCATGTCCTCCCACATCTGGGCAAAGCCAGGCAGAGTCTTCGACGTGCACTCGATGTCATCGACGTTCACGCCCTCGACAGCGAGGCCGATGATGGCACCAGCGGTGGCCATGCGATGATCCGCGTAGGCACGCCACGTCCCGCCATGAAGTGGGGCGGGGGTGATGCGGAGGCCGTCGTCAAGCTCGGTGACGTTGCCACCCAAGTTATTAATCTCCGCTGCGAGAGCCGCCAGACGGTCCGTCTCGTGGCCGCGCAAATGCGCGATTCCGGTCAGTGTCGAAGGAGTGGAGGCCAGCGCACACAGCGCCGCGACGGTCGGGGTGAGTTCGCCGAGATCCCCCATATCCAGGTCAACACCGCGCAGGCCAGCTGCACCTTCCTGGGGCCCGGCCACCGTGAGGTGTGGTTCCTTACGGGGAGCCTGTGGGACGTACTCGACGGTGGCGCCCATCTGCTCCAGGATGCCGCGGAAAGCATCGCCTGGCTGCGTGGTTTCCTCCGGCCAGTTCGGAATACTCACGCTACCGCCCGCAACGGCCGCGGCGGCAAGGAAGGGCGTCGCATTGGAGAGATCCGGCTCGATGTACCACTCACGGCCCCTGATGGGGCCCGGATGGACGACCCACTTGTTGTCCGCCGAGAAAGCGTAGACGCCGGCCTCACGCAGCATGGCAATAGTCATCGCAATGTGCGGCTGGGAGGGGACAGGTTCTCCCTTATGGAGCACGACGAGGCCATTGCGGTAGCGCGGAGCAGCCAGGAGGAGGCCGGACACGAACTGGGAGGATGAGGAGGCGTCGATCGTCACCTCGTACACATCCGGCACACCGCGTGGTGTGATGCGCAGAGGCACACTATCGCCTTCGACGTCGACGCCAATCTCACGCAACGCGGTGGTCATGGTGGACATGGGGCGCTTGCGGGCGTACGGGTCACCGTCGATAAGCACAGGCCCATCCGCCAAGGCGGCTACCGGCGGCAGAAAACGCATAATGGTGCCGGCCAAGCCGCAATCTACCTCCGCGCCGTGCAGCGAGCCCGGTGTGACGCGCAGGTGCGGTCCCCACTCGGAGAATCCCACGCCCATGGCTGTGAGGGCTTTCCTCATGAGGTCAGTATCACGAGAGACGAGCGGGTTGTAGATGATTGAGGCGGAGTCCGCCAACGCGGTAAGGATGAGGGCGCGGTTAGTCATCGACTTCGAGCCAGGGATCTCCTGCGTCCACGACAGGGGGCCGGTGGGTTGAGGCGCACTCCAGAAATCAGACATGTAGTCCATAATAGGGGGCATGTGCGGAAGATTTGTACTGTTTACCGAGTCCCTCCTCGACGAGGTCGGTGAGTGGGAATCCATCAAGGAGGTCCACGCGCCCGAGGGCTTGCCGCCCGCTCGCTACAACATTGCCCCAACTCAACCGGTGGCCATCGTCCGTGTTGAGGACACCACCGCGCGAGTAGAGCCGGCGCGCTGGGGACTTCTCCCTCACTGGAAGAAGGACCTGGATGGGCCACCGCTGTTCAATGCACGCGCTGAGACGGTGGCGAAGAAGCCCTCCTTTCGTGATGCCTTCAAGGCCCAACGCTGCGTTATCCCCTTGGATGGCTACTACGAATGGAAAGCAGGCGATAACCCGAAGGCGAAGAAACAGCCCTTTTACGTCACCGGTCCCGAGGGGCTGCTGTGGGCAGCGGGATTGTGGGCCACGGGCGTGGACAGGTTATCGGCCACGATGGTGACCACTGAGGCTACCGAGGAAATGGCGTGGCTGCACCACCGTTTGCCCAAGTTCCTGCGCAGGGAAGAGATTGCGCCGTGGCTCGCCGGGGAAGCCTTGCTCGAGCCGAGCACAGTCGAAGGATTCAACGCTCGTCCAGCGGATCCGGCGGTGGGAAACGTCCGCAATGACTATGCGGAGCTTATTGCCGAACAACCGCCGAGCACCTTGTTCTAAAAACTATCTAGCGTGCCTGAACTGGAATTCTTATTCGGCTAGGACGTCGGCGAAGGAGACGTCGAGGACCTGGGAGAAATCTTCGGCGTTCATTTCGATGTCGAGGCCGCGCTTGCCTCCGGAGAAAAAGATGGTGTCCCACAGAACCGCCGTTTCATCGATGACTGTGGGGAGGACGTGTTTGTGGCCGAGGGGTGAAATGCCGCCGGGGATGTAGCCGGATGACTTGGAAGCATCGGCGGGAACCGCCATGGAAGCTTTGGAAGCACCGAAGGCAGCGGCGGCCTTTTTGAGGCTGAGCTGGTGGGTTACGGGGAGGACGCACACGGCGAGCTGGCGCTTGGGGCCTTTGCCAGCGGTGAGGTCGATGACGAGAGTTTTGAAAATTCGTTCCGGCTCGACGTCGAGAGCCTTCATAGCCGCATCACCGAAATGGTCGCTGCCGCCGTCGAAGGTGGTGACGCGGTGCTCAACACCGGCTTCCTCTAAGACTTTGAGCGCGGGGGTAGCTGCATGCGGGGTCTTCTTTGCCATAGGAACCACCCTAGTCGGGGGCGCTAGGATAGTTTTCATGGCCACAGACACGACGAGCGCGAGCGAAACCTCAGAAAAGCAGCGCGAACAGCAGCGGTTGTTTGAGGAACAAGCCCTGCCGTTGCTGGACCAGCTTTACGGCGGTGCGATGCGCCTGACCCGCAACCCGCAGGACGCTGAGGATTTAATCCAGGAGACCTATTTGAAGGCCTACAGCAATTTTGGCTCCTTTAAGCAGGGCACCAACCTCAAAGCGTGGCTCTATCGCATCATGACGAATACCTACATCAACTCCTACCGCAAAGCGAAGCGCCGGCCGACGGAGTCTTCGGCGGATGAGCTGAGTGATTTCCAGCTGTACACTACTGCGGGCCATGATTCGACCGGCCTCGAATCCGCTGAGGTGGAAGCACTGAAGCAGATGCCGGACTCGGAAATTTCTGACGCCATGAACGATCTCCCCGAGGACTACCGCATGGTGGTCTACTACGCGGATGTGGTGGGCCTGGCCTACAAGGAGATCGCTGAGGTGATGGACACTCCGTTGGGGACCGTGATGAGCCGACTGCACCGTGGAAGAAAATTACTCCGCACCGCGTTGAAGGACGTGGCACGAGAAAAAGGCATTGGCCGCGACCACCCGGACATGAATTCGAAGACGGAGGAGAAGTAATGGAACGCGCAACAGGACGCAACTGCGGTGCGTGTAACTCCCCGCAGGTAAATGCGCTCTTTCGGGAGCTGCTCGATGAATCGACGAGCTACGCGCGGGCGCTGGCCATCCGCGAGCACATCGCGCAATGCGATGCATGCCAGGAGCGCCTAGAAAGCGAAGAAGTTGTGAGAGCTCTCGTTCGCAAGTGCTGTGGTGGGCAATCAGCGCCGCAGTCTTTACGTCAGCGGATTTCTGTGCAAATTACGCGTACTGAAATCACGTGGAGATAAGGGACGAAGGATAAGAGAGGATAAGCCTCCGCCTCGATGCGTCGCCTTCTACGGATACAGCAAAGGCCCGTTCCCGCCGTGTGTTCACGGTAGTGGGGAACGGGCCTTGAATGCTGACGTTATGCGTTAGGACGCTTGCCGCGGTTAGCGGACTTCTTACGGCGATCCTTGCGCTTACGGCCACGCTTGCTCATCGCGTACTCCTTCTGTTAAGGGTAAATGAACTTATTTAACTGTAGCGGCAGGGTATGCCGAAGCGGAAATCGGGGTCTGGTTAAGCAGACACGCGGGCACGGCTGCGGCTGCGGTTGCGACGCTTGATAGCGCGGCGCTCCTCCTCAGACAGGCCGCCCCAGACGCCGGCATCCTGGCCGGACTCGAGTGCCCACTTGAGGCAAGAGGACGCGACCGGGCAGCGGTTGCAGACCAGCTTGGCCTTTGCGATTTGGGTAAGTGCAGGGCCGGAGTTACCGACCGGGAAGAACAGCTCTGGGTCTTCGTCGCGGCAAACAGCTTCGTGGCGCCAATCCATGATTGAAATCTCCTAACAAAATTTTGACAGCAGTGGACTCACTAAGAACAGCTCACAGAAGTGATTCACAGCAGTGATGCACAGCAGTAAACTGCCCCGAGTGTTAGAGGGGAAGGTGAACCGGTCTGCGGTCAGTGGGGCCCTGTCTCGAGGTCGGGCCAGCGTCGCCGCCGCCATGGTTCACTTTTTGTTTACTCGGATTTTCCTCCGAGTTTCGAACTGGTTTAACAGCTCGTTGTTTTTGCTACCTGAGAATAATGACATGTTTACTCCAAGTCCGCTAGGGGTAAACGCCAAAAAGTGGCCAACGTCACTAAAATAGATGCTCCACTTCGCGCTTACGCTTCCGTCGGTGCGCTGTAAGAATCCTGTCAAAAAGTCTTCTACCTGCAGTATCGACTTTTCTAAGGTGAGTGTGGTGACCTGGATCGCGTCAAATCCAAATCTGAGGATATGCCCCCGTTATCGGCCCACCGGTTAGGTGAATGCCACGGAAAGAAAAGGAAGTAGACAGCAGAAGTAGACTAAACAGACGTGACTAAGAAGAAGAAAAACACCGGCAATCCGACGTCCTCCCGAAAGACCACCCAGGCGCAGTCGCAGGCAGCGCCGAAGGAGACCACGACTGCACGCGCGCCGCGCTCGGTTGTCGTGTCCGCTGGCATTGCTGTGATTCAATCCATCGCGGTCATCATGTTTGGCATCTTCCTTATTGTCCGCGAAGTTACCGGTGCTGAAAATACCTCGATGGTCTCCGATTCGGGCGCAGCTGGCTACGTGGGATTGGGCACGGCCATCTTCCTCTTCATCGTCTTCGGCTTCGTCATCGTGGCCTCGCGGGCCTTTGTGAAGGGGCGGCGCTGGGGGCGCGGAGCCATTGTTCTCGTTGAGTTCATCTTGGCGGCGATGGCGTTCCAGATGTTTAGCGGCGGATCCCCGGTCTTGGGTGCTGTGACCCTGGCCAGCGCGGCCGTTGTGCTCTACCTTCTCATGGCGGTGCCGGAGACGGCGCAGTGGGCAGAACGCAACTTTTAAGGATCCGTTTTACGTAGAAGCCCGTCAGTGCCGGCCGTGCTGTATGGCGGCAGTGGGTGTATGACTAGTCGGCCTTGAGCGCCACAGCCGTGTCGCCGCGTTGCTCAATAATCACTGTTCCTGCGAGCGTTAGCGAAATGGGGCCGGTGTAACCTTCGCGGTCCACGGGGATGGTGCGCTCGGTCTGACCGCTCGACCAATTCACCACGTCGATGCCTTCCTCAGTGGGGGCCAGGAGGCGTTCATCAAGCGCAATGCCGGTTCCTACAGCGTTATCCAGCACATGGTCTACCTTCAACTCAGTTGGGGTAAACAGGTAAAGGCGCTCACCATCAAACCAGGTCATGTGATGAGGGAGATCAGCGACGGCCGGTGCAAAGGGCGAGGCCGAATCCGTGATGGCCTGGGACGGTTCGACGTCCGTGGTGGATAGCTGCTCGCCATTAAAGTTGTAGGAGACAATGCGTGGTGAACCTGTGGGCAGGTAGACCGCGGCGGCTTCCTGTCCGAAGGCGACCAGCCGTGCGCCCGGATCATTAATCTCAATGTCCTTTGTAATTTCCGGCTTACGCGAGTCCTCCGGGGTAGCCTCCTGAATGCGCAGCCAGGTCGACGCGGGGGAATCAGGGCAAGACTCGGTAACGGCGAGTGTTTCGGTACGCGTCAGAGCAGAGGAAATGGCGCAGTCTTCGTGAGGCTGCATATTGGGCTCCTGCTTGGCGTCCACATCGCCGTATTCCACCGTGCGGACCAAATCTGAACGCCAGAGTTCGATGCGTTCGGTAGAGACAGTTCCTATCCGGTCATTAGAGGAAATTGGGACGACGTCCTCAGGGCTGCGTGCGCTGCGTGTATCTGAGTACTCGCCCGAAGCAGCATCAAGCGCTACGACATCACCGCAGCCCACACCCGTCCGATAGGAAGCTACGATCTTGTTCCACGCTGTGCCCAGTGAACACAGGTCGGCATCACGGCGCTCGTACGTCCATACCGTGTCACCTGCGGCATTAGTGGCGGTGAGGGTATCGCCCTCGTGTGTCACCACGAGCCCCTTCGACGACACTGCCCGCGTCTGACCTGGCACCAAGGTATTGGGCAATGAGAAGGACTGGGTCAGGGTAGAAGGTATGGAAGAGAGAGTTTCCGGGTCAGTATCGACAGCCGATTCGACGGCTGGGGTGAGCTCCGCTTTGTGAATCGGGGCGGTGACAAACGCGCCACCAATGGCGATGGCGCACACCGCGCTGATGACACCCACGGCCTGCCAATCCGCCTTAGAGGAACGCAGAATCGGGGCTTTCTGTGAAGGCTTTGAAGCCTTCGAAGCCTTCGAGGCCTTCTTCTGCGGCTGCGCGGAGCTGTTCTCCTGTGCCTCCGAGCTCATCGGCGTCCTCCTTGGCGGGTCGTGCGGGTTCGAGTGCGGGTACGGGTGCGGCGGGATGCGCGTGCGGAATCAGCGGCAGTGCGACGATTCGAGCTGGACCGGCGCGGTGCGCCCAGCACCTTGGTGGGTGGTCCGACGGATTCCTCAACGCCTTCGGGAATATCGAGGGCGGCGGCAAGCTCCGGCGAGGTGCTAAACCACTGGGGCGGTTCCGGCTGGTCCAAATCGAGCTCATCGTTGATGATCTGCCATTTGCTCAGCTCATCGTAGCCCACGAGGGTGACAGCAGTTCCAGTATGTCCCGCACGACCAGTGCGGCCGATGCGGTGCACGAACGTCATGGGATCATCAGGAACCTGGTGGTTGATAACGTGCGTGACGTCATCGACGTCGATACCGCGCGCGGCGACGTCGGTAGCCACTAGGATGTCCACGGAGCCCTCGCGGAAAGCAGTAAGGGAGCGCTCGCGCGCAGACTGATCCATATCGCCATGGACCGCGCCGACGCTGAAACCGCGCTGCGCCAGCTCATCTGCTACGGAAGCGGCCGCACGTTTGGTGCGGGTAAAGATAATGGTCCGTCCGCGTTCTTCTGCCTGCAGGATGCGGCTCAACACCGCAACTTTATCCATGCGGTGAGCCTGGAAGGTGATCTTGCGGGTAGAAGAGTGGGTCTGCTGATCGTCTCCGGATTCGGCGCGAATATGGACCGGTTTGGTGAGGAAGGTACGCGCCAGCGTGACGATGGGACCCGGCATCGTGGCGGAGAAGAGCATGGTTTGGTGCGGGTTTCCGTGCAGGAGCGTGAGGATCTTTTCGATATCCGGCAAAAAGCCCAAGTCCAGCATTTCATCTGCTTCATCGAGGACGAGGACACTGACCTTGTCAAAAGACAGGTGCTTCTTCTGGCACAAATCGAGAAGGCGCCCAGGCGTGCCGACGACCACATCGGCGCCGGCCTTAATCCGTTTAATCTGTTCCTCGTACGGCCGGCCGCCGCACAGCGTGATGACGTTGAGCGGCAAGTTAGCTGCGGCTACCTCGAGGTCACCACTAACTTGGATAGCCAACTCGCGCGTCGGAGCGATAACCAGCGCTCGGGGAGTGCCATCGAGTTCTGGGATATCGGCATCATCAAAGACCCGATCCAGCAGTGGGACGCCAAAGCCATAGGTCTTGCCCATACCGGTGCGGGCTTGGCCAATGAGATCCTGGCCGCTGAGCGCGATGGGAAGAGTCAGTTCTTGGATGGCAAAAGTGTGCGTGATTCCACGCGCGGCCAAAGCATCGCAGATTTCTGCGGCGACGCCAAGTGCGGCAAAGGTGGGCGATTCACTGTTATTCCCGCGCTGATCGCGGGAAGCGTTCGAGGATTTCGGGGAATGCACACCTTGATAGTAGAGGACGTAGCTATAGTGGGGCCATTAGAGCGCCGGAGCACGGGTGCTAAAACGCGCCTCTTCGGCAGGACGTTGAAGAATTATCGAAGGAGCATGCACAGCATGGACATCAAGTTTGGATTCGCCGATACCGCCCGCGAGCTGGTTATTCACGCTGAAGGTGACCAGGAAGAGCTGACTAAGACGATCAATGGTGCTTTGGCGGACAACTCCACTCTCGAACTGGAAGACGCTAAGGGGCGTAAGTTCATTGTGCGGACGGACCGCGTCGTCTACGTCGAAATCGGCACTGCCCGCGCCCATACCGTGGGATTCGCGGGTTAAGTACGCACGAGCTTCGCCAGCGGGTAGCCTAAATGGCCATGGACAATCCCGCGCACAGTGATCAGCGCCCGCAGCAGCATTCCCCGCACACCTCAGCGCTGACGCGTTTTGCACGCGACTACGGCTGGTGGCGGGTCGTGGCAATCCCCGTCATGGTTGTCATCACGGTCTGGGTTCTCGTTGATGTGCTCCGCTCGCCGTCAGCAGAGTCGCCTGAACCGACGGCAGGGGAGGAGCAGGCAACGAGTAGTGTTGCTGCCACTACATCCGCACGGAAGGGGCCCGACCCGGCAAACGCCAGCGCCGTTGAAGCAGCTAAGGATGAGCTTCCCGCAGGCGGGACCTTCACTGAGCAGGGCGAGGAAACCTACCGTGACGCCGGCCCGTCGACGATGCATGCGGGCAAGGGCGGAACACAAACCATCCGGTTCTCAGTCGAGATTGAAGATGGCGTGGATACTTCCACTTATGGGGGCGACAGTGCTGTTGTCGCGCTTGTCGACGCCACCCTGGCCGACCCCCGCGGGTGGACCGGCGCTGGGAACTACGAGTTCATCCACGTGAAAGCCGATGACAACCCAGATACTCATATCCGCCTTACGTCGCTAGGCACGACCGCAAAACTGTGCGGCGCGCAGTTACAATCAGAGACTTCCTGCCACACGACAATTACGGGCGAATCAGCGGTGTATCTCAATGAATCGCGCTGGGTACGCGGTGCAGTTCCCTTTGAAGGCGATTTAGGAAACTACCGCCAGTACCTCATCAATCACGAGTTCGGCCACGCTATCGGCTATGCCTCCCACCAGCCGTGCGGTGGCGATGGCAAACTTGCACCGGTCATGATGCAGCAAACACTGAGCCTGAACAATGCTGAGCTTTATGCCAAGGATTCGGAAGAGGTTTATCCGGACGAGGATGTGACGTGTGAGCCCAACCCGTGGCCGTATCCCATCTCAGCCGACCACGATCACGCTAAGCCGGAATAGCCCGACGAGAAAGACGAAGACGTACTCATGCCGCTGCCTCCCGAACCCGTTCTAGCCACCTTTAACGCTGAAACCCGACCCCGCTGTGTGACGGGCGGGTTGATGGGGTCTGCCTGGGATAATGGCATCCTCGTTGGGGATGTTGTCTTTGCTGAGGCCCGCGAATGGTCCGGCTGGTCTGCCAAAGTGCGTGACAAGCTCAGCGTCCCAGGGGTACGAATCGCTCGTCCTGTTCTGACCACTGATGGGCGCTACACTGCCGCCGGCTGGAAGGCTACGCAGTTCGTGCCTGGGCAGGTGCGTGGGCGTATTGATGAAGCGGTGCAGGTAGCGCTGCGGTTGGATAGCGCTCTCGCCACTATGCCGCTGCCGAGCCTGGGCCAGCGTGACGATATCTTTGCCCGCGCCGAACGTGCCGCGTGGGAGGAGACGGGCGAGGCATATTCCGATGAGGAGCTTTCCGAGCTTCCCCTGGTAACTGCGCACATGGACGTGCTGGGCACCACGATTTTTTCTGGGGCGAATCCGCCAGCACTAACCGATATCGTCCCTTCCGCGGCACCGCGCCCACAGGGCTGGTCTGCGGCAATAGCGATGGTGGACGGATTGATTGCGGATGCCGTTGATGCAGACATCTGTACTCGTTTTGAGTCGATTCCTGGTGTACACCAGCTCCTGCTGCGTGCGGTGGCCTACAGGCGATATGTGAACGTGCTGCACCCGAACTCCAAATCAACCGTTCGTTCGAACATTGAAAAGGTGGAAGAGTCCCTCGTGTCCGCCGCATCTGACAGACTATAAGGCGTGAAATACAGCAGCCAGTCCACCGCCCGCGCCGGCGTTATCCTTCCTCCCTCGCCCGACGTCCGCCTAGTTCCCCGAACTCGGAGCGCCACTCAGCGCTCCTGGTACGTGCCGCTGCCGAAGGAAGGCACGTGGCGCGTTCTGGGCACTGCAGGTTCAGGGGTGTCGAGCCTGCTTATCGATGTTGTCTTAGAACAGCTCACTAGCGGTGCTGATGCCTCCGGCATTCTCGTTGTTGCGCCGTCGAAAGAATCAGGCTCATTGCTGCGCCGTGAACTGGCTGAGCATCTCGATGATTATGCGGCACAGGCTTCCATGGTGCGCTCTGTGCACTCGTTGGCGTTCGCGTTGCTCCGCCGCGGCAGTGAAGAGGAGCTGCGGCTGATTACCGGTGCGGAGCAGGACGCTGTCATCCGGGAGCTACTGGCGGGCCATGCGGCGGATGGCCGTGGTTCGTGGCCCGCGGAGATGCGCCCGGCGCTGGAGTACGTCGGCTTCGCGCGGCAGTTGCGTGACTTGTTACTGCGCGCGATTGAACGCGGGCTTGGTCCAAATGACTTGGAAGAACTTGGCTCCCGCTATCAACGTCCCATGTGGTCTGCCGCGGGTGATTTCCTCCGTGAGTACGAGCGCACCCAGGCTCTTGCTGGTTCTCATTCTTACTCTGCAGCGGAACTAGTCAGCCAGGTTCTCTTGCGCCCCGAATTGCTGCAGGATCACCCATGGCACACCATCGTGGTGGATGATGCTCAACTGCTCGACCCTACCTCCGGACAGCTCATCTCTGAGCTAGCCACAACTGCCCGGCTGACCGTAATCGGCGGTGACCCAGATCAGGCAGTATTTGCGTTCCGCGGCGCCAATTCTGAATTTCTCACCTCGTGGGAAGCAGAAAATGAACTGCACTTAGAAGTACCGCACCGCAAGCCGTCACCTGCTTGTGTAAGCGTTGTTGACTCCCGTGGAACCCTGCGTGATGTTCTGGCTAATACTGTCCGTCGCCGCCACCTCGAGGACGGCGTGAGCTGGCGTGATATTGCAGTCATTGTGCGTTCTGCGGGAGACATTGGTCCAGCCCGCCGGAATTTGCTGGCCGCCGGAGTTCCGGTGCATATCAATCCAACAGATGTGGTTCTGGCAGAACAGCGCTTGGTCAAAGCCGTCTTGCTGGCGTTGCGTGCACTAGAAACCGATCTAGATCCGGTGGAACTTGAGGACCTTATTACTGGTCCCGTGGGTGGTGCCGATCCAGTGACCCTGCGCCGCCTTATCCGCGGCTTGCGCCGATGGAAGCCGGAGCAGCGTGGCATGGACACCTTGCGCGAGTTGCTTGAGGGCGATGTGCCTGACTTCGACAACCTCCTTACGGAACGCGAGGAAGCCATTCTTGCCCGCATTCGTGGCGTCCTGTCTGCTGGCCGCGAGGCTCTTCGTGCAGGAGCTGCTGTGGAGGAAATCCTCTGGGAGGTGTGGCAGGCTACGGGGCTCGATACCCGCCTCCAAGCCGCAGCCCTGCGCGGCGGCGCCGCCGGTTCCCAAGCGGACCGAGATCTAGATGCCATGATGGCTCTCTTCGATGCCGCTGGTGACTACGCCGAACGCCGCCCTTCTGCGTCGTTGGAGTCCTTCATCCTCCACATCACCGAACAAGAGCTCCCCACCGGCGTGCGTGATCGCCGATCTGCTCTGCCAGATGCCGTGGAGATTCTCACCGCGCATGGAGCTGTTGGACGGGAATGGGACACGGTCATCGTTGCGGGTGTCCAAGAAGGCGCGTGGCCCTCAGTGGGGGAGACCGGCTCCCTCTTCGGACAGGAGGACCTCATTGACCTGCTGGACCGCGACATCACGCCGGGCACACCGGTAAGCCATGTATCTGGTCGTTTAGCGGAAGAACGCCGCCTCTTCCACGTGGCTACTACTCGTCACCGCCACCGTTTGCTGGTTGTCGCGGTGGATTCTCCAGAAAGCGATGAAGTGGAAGAACCGTCCCGCTTCATTGAGGAGTTCTTGTCTGCCGGTGGCGTGGATGTACCCGGTGCACAAGCGCGCCGGGAAACCAGTCAGCGTTGGGCACGGCAAGCATTGCCGCGCGAGTTAGGCCTTGACCTTCCGGAGACAGGTTTGGTAACCTTACGAGGTGGTGCCGACATTGATGAGGAACTGGATCCGCTGGAGGTCTCAGTGCTCTCAGTCTCTTCCTTCGTGGCACAACTGCGTCGCTGCGCTACCGAACCAGAATCTGGTGAGGCAGAGCGTTCTCAGGCGGTTCGGCAGCTTGCGCGCCTCGCGGAAGCCGGTGTTCCCGGGGCACACCCGGATCAGTGGTGGGCTGCGCGCTCGGTGGCGTCTGAACAGCCGCTGACCGGTTCTAACAGCTTGTCGCCTTCCCGCGTGGAGGCGCTCATGGCCTGTCCACTGAATGCAGTTTTGGGCAAGCTCGCTGAAGAAGAGACAACAAATATCAACCTTGTACGTGGCAACCTTGCCCATGCCTTCCTCGAAGCATTAGGTCGCGGTGTTGAGCCAGGAACAGCGAAGAAACTCGTGGTAGAAGCCTTCGCGACGATGCTCGATGGCCCATTGTGGCGCCGCGATGCTGAGCTCGCTGATTTCGAGCGCCTCATCGACCGTACCCATAGCTGGTCGCTGTCCACCACGTTGGAACCGGTCGGTGTCGAGGTCCCCGTATCCGTCGACATTTCCCCGGAAGTGACTATCCGCGGGTATATCGACCGGCTCATGAAAGAAGGCGATGAGTACGCCGTTGTCGATCTCAAGACGGGTTCGCAGGCAGCAACGAAGGAAGCCGCACGAGACAACACCCAGCTGCTGACTTATCAGTTAGCTCTTGCCCACGGAGAACTCGTCACGGAGGACTCTGCTGATGAGGAACATGTAAAGGAAATTCGTACTGGTGAAGGTGTACCCCGCGCTACGAGCCGGTTGGTGTATCCACGCACCACAACAGCAAGCGTGACGGAACGCGTACAGACAGCTAAGCCGCCAGAGGAACTTGAGGAGTTTGCAGCTCAGCTGCCAGCCCTCGTCGCTGAATTGCGGGGGCCAGGCCTCACTGCCCGCGAGAATGACGGCTGTGATCGTTGCCCTATCCGCTCCATCTGCCCCGTCATGAACGAAGGAGGTCTGGTGACCAATGCCTAATCACCCTCAGAACCCCACTCACCACTTCAGCCCTGAGGAACTGGCTACCGCCTTAGGCAAGCCTTTTCCTCCTACTGAGGAACAAGCTGCCGTCATCGAGGGCCCACTTGGGCCCAAGCTCGTCGTTGCCGGTGCTGGCGCGGGCAAGACCGAGACGATGGCCTCACGCGTCGTGTCCCTAGTCGCCAACGGCCTGGTGCGTCCTGAGGAGGTCCTCGGATTGACCTTTACGCGTAAAGCGGCACAACAGCTCGAGCAGCGTATTCGCCGACAATTGTTGACGTTGCGCTCTTCAGGCATCCTTCGCCCCGGCAGCGCTGCTGCCGAAGCCGTGGAAAATATCGTGCCAAAGGTGTCCACCTATGACTCCTATGCAGGAGACCTTGTTCGTGAATACGGGCTACTCATGCCGGTTGAGCCGAGCGTACGCATCATCACGGAGGCTGAACGTTACGCCATTGCTCATGAGGTAGTGAGTAACTACGCCGGCTCTCTAAGCACTGATCACTCAGTGGCCACGGTGACTGCCACCTTGTTGAACCTCGCGCAAACCATGGATGGCGAACTCAAGGATCCTGATGCCTTGCGTGAGCACGAAGAGATTTTCCGTAAGACTGCGGAGGACCTTGAGAAGACTCAGAAGAACGGCAAGGAATTCAGCGACAAGGTGCAGGGCTACCTAGACACGCAGCGTCTTCGCTTGGAGTATCTGCCTCTGGTGGAAGCACTCAAGAAGGAGCAAGCTGAGCGAGGAGTCATCACCTTTGGTGAGCAGATGTCTATTGCTGCGACCTTGGCAAAGAACTTCCCGCTCTTGGGCGAGCAGCAAAGCGCGCGCTACCGCGTTGTGATGCTCGACGAATATCAAGACACCTCTCACGCACAACGCATCTTGCTGCGTTCTCTTTTCGGTGGCCCGCGCGAGGGTCTGTCGGTGACCGCAGTAGGTGACCCCATGCAGTCGATTTATGGGTGGCGTGGGGCCACCGCGGAAAACCTTGCGGCCTTTGTCACCGACTTTCCACAACCGGATGGTTCGGATGCTCCGAAGGACCAGCTCACCACATCGTGGCGAAATCCCTCAACGGTGCTGGAGCTGGCCAACGATGTAGCTGCGAAGCTCTTCTCTGAAAGCCCAGGAGAGCGCCCCGTCGATGAGCTTTCGCCCAAGCCGACTGCACCGGCCGGAACCGTCGAGTTAGGCTACTTTGCCACGGAAGCAGAAGAAAGAACCTTCATTGCGGAACACTTGCGCGAGCTGTATGAGGCTACTCCCGAAGGCGAGGATTTTAGCGCGGCAGTTTTGGTGCGCACCAACAAACAATCACCGCTCATCGCGGCAGCCCTCGATGAGGTTGGTGTTCCAAACGAGATTTTTGGAGTCGGTGGCCTTCTGTGGCGCCCCGAGATTCAAGACCTCGTCGCAGTTGCAACACTGCTGGTTCGCCCCCAGGACACTACCGCAGCTTTGCGTGTGCTCACGGGGCCGATGTGTGGCCTAGGCATCGCTGACATCCAGGCGCTTCACGCACGTCAACGGAACTTGGCCGGTACTACTGATGGCCGCCTACGGTGGGAAGGGGGTGACCCGCTGGAGTACCTCACTGCTCAGGTGGAGTCCATCACTGCTGAAGGGCCGGACCAAGTATTGGGACTCGCGGACGCCCTTGCTGATCTAGGCGAACGTGAACGCTACAGCGATGAAGGCCTCGAGCGAATGGAGGAGGTCGCCGCCAAGCTGCGTTACCTGCGTACATATTCGCTAGGCAAATCTTTGAATGACATTTTTGCTGACATTGAGCTCGTCTTTGGTGTGCGCACTGAGGTTCTCGCTGCCGGAAAGCCGGGAGGAACAACGCACCTTGATGCCTTTGCTGACCTCGTAGCCGGTTTCCATGGAGATAGTTTGGCCGCGTTGCTGGATTACTTCGAGCTGGCCAAGGAAAAGGAGGACGGACTCGCCTTGGGCGAGGTGCCGGTTGTGCGCAACCGCGTACAGATTATGACCGTGCACAAAGCTAAGGGCCTGGAGTGGGAGCACGTGTGCGTGGCACATGCAGACTCCTCGAGCTACAAAGCACAGGCAGAGACTTTCCTTTCGAAGATTGAGAAGGCTCCTGGCGATGATGACTACATCGAACTGCCCGATGATGCGGTGAAGCGCTCGGAATTCGGTAAAGCCTGTGAGGCCTTCAAGCAGCTTGACCGAGAATTTCAAGCAGAGGAAGCAGCTCGTCTTTTCTACGTAGCGTTGACGCGCACAGAGTCCTCGCTAACGGTGACGGGCTCCGGTACAAACAAAGCAAAAGGTGCTAACAAGAAGGGCCCGTACTCGTATTTACAGTTACTGGCGGACAAGCACCCAGAACTTGTTGTCCACTGGGAGGTACCGGCTCTTCCCGTCGAGGCTGAAGAAGACACGGAGCGTGAAGCTCACTTCCCGTCGCTGACTCCACAACCACAGGCCGTTGATGCTGCCGCTGCGGTTCGCGCCGCACTGACGGAGCTTCCAGCATTGCGTGATGGCGAGACGTTCGAGCTGTGGGAACAAGAGGCAAGCGCACTTATTGAAGAGCACAAGGCGCTGCAAGCTCCCGTGGTCGATGTTGAGCTTCCGAGCGAGTTGACGGCCTCCGACATGGTGGCCATGTCGGCTGACCCAATTCAGTTTGCACGCCGTCAGCGTCGCCCCATTCCCTTCAAACCAAATTCCTACGCCAAACGCGGTACCGCCTTCCACGCCTGGCTCGAAGACCGCTTTGGCGCACCGGCGCTCCTGGGTGAGGATGAACTACCGGGCTCCCACGATGAGCCAGATCATGACCTCGAATCCCTCAAGGAGGCGTTCTTGGCTTCCGAGTGGGCGCAGCGCACCCCAGCGCACGTTGAGGCACCTTTTGAAATCACCATCGGTGATTCCGTTGTGCGTGGGCGCATGGACGCGGTATTCCAGCAGCCCGACGGAACCTGGCTCATCGTTGACTGGAAGACAGGTCGGCGTCCCCAGGGCGCTGCGCTGACCTCAGCGCAGATCCAGCTTGCTGTTTACGCAGAAGCATGGCGCCGTATCCACGGTGTCGACTCGGTCCGTGCAGCGTTTTTCTATGTGCATGAGAACTTCCTGCTAGAGCCGGAAGACTTGCCTACTGGCGCTCGCCTCGCCGAGCTTCTGGACTCTGCAGTTTCCACCCCGCCCGGGTTAAGTCTAAGGTAGTCTCACGGTACATTCGCTCCATTTAAGGGAGGTTGGCGCTTAGTGGCCAAGCACTTAGGCAAACGCTTGAAATCGCGTTTCTTGCCGCAGATTGAGTTAACCTCGCAGCCTGACCATGCGTTGATTGACGTCATTACTCTCCCGCGTACGGAGAGCACCAACCCGTGGAAGCAACTGGCTCGCCGCGTCCTGTGGGCTTTTGGCCTTCTCGTCTTCGTCACTATCGTCGTCTTCTTCGACGGCGGTGGTTACAGCGAGGACCTGTCGCTGCTCGATGCCGCGTATTATTCGGCGGTCTCGCTGACCACAGTGGGCTATGGTGACATCGTTCCCGTTACTCCGCAGGCGCGTTTCATCAACCTTGCCATTGTTACCCCGGCCCGCCTGCTCTTCCTTGTCTTGTTGGTCGGAGCGACCTTGTCGGTGCTCACTGACCGAGCCCGTCGCACATTTGAAATCCAGAATTGGAGAAAGCAATTGCGTAACCACACTGTCGTTATCGGCTATGGCACGAAGGGCGCCGGTGCGGTGTCCGCTCTTATCGCGGACGATGTTCCTGCCTCCCAAATCGTGGTCGTCGATACCAACCGCGCAGCACTGGCTAACGCTGAGCACCACGGTCTTGTGACCATCTATGGTTCCGGCACCAAGCAGGATGTTTTGCGCATCGCCGGCGTGCAAAATGCCTCTTCCGTTGTTGTGACTCCCTCCACAGACGATACCGCGGTGCTGTGTACGCTTTCCGTGCGCGAGCTCAACCCCAAGGCTAAGGTTGTGGCTTCCGTTCGTGAATCCGAGAACCGACACCTTCTTTTGCAATCAGGTGCTGACTCAGTGGTGACCTCTGCTGAGACTGCGGGCCGTCTGCTTGGACTTGCCACCGTCACACCGACGGTGGTGGAGATGATGGAAGACTTGCTCTCCCCGAACGAGGGATTCTCCGTTGCTGAGCGCGCTGTGCGTGAGTTTGAAGTTGGGTCTAACCCGCGGCACCTTGCGGATATTGTGCTGGCGGTCCTACGCAATAACGAGCTACACCGTGTTGATACCGCCGATGCTTACGCCCTCAAACCAGGTGACCGCCTGCTCTATATCAAGCACGAAATGCAGCAGGCCATTGATGACACCGATGAGGACGAGGACGACGACAAGTAATGTACCTGCCAGTCACCGAGACCGGCCGCATCCCAGTTGATGCCCAAGGCCAGCCAGTCCTCGTGGCAGAACCTGCCGGTGACATTCTCGTTGAAGCCGGCGACGTTGACGCCTTCTTACTGGATACAGCAGCTGCCGAGAAACTCGGCACGTTGCAGGATGCCACGTTCTTCAATGGCCAGAGTGACATCCTCAAAGCCGTGCATGTGATCCGGAATCGTCGTGAAGCGCGCTTTGACCCACGCACGGGTGAGGAACTGCAGTATCCCGCTCCCGGCGTGGTGGGGCGCGCTGGTGACCGCTATGTCTTTCCCCGTCTTGACCCAGCGGTGATCGGCATTATTCACCACCCAGAGTCGGAGCGCATTCTTTTGGCGCGTAACCGCCACCGGCCAGGATTCTTCTCACTCATTGCCGGCTACGTCGAACCGGGCGAAACCCTCGAGGACGCCATGGTGCGCGAAGCGCTTGAGGAAACCGGTCGCCGTCTGCACTCGGTGCGGTACTGGGGCTCCCAGCCGTGGCCGCCCAGCGGGTCCCTTATGGTGGGCTTTTCTGCCGTCACGGAGGATGTCGAGGCCGTGTGCGATACTGACGAAGAGCTCGCAGAAGTACGGTGGGTGTCCCGCGCTGACCTGCCGAGCATGACCATTGCCCGCAAGGGCTCAATTGCACACACGATGATTATGGAGTGGTTCCACGGTGATGAGACCGGATCTGTCCCTGCTCGATGAGGACCAGCGTGCCGCCGCTACGGCGCCACGCGGACCGGTATGCATCCTGGCGGGCGCAGGTACGGGTAAAACCCGCACGATTACCTACCGCATTGCCCACATGGTGGACCAAGGCTTTGTCAATCCTCAACGAGTTCTCGCTGTCACCTTCACCACCCGTGCGGCGAGTGAGATGCGCGAGCGGCTTAATCAGATGGGTGTTGGGGGAGTGCAGGCCCAAACCTTTCACGCCGCGGCGCGCCGTCAGCTGAAGTATTTTTGGCCGCAAGTAGCAGGGGACTTGCCGTGGCAGCTCATTGATAACAAATTCAGCCTCGTGGGGCGCGCCGTGCGTTCACTGGGACTGGACAACACCAAGGACACTATTCGTGATTTCCTGGGGGAAATCGAGTGGGCCAAATCATCGCTCATTGGCCCCGAGGGCTATCCGGGCGTTATCGAGAGCACAGACCGCGAAGCTCCGGGTGATCCGCAGGCTGTCGCCGAAGTTTTCCGCCGCTATGAGGACATGAAGTCCACCCCGGATCTCATGTACCTCGATTTTGATGACCTTCTCATGCACATTGCCGGGGCTATTGAGAATGTGCCATCGGTAGCGGAAGTATTCCGTGAGCAGTACCGCACGTTTGTCGTGGATGAGTACCAGGACGTCACTCCACTGCAGCAGCGTGTGCTTGAAGCCTGGCTGGGGGACCGTGATGACCTCACAGTCGTGGGCGATGCCAACCAGACCATTTATTCCTTTAATGGCGCTTCACCGGAGTACTTGTTGGACTTCTCCCGCACGTACCCGCAGGCCACCATGATTAAACTGCAGCGAGATTACCGCTCCACGCCGCAGGTTACGCAGTTGGCTAATGAGGTCATTGCAAAGGCCACCGGACGTGCCGCCGGTACCCGGCTGGAGCTGCAGGGCATGCGCGAGCCCGGTCCGGAGCCCACCTTCAAGGCTTATGAATCTGAGGAAGTAGAAGCCAAGGAAGTCGCGGGCCAGGTACTGACCTTGCTTAACCAGGGCGTAAAAGCTTCCGAGATCGCCATCCTCTATCGCATCAATGCGCAGTCGGAACAGTTTGAACAGGCGCTTGCCGACGCCGGAATTGTCTACCAAGTGCGCGGTGGTGAGGGTTTCTTCCGGCGCCCCGAAATTTTGGAAGCTATCCGTGTACTCATCGCTGCGTCGCGCCGCGATGACCTCCCGGCGGATCCGGTTGCCGTTGCCCGCGCAGCCTTCGTAGAGCTGGGCCTGACGGCTACAGAACCACAGGGCGCTCAGGCGCGCGAGAGGTGGCAGTCACTGAGCGCACTCGTGGATCTCATCGCCCAGATCGTGGAGGACCACGAGGGCATTGATCTCAACGGCGTGCTGGGAGAGCTTCACCGCCGCTCAGAAAACAAGCACAACCCCACCATGGAGGGGGTTACCTTGGCCACCATTCACGCTGCTAAGGGCTTGGAGTGGGATGCGGTCTTCCTCGTCGGTCTTACCGAAAAGCTACTGCCCATTAACCATGCCATCAAGGCTGGCGATGAGCAGGTGGAAGAGGAACGCCGCCTGTTCTACGTGGGCATTACCCGTGCCCGCGAGCACCTGGCCCTGTCGTGGGCGCTAGCAAAGACCACCGGTTCGCGGGCATCGCGCGAGCGGACCCGTTTCCTCGACGGCCTCGTGCCGGGCATTGAGGAAAGCGAGTCGAACAATCGCCGTTACCGCCCGCGGCGCTGCAGGGTCTGCTCCAGCGAGCTCACCAGCCCTGCGGAAAAGGTATTGGGCCGCCACGAATGGTGCGAGTACGAAGGAGACGAGGACGTCTTCAACGCTCTGAGGTCATGGCGCGCCTCGGTGGCCAAGGACTCTAAAGTCCCTGCCTATGTCGTCTTTTCTGATGCCACCTTGCAGGCCATCTCGGAGGCACTTCCCTCCACTGAAGCCGAGCTGCTTGATGTCTCGGGCGTAGGCCCGACGAAACTGGAGCGCTACGGCGCGGAGGTTCTGCAGATTATCGCTTCAACACGCTAAGCACACTTACGCGCACAACAAGCGAGCAGAAGGCTTTAGCCTGAACAATACGGGCAGCGCGGATGTTCCAGCACGAAGCGGTGTTGTTCCATGCCGTAGAGATCAATCTCCTTGAGCTCCCCGGCAAGTGGCCGTGCTGTCGGAGCCCCAGGTGGGGAAGGTCTGCCCATGAGTCGGCGAATGGTGACCACCGCATGCATCACAACGGCGGTGCGCACTACGGGATCCCCTGGCCGTACGGCCGCATCTGCTCGCTGTGCCACCTCATGCCACTGCGCATCAGCATCAATACGGTGCAGGTGCGCGCACATGGGACAAGGACCTGCACCATTGACACGCGCCGGTCCAATGATGCCCCGGGCATCCAACATGGACACCGGCAACCACGTCGCCTTACTTCGCTGGAGCGCCTGCGCCCATTCCACGGCACCACCGAGCATGTCCACCGCCACGATAGGAAGATAGCCCGCCACGTTGTCGATGTAATCGGCGGCCGATTCGGTGTGGAGGGGAGTGCGGGGTTGGAAGTGGTCGCTCATCAGGGCATCGCGCAGCTCATCGGCCAACACTGAGTTGCCCAGCACCGCGATGCGTTGGAGTCGTGGCTCTGGCCACAAGATGTTGTAGCTTATAAGGTCCTCGACAAGACTGCGCGCAGCAGCAGGTGATAGCCCTGTACGTGCAATCAAATTCTCAATCGTCTGCCTGGTCAGCGGTATCCGTAGACGGTTGAGCACACCCGCCAATTGTGGGTGCGCCTCCAGCACCCCGACGCGCGTGGCGTCCATTCCGCATTGCACCATTCCCGGCTCGCGTTCGAGAACGACCACGTCTGGCGCCAACATATAGGTTTGTGCTGCCATATTTTTCTCCCCCGTCGCGCGGCATCCCTCCTAGCCGCGGTGGGTCTCTATTGCACCACAGGTAGAATGCCCTGTCATGTCGAGTAACCCCGAAGTCCGCGTCATTCGCTCAGCACGGCGCCGGCGCACCGTTCAAGCCCGCACTGTCGACGGCGTGCTGGAAGTACGTATCCCGGCATGGATGTCGGCGGCGGAGGAGGAGAAGGCCGTAGCGGACATCGTGGCAAAGGTGCAGAAGAAGCACTCATCGGCGCAGCTTTCCGACGCCTCCCTCCAAGCCCGCGCCCGCTCCCTTAATGCGCGTTTTCTCGATGGCCGCGCGACTGTGGGTTCTATTCGCTGGGTAAGCAATCAAAAATCCCGTTGGGGCAGTTGTACTACCTCAACGGGAGATATTCGCATTTCGGACCGGTTACAAGATGTACCCGAGTACGTTCTCGACGCGGTCATTATCCACGAGCTGACCCACACCTTCATTTCCGGTCATGGCCCGGAATTTTGGGAATGGGCTGATCGTGCGCCCAAGGCGGAGCGCGCCAAGGGCTATTTGGAGGCCTATCAGCGCTTCCGCTAATCCTCGCGGGAGTCCTTGCCGTCGGCGTCGTCACCGTCGGCGTCGTCTTCGCCCTTGTTCTCGTCAGAATCCTCGCTCTCCGCGTCAGTGTCCTGCGCAGAGTCATCGTTCTGCTGCTTGAGCATTTCCTCCAGCTTGGAGAATTCCTCTTCAAAGCCTTCGTCGGTGCTGTCATCGAGCAAGCCATCGATGAAGGAGGCAGGGTTGTCGATGTGCTCTGCAGTCGGCAGCAGGTCTGGGTGATCCCACGCGGAATCGCGCTTGTCTGGGCCCACGGCCACGGTGGCGCGGCGCCACAGCTCGGCAGCCGCCTCCACCTTCGGGGCATTGAGCTCAATGCCGACGACCTGGGAGAAGGCCTTTTCTGCAGAGCCGCCGGTGGAGCGGCGGTGTGCCCACGCCTCATTCATCGCCTGCGTCGACGGAATGCGCTCACTCAGGGCCTCAGTAACCACGTGCTCGACCCAGCCTTCGACGAGTGCCAGAAGGGTCTCCAGACGGGAGGCCGCGCCAGCGTTGCGCGAGGTGATGCGCGGGGAGAGGTCCATGCCCTGCAGTTTGCCCATCGCATCCTGAATAGCTTGCGGGTCACCGGATTCCAGGTTGAGCTCGCGTGTAGCTTCCTCAATGTGGGAAGTGTCGATGACCAGGCCCATGGCGTACTCCTCGACGGAGGACACCAGGCGTTCGACCAGCCACGGCACGTGCTTGAACAGGCGCTGGCGGGCAGCCTCACGGGCGCCGATGTAGACGAGCACCTCCTGGCCCGGAACGTTGAGGTTGCGGGCGATGGCCTGAATATTGTGCGGCAGGAGGGCCGTGGTGCCAGCGGGGGAGACCGGCAGGCCAAAGTCGGAGCCAGTCAGTGCCTGGGAGGCGAGGTCACCAAGAGCGTGGCCCAGCTTCATACCGAAGTTCATGCCGGACATCGAATTCATCATCGAGGTCATGGGGCCCATCATGTCGCGGGCTTCCTCCGGCAAAGACTCGAGCTGTGCGTTGTTCATGTGCTCCGCCACCGGGGTGACCATGCGCTGCCACATCGGCAGGGTTTCCTCGAGCCACTGGGCAGAGTTCCATGCGGTCACGGTACCCGAGGCCGTGGGAAGGTAGGTGGCGTCATCAAGCCACAGCTCGGCCAAACGTACCGATTCTTGGACGGCGGTGCGGTCTTTGTCGTTGACCTCTTTATCACCGGAGATCTGCTGCAAGGAAATGCGCTTGGCCAGGTCATAGTTGACGGGGCCAGCGCCTTCCGGGGAGTTCATGGAGGAACCCATACCGGATAGCATCTGACCAAATTGGTTGAGAAGATCGCCTAGGCCACCGCCACCGCCAGCGCCACCCGCGCTGAAGCCGAAGGCGCCGAACGGGTTCTGGTCGCGACGATCTTTGTCGTCGTCATCATCATTGTTGGGGAAGGAAAAACCGAATCCGTTGCTCATGCGCCCCAATCTACCGGTTTCCAGGTCACGGATTCTAGGTTCTCGGCAACGCTGAGAGCGAACAGACCATCAAACGTTGTAGGCTGTTTCTCCGTGAATCAACAGCAGAACCCTCGAACTCGCCGCCTCCGCACCCTGACCTGGGGAGCGATTCCGGTGGTGCTCACGGGCGCTCTGCTCAGCGTGGACCGCATCCCGGGAACGGACATTACCCTGACGGTTCCCTATGCTGCAGAAGGTCCGGGGCCCGTCGTGGACACGCTCGGTGAGGTTGAGGGTATGCAGGTCGTCGACGTGGAGGCGCCGGAGACGTATCAGCCCACCGGCCAGCTCAACATGACGACGGTATCGGTGCGCACCAACATGACGATGGCGCAGGCGTTGGGGCGTTGGCTGTTTACGGATGACACCCTCGTGCCTATCGAAAGCATCATCCCGCAGGGCAAGACCGATGAGGAAGTACAGGAGGCGAACCAGCAGGCCTTTACCCAGTCTGAGTCTGCTGCCACCGTCGCCGCCATGGACTACCTC
Organism: Corynebacterium sp. HMSC078H07; assembly: GCF_001812805.1. Lineage (GTDB taxonomy): Bacteria > Actinomycetota > Actinomycetes > Mycobacteriales > Mycobacteriaceae > Corynebacterium. Next base: position 11,848 of record NZ_KV810511.1, on the reverse strand, counting down.
AACGAACCCGTGCGTATCGAGGTAGCGCAGGTGCTTAACGACGCCCCCGCGGCCGCCACGCTTCACGACGGCGACATCATCACCGCCGTCAATTCCGAACCCGTCACCGAACCCGGCGAGGTCCAAGCGAAAGTCCGGGGCCTGTCTCCCGGCGATGACGTCACGCTCGATATCACCCGCGACGGCAAGGAGCGCACCGAGAAAGTCACTCTCGGCGCTCACCCAGAGGACAAGGACATTCCGCTTCTTGGCATCCTCATGACGTCGGTTCCCACCGAAGACATCACAGTGGATTACAACCTGCAGGACATCGGTGGTCCTTCGGCTGGCATGATGTTTACGCTGGCGGTGATTGACAAGCTCTCCAGTGAGGATCTCACGGGCGGAAAGTTTGTCGCTGGTACCGGCACTATCGGTGAGGACGGCGAGGTCGGCCCCATCGGCGGTATCGTCCACAAGGTTCACGCAGCGCAGGAAGCGGGTGCCGAGCTTTTCCTCGCGCCAGCCGATAACTGCGCCGAGGCAGTCAGCCGAGATACCGAGGGCATGGTGGTGGCCAAAGTTCACACACTGGATGATGCCATCGAGGCGATGCAGGACTTTGCCGACGGGAAGCCCGTCGAGACCTGCGAAGGCTAAGTACGTAGGACTAGCACTGCCCAAACTCGCCGCCCAGAGTGGAACTCGTTCACACCCAAGATCCGTAGCGCCGTTCAATGAAGTCGAGCTAAACCCAAGACGCTTCAGACATTACAGGGTTCAATAATGGGATTCCTAAGGCATTGGCAGCTATGTTAATATTGCAGCGGTTTCTTTTCTAGAAGCACACGCTTTTTCATTCAAGAACGCGTCTCATCGAATTCGAAGGTACGCAATTAACCCTCTGTCGAATTTAAGGATTCTTTAATAATGATTAAAAAGATTGCCACAGGCATTTCGGCAATTGCTCTTGTTGCTACCCTTGCGTCATGTTCATCGGAGGAAAAGCTTCAGGAAGTTGACGTTAATGGACTTACCATTTCTGCAGCTTGTGAAAAGGTTCGAGAAGCAGGCTGGAGAGTGGATGCAGTGCAAGGGACGGAGAACGACCAAGAATCGTCTGATTGTTCCGACAGCGAACGCAAAGTGGCGGAGGCATGGTTTTCTGATGAAACAGTGACCCTGTACTTTGCAAACGCCCCTGTTGCAACTGCCGAAGAAGCCCCCATCGATGAATCACCTGTAGAAGAAGAAACCCCCGCCGAGGCTCCCGCCGCTGAAGACGGTTCTCAGGAAGGTTCCACTCATGGTTACCAAGCCATCTACGACGAGTATTCTGCTCGGCTTCAAAACGAATGCCCTAACCTCTCTATGACCGAATGTGCAGAGCTCTCGAACGAGGGAATCTCCGAGATGGCGAAATATATGTATACCGCCAAGGGCAAGGATGGTCAGTACCAGACCTATGAGGAGTGGTCACAAAAGCTATACGACGTTTACATGTCAGTTCAGCTCTAATTAAGCAGAGTGACTTCTGGACTTGCCCCGAAAGTTGGACTGGTTTAATTTGAGGCAGTTGGAGGCTCAAGAGTCTGATTCCGGTATTGCTTCAGAGTTAGGCCCTTGAGTCGCTTTTGGAACCGTTCGTTGTTGTACCAGTGAGTGCAGTCATTGATCGCGTTGTAAAACGCCTCCAAGCTGGTGAATGTTTTACCGTTGTGTAAATGAACTCAATTGTGAAACGAACCCGGTATTCATCTGGGCAAGTTCGGAACTTTTGGCAGGTAGGGCAGTTTCGAGTGCCTCTTGTCGAGCCCCGGTCCTGCGGTGACATCAATGGGCGGGCAAGCCCGCCGGCGCCTGTGAAGGATCGGCCGCACCTCAACTCACCAGGGCAGCGGTAAAGAGTGAGCCTAAACCAGGCCCAGCTCCTTGAGGCGCTCCTCCGGATCATCCTGGTCAGTGGAGATCATCTGCTGCATGATGAGGCCTTCGTCGTTATCCACGACGGTAAGGATGGCAGTGTTGCCCAGCATCGACCAGCCCACTACGCGGTTGCCGCTGTCCTCAACGACGCGCGAGCTACGCAGTTCCGTGAGCACCTGGGTGGTCTGGGAAGCCTTGGCTTTCGACTTGAAGAACTGGAATTGGCCCACCTGGGAGCCAGAGCAATTGAAGGAATCCGTCACACCGTTCGGGTCGCAGCGGTCAAACTCCTCAAAGATCTCCTCGGGAACCAAGCCGCCGAAGATGGCATAGGCTTTGTCAACCGAAGCCTCAAACTTCCCGTCCGATGCGGAGCTCGGTTCAGCGGAGTCAGACTCGTCCGAGTCAGCGGAGTCGGATTCTGACTCAGAAGCCGACGCATCCGCCGCCGAGTCCTTGGAAGACGTGGTTTCTTCAGCAGAGCTGGTCTCGCTTTCCTCTTCGGACGTCGAGGTCGCGGCCGCGGAGTTGGGCGCCTCTGCGTCTGTGGAGACAACAGGTGAGCTAGCCGGCGACGGCTCGGGGGATTCTTTATCCCCACATGCGCTTAAAAGCGCGCCGGCGGCGAGCACGGCTGAGGCAGCGGCGGTGAGGCGGGTGGTCAAACGCACGGTGGGGTGGCTCCTCTACGTAGCGGTACTGCTGAAAAACTCGATAATGCTTAATGCTATCTGCCCAGTGTAGACGATTAAATAACCTCGTCTGGATCCTGCTCCAAACCGTAGCGCAGGGCAGCGATGACGCCCGGTGCTACGTTCGGCCCTCCGCGCAGTTGAATGTCGTCCTCGGCGAAGGGGCCAGCTGCTTCCAGCTCTTCCTCCGTGGGGCGCAGCTGCAGGAGGGTCAGCTCAGCGCCGTCCGAGCCGTCCTCGCCTACGCCGTCGCGCAGGACACCGGAGAAGAGGCGGGCCGGGTGGGCGTCGCCAAGCGCGGCGTCCTCCGTGTCTTTAAACATGATTTCTTGTGCCAGGATGACTCCGGCAATCTCGCGCGGCCACGCCAAGCGCGCGACGTACTCGGCTAAGTGCTCCGAGCCGGGCTCAATGCCCTCCGGTAGCTCTTGGACGACCAGAGTAAGCGGCGACTCGTCGTCCACATCACCCAACTGGGCAGCGACTAGCTCGGTCGGCACAAGCGCAAACAGAGTCGGTGGGGCATCCCAGCCCTCGGCATGAATGAAGTCGACGGCCTCGCGCATCGCCTTGTTGAGCGCGCGGTTGGCAGCTGGCTGGGAATTGGGTTGGGAACTCATAAGCGTCCTTGTTCGTTGACGGTGGTAGTGCTTCTCTAGACTAGAAGCTTGATACCTCTATATTCGCACGAGACCTGATTGGAGCTGGAGTTGGCTTCCGGACTGAACCGACCCACCGCCCCGATGAAACGTCCTCCCAGAGTGCTCTCCTGGGTCGTCGCCATCATCGCTGTCCTCTTGTTCATCGGCCCTATGTTCGTGGGCTTCTACACGGACTGGAAGTGGTTCGGCGCGATTGATTACCGCGGGGTCTTCACCAAGACCCTGATTACCCGGATCATCCTCTTCGTAGTCTTCGGACTCGTTGCCGCCGCTATCACCTACGTCGCCGGGCTATTGGTATGGCGTGGCCGGGGTAGTTCGCTAGACATGGCTGACTTGAACTCGCCGGTCTACCAGTACCGCAAGTCCATTGAAAGCACCATGGGGGTCTTCCTCAAGACCATCCCGGTGCTTATCGGTGTCGTCTCCGGTCTGCTGGGCCAGGCCAACTGGCGCACGGTCATGCTCTTCCTCAACTCGCATGACTTCGGATTCAATGACCCGCAGTTCAACCACGACTTGGGCTTCTACGCCTTCCGTCTGCCGGTGTGGTCCATGCTGGTCAATGCATTCTCGATGCTGTTTGCGGTGTGCTTCCTCATCGCGCTGGTGGGCCACTACATCCTAGGCGGAATCCGTATTGGTAACCGTGCTGCTGGTGTTCGTGGTTCGCTGTCGAAACCTGCGCGTACCCAACTGGCAGTGACCGCCGGTATCTGGATGCTGCTGCAGGTGGCTGGCTACTGGCTGGAGCGCTACCAGCTGCTCTACAACCAGCACTCACTGTTCACCGGTGGTTCTTATACCGATATCAACGCCTACCTGCCGGCAAAGATCATTCTCATGATCATCGGCATCTTTGTGGCGGTGGCGATCTTCTCCGCAGTGGTGATTAAGGACCTGCGCATCCCGGGTCTCGCTGTGGTGCTCATGGTGCTGTCCGCGCTGGTCATTGGTCAGGGCTGGCCGCTTATCATGGAGCGCTTCTCCGTCAACCCGAACCGCCAGGCAAAAGAAGCTGAATCTATCTCCCGCAATATCGAGTCCACCCGCTTTGCGTATGGGCTTACTGAAGACAAGGTGACCTACGAGGAGAACTGGGGAGCAGGAGACGTTTCTGATGACAAGGTGGCTTCTGATGACTCCACCATCTCTAACCTCCGCCTGCTGGACCCAGACATTCTGGCGCCGACGTTTACTCAGATGCAGCAGCTGAAGAACTTCTATGGCTTCCCGGAGACTCTGGCGATGGACCGCTACGAGATTGACGGCGAAATCCGTGACTTCGTTGTGGCTGCCCGCGAGCTGGATCCCAATGAGTTGCAGGAAAACCAGCAGAACTGGATTAACCGCCACACCGTGTATACCCACGGCAACGGCTTCATCGCAGCACAGGCTAACAAGGTGGATGAGGTAGCCCGCGATGCAGGTTCTGCTCGTGGTGGTTTCCCCATCTTCACGGTGGCTGACCTGCAGACTCAGTCCGGTAAAGACGCTGAGGGCGAGGGTGAGACTCAGAACGCTGAAGAATCCTTGGGCATCAAGGTGGACGAGCCCCGCATCTACTTTGGTCCAGTGATTGCGGGTGCGCGCGATGGCATGGACTACGCCATCGTGGGCAAGACCGGTGACCAGCCGGTGGAGTATGACACCGATACCTCCACGTACACCTACGAAGGTACTGGCGGTGTGGATATTGGCAATATCGTTGACCGCACTGCCTTTGCCCTGAAGTACCAGGAGCTGAACTTCCTGCTGTCCGAACGCGTCGGCTCCGAATCCAAGTTGCTCTATGACCGTGACCCGCGTGAGCGCGTGGAAAAGGTCGCCCCGTGGCTCACTACGGATTCCTCCACCTACCCGGCTGTTATCGATGGCCGCATCAAGTGGATCGTGGATGGCTACACCACACTAGATTCCCTCCCATACTCGCAGCGCACTTCACTGACGGAGACCACCCAGGACACGCAGAATCCCAACGGCACCACGCAGCGCCTAGTCAATGACCAGGTGGGCTACATCCGTAACTCGGTCAAGGCGACTGTCGACGCCTACGACGGCACCGTCGATCTCTACGAGTTCGACACCGAAGACCCCGTTCTTAAGGCCTGGGAAGGTGTTTTCCCGGGCGTCGTCAAGCCAGAGTCGGAGATTTCCGACGAGCTGCGCCAGCACCTGCGCTACCCGGAAGACATGTTCAAGGTGCAGCGCAACCTGCTGGCCAAGTACCACGTGGATGACCCAGGCGTGTTCTTCAACAACGATGCCTTCTGGTCTGTACCGGAGGACCCGACCGCCGGCGAGTCCCAGGGCCTGAACCAGCCGCCGTACTACGTGCTGGCCTCAGATCCGGAGACCAACAAGCCGAGCTTCCAGCTCATCACCTCCTACCGTGGTCTGAACCGTCAGTTCCTCTCCGCACACATGGCGGTGTCCTCTGACCCCGACACCTACGGTGACATCACCGTGCGCGTGCTGCCGACGAACACCCAAACCCAGGGCCCGAAGCAGGCGCAGGACGCCATGATGTCCTCCGACCAGGTGGCTCGTGACCGAACATTGTGGCAGGGCTCGAATGACCTGAAGAACGGTAACCTGCTGGCGCTGCCGGTGGGCGGGGGAGAGATCCTCTACCTCGAGCCGATTTACTCGCAGCGCAAGGGCCAGGAATCCGCGTTCCCGAAGCTGCTGCGCGTGCTCGTATCCTACAAGGGCCGCGTGGGCTATGCCCCGACAATTGGTGAGGCCCTGGAGCAGGTCGGCATCGACCCGAAGGCTGCCCAGGACATCACGGAGATCGAGGGCGACACGGGCGAGAAGACCGACAAGGATGACAAGGAGAAGTCTGACGGCGACCAGAAGGACGCCAAGGATGACAAGGATTCTGAGGCATCCGGACCGGCTTCCGCTCCGAAGGCATCCAGCGAAGGCGAAGCCATCGACGCCATCAACAAGGCTCTCGACGGCGTGGACAAGGCCAAGGGCGGCTCCTTCGAGGAGTACGGCAAGGCCCTAGACGAGCTGGACAAGGCAGTGGAGGACTACCGCTCGCTGCAGTCCCAGTAAGTCGAAACCAGCGCCGGGAATCAAGCCTGGCGCCTCAGTGTGAAATGGCGCCTGCCCAGGGGATTTGGGTAGGCGCCATGGTGTCTGTATAGTTACATCCGTCGCCAGCACACGGGATAGTGTGCAGAGCGCTTGATGTTTGGAAGTACATCTCGACGCGGGGTGGAGCAGCTCGGTAGCTCGCTGGGCTCATAACCCAGAGGTCGTCGGTTCGAATCCGGCCCCCGCTACCAGCTTCCAAGCCCCTACCAGTGGAAACGCTGGTAGGGGCTTTAGTTATTTCTCTTAAGGAGCCCGGATTCGGGGGGTTAAGGGGGGTTAAGGGTCAAAAAGTGTGTCTGGCTCGGCGTGTCGCTGGGGCTAGATTTGGCCTTTTTGGATGCCGATTGAATGGGTGTAGTTGGTGTCGATAGCGTTGTCGTAGAGGGCTGGTCGTCCTGTTTCGTGGTCGGCGTGGTTCTCGTTGTGGGTCAGGGTTTGTACTTTGGCGAGTTGGTCCTGTCCCCAGTTGGATTGCCTGGCGATTTCTACGGGATCGTCGGGCAGTTCAGTTTTTAGGTAGAGCCACCACTCCAGCATTCGGCGTTGGTGTTCTCCTCGTCGTCCGCGATGAGCTCGTGCTAGTAGCTTCAGCTGGGAGTTGATTCCGCCTTCAAGGCTGTTGGTGGTGGCTTTGATCCGGTTAGTATCAATGACTTCTTCGGGCGGGTTGAGATAGACAAACAGCAGGTTGCTGCGCCAGAGGTGGTTGAGACTGTTGTAGGCCTTGCGCACGCTGGCATGAGTCCAGGTGTGAGTCCAGCGACCGGTGACTTCGAAGCACTCCAATCAGCTACACTGACCCGAGCAGCATAGCTAACCCCCGACGTGTCTACTTTCCGGGGGTCAGGCCCGGCAGGGCGCTGATGGGCAAGACGACGTACCGCGTCGCCTTTGAACCGGGGCTCGACGAGAATGTCCACGCTGCGGTCATCGGCATCGCTATCGCGCTGGATATGCGCAGAGAGAAGATGCGCGACAGCTAGGTGCGGGATACGTCACTTGGCGAGCGGGGTGGGGCGGTTGGTGCTACAGTGAGCGCTGTCTGAGAACTATCTGAGAGGACGGCACTGTCATGCGCATTTCCCGTAAGCCCTTGTCCCTGATCGCCGTGTGCGGCGCCGCAGCAATCGCTCTGGCAGGCTGTTCCGAGCCGAGCACCGATGACTCTGCCGCAGGCGGAAACGGCGACAGCACCGCAGAAAAGTCCGGCGAGAAGACCGTCATCACCGTCTACACCTCCGAGCCGGAGGAGAAGGTCGATGAGATCAACCAGGCGTTCACGAAGGCGAACCCGGATGTCGAGGTCGAGGTCTACCGTGCGGGCACTGGCGATCTGAAGGCGCGTATCGACGCGGAGAAGTCCTCCGGCAAGGTCGAGGGCGACATCATCTGGGCCGCTGACGCACCGACCTTTGAAGGCTTCAAGTCCGAGGACCTGCTGGCCAAATTCGATGATGTGAAGACGGACGGCGTGCTCGAGGAGGTCGTCGACGCTGACGGCTTTTATGTGGGCACCCGCCTCATCCCGACGGTCATCGCGTACAACACCGATGTCGTCGACCAGGCTGATGCTCCGGCCTCCTGGGCGGACCTGACGGACGAGAAATTCATGGACAAGATCGTCATGCCGGACCCGGCTGTCTCCGGCGCCGCGGCATTCAACGCGACGGTGTGGATGAACAACGAGAAACTCGGCGAGACCTGGGTGGAAGACCTGGGCAAGAATAAGCCGATGATCGCGGCCTCCAACGGCCCGACCTCGCAGGAGATCGCCGGCGGCGGCCACCCGGTCGGCGTCGTCGTGGACTACCTGGTGCGCGACCTGGCGGCGAAGGGCTCTCCGATCAAGGAGGTCTACGCCACCGAGGGCTCCCCGTACATCACCGAGCCGATCGCCGTGTTCAAAGATTCTGAGAAGAAGGAAGCAGCCCAGCGCTACATCAACTTCATCCTGTCGGAGGAAGCGCAGAAGATCGCTGTCGAGCAGAACTACCTGCCGGTAATCGACTCCGTGGGCACCCCGGGCGGCGCACCGAAGCTCGAGGAGATCGAGCTCATGTCTGTCGACGATGAGACTCTGTCGAACGACCGCGAGCGTTCCGTCGAGTTCTTCCAGAACGCAGTCAAGTAAATCAGCGGGAAGACTGTCCCCAGCCTTCCTCTAAATCTGTCACGGTCACTCAAACGGGACGAGTCGAAACATAGTGGGCACACGTATTTCTTCCGGCGGCGTCGCTTTCGCACGGCTGGGCATCTGGCTGCTGGCGGCAGCGATCTTCATCGCGCCGCTGGCAATGGTCATCTCACTCGCGCTCGGTGGCAACCAGTTTCCGGTCTTGGTGGAGCAGGGCCTAGCCACGGCGACGTGGAATTCGGTGTACACGACATTGGCGTCGTCGATAAGCGCTGTGCTCGTTGGAACCGCTGTCGCGGTCCTGCTGGAACGAACCGATATTGCGGGCGCGGGCACGCTGCGGCTGTTTCTGCTTTCGCCGCTGCTCGTGCCGCCGTTCGTTGGCGCGATCTCGTGGCTGCAGCTCTTCGGGCGTAATCAAGGGCTCAACGCGGTGTTCGGGCGCCCGCTGTGGGACATGTACGGCGCCGACGGCATCATTTTCCTGATGATGCTGCACTCGTACCCGCTGGTGTACGTGATTGTGGCGGCGGCGCTGCGGTCGATTCCGTCCGACCTGGAGCTCGCCGCACGCGTCGGCGGGGCCGGCACGTGGACGGTGCTGCGCACGGTGACGATTCCTTTGCTGGGCCCGGCCTTGCTGAACTCTTTCACGCTGACGGCGGTGGCGAACCTGGCGGATTTCGGCATTCCGTCGATTATCGGTTCGCCCGTGCGCTTCGAGACGCTGGCCACGATGGTCTACCGTTTCATGGAATCCGGCACGGTGAGCAATCCGCTGCAGGTGGTGTCCACCGTGGGTGCTGTGCTCATGCTGTTGGGCATCGGCGCCGTCGTGGCGGACTACCTGGTGTCCAGGCGAGCGTCGTCGACGGTGAGCGGCGGCGGGACGATGAAGCTCTCGCTCGGCAACGCGAAGTGGCCGGCGACCGTGGTGACGTGGATCATCGCATTGGCGATCACCCTGGGGCCCGTGCTGGGTTTGGCGCGTCGCGCGTTCCTGCCTGCCCCGGGCGTGCCGCTGACGTGGGAGACGATCTCCCTCGACAATTTCTCGCGCACGCTGGCGAATCCGCGCGTGCAGGAAGGCTTCATCAACTCGGTGACCCTGGCCGCCGGGGCGGCGCTGCTGTGCGGGCTCTTCGGCTGGGCGATCGGGCTGTTGGTCACCCGCACCCAAGCGCGGTCGAATACGGCGCTGAGCTTGGTCACCCTGCTGCCGTCGGCGCTGCCCGGATTGATCATCGGCGTCGGCTGGGTGATTGTGTCGCGCTACACGGACATGTACAACACCCGCTGGGTGATTCTGTTCGCCTATGTCTGCGCGTTCACGTCCATGGTGCTCCAAGCAGTGCGCGCGCCGTTGCGGAAGGTTCCGGCGGCGGTGGAGGAGGCCGCGCAGGTTTCTGGTGCGGGTCGGCTCCGTGCGATGTGGGATACCTCTGGCCGGATGGCGTTGCCCGCGGTCGCCTCGGGCGCTGTACTCGTCGCAGTGACAGCCGTGCGCGAGCTGACCATCTCGATCCTGCTCGTCGCTCCCGGCACGACCACGATCGGTGTGCAGCTGTTCAATTTGCAGCAGTCCGGTAATTACAACCAAGCCTCCGCACTCGCGCTCATGTTCGTGGCGATCGGCATCGCCGCCCTCGCGCTGACCGTGCGCAATCCCGCTAAGGAGTCATGATGAGCGACATCGATATCGTCAACCTCGGCGTCACATTCCCGGACGGCACACGCGGCCTTAACGACATCACGCTGCACATTCCCAGCGGCGAATTCGTCGCGCTCGTCGGACCGTCAGGCTCGGGAAAGACGACGCTATTGCGCACCATCGCGGGATTTATCGACCCGTCCGAGGGCACCATCGCGTTAGGCGGTGAGGACGTCTCGGCAACACCGCCGGAGAAGCGTCACATGGGCATGGTCTTTCAGCAGCATGCCGTCTGGCCGCACATGAGCGTCGCGGACAACGTCGCGTACCCGCTGCGCCGCGCGGGTGTGAAGCGCAGCGAGGTCGCCAGCCGCGTAGAGCGCACACTTGAGACCGTCGGCCTCGCGGGGTACGGAAAGCGCAAGCCGTCGACGTTGTCGGGCGGCCAGCGGCAGCGCGTGGCGCTCGCCCGCGCGATTGTCGCGGAACCGCGCGTTTTGCTTCTCGACGAAGCACTGTCCGCCCTCGACGAACCTTTGCGCGATGCGCTGCGCCGCGAGATCGTCTCGCTGACCCGCAACAATGAGCTGACCACGGTGCATGTCACGCACGACCGGAAAGAAGCCATCGCGATCGCTGACCGCATCGCTGTGCTGCGCGACGGAACACTCGAGCAATTCGACGCGCGACACGCAGTGGTCACCCAGCCCGCAAGCGCATGGGTGGCATCGTTCATCTCCGACGCCACGCTTCTCGACGGCACGGTGCGCGGGGGAGAGGTGGTCGTCGATAAGCCGGCTCTGACGTGGAAGCGTGGCGAGGTGAGCTCCATCAGCGACGCAGGAATGCTTGACGACGGCGCGGCGGTCACCGTCGCTGTCCTTCCCGATGCAGTCAACGTCGTGTCCTCCGCTGAAGGCGATGTGGAGGCGACCGTGACATCCGTGCTGTTCGAGGTCAGCAGCTATTCGGTGAATCTCGAGGCTGGTGGCGTGGAATTTCGAGCCCGCATGGCGGCTGATCCGAAGCCTGAGGTCGGCGATACCGTTGGCCTGCGCATCACCACTCCGTTGGTGTACCCGAAATAGATGTTCTGACCAGCCGATTTGGTTCTTTTCCGACTGTCCTTTAAATTTATCAAGTCGCAATCAACAGCGAACGCGCCCCGTTCGTCTAGCGGCGTAGGACGTCGCCCTCTCACGGCGGTAACACGGGTTCAAATCCCGTACGGGGTACAAAGAAATACCGAAATAGTCCGGCACCACGCAGTCTTCACGGCTCAGTGGTGCCGGACTTTTTGGGTTTGCGGTCGGAAATCGGGAAACCTAGGCTGAGCGTCGAGCCAGGCTTCAATGTCGCTGACGCGGTAGAGGATCTGTTTACCAGACTTGAAGTAGCGAGGACCACGACCCTCAGCACGCCAATTACACAGGGTGCCACGCGACAAGCCGAGCATCTCAGCGGCGGCAGTAGGTTTCACGGCAAGACGGGGGATATCTGCACGAGTACTCACGATTAACTCCAGACATGAAAAATTCACCCCAGCCGGCACCGTTGTGCTTAGGGGCTACTTCATGTCCGGTTCTAAATCGTTATTCCGCTTACTTCGAGGACGGGACCTCGCTGGCGATACCCAGAAGGCTGGTAACCATTCTAGCCCATTTGTCAGATGCGAGTTTTTGGTACCGGTGTTCTG
>NZ_KV810510.1 GCF_001812805.1 Corynebacterium sp. HMSC078H07 | reverse complement strand
CTTCACGAAGCTTTGCGTTTTCTTTTTCTAGCTGACGGATCCGTTCAGAATCAGTCGTCGCCTTCGCCTTGTCACGCAGGGTCTTCGTGCGGGCGCGCTTACCGGTGCCGTACTGCTTAAGCCAGGAATAAAGTGAGGATCGATTGACTCCAAGCTCTGCTGAAGCCGCGTGAAGTGAGAGGTCCTCATTGTTTTCGTAGAGGGCCACAGCATCACGTTTGAACTGTTCGGAGTACCTAGGCATGGTGGTAGATTACCTTTCTTCCCAACCCAACCGGGCTGGATATCAGGTGTCTACCAAACAGGGGTCAGGTCCTTTTGCTCTTGCAGTGGAGCTGTACAACAGGCCAACGTTGAAATACCACGTGGAGACCTGTTCAATTTTTCTCTGCAACGCATGGGAACTAATGCTCAAGGCGTACCTGATCCGAGAGCGGGGAATCGAGTCGATCTATTACTCGGACGAATCTGGAAAGACAATTGCTCTAGCAGACTGTCTCAAGAAGATTTTTACGAATGATAAAGATCCCCTGCGCATCAACATGGCGGAAATCATTCGCTTCCGCAATGTCAATACTCACTTCATCACTGATGAGTATGAGATTTTCATCGGACCGTTCCTGCAAAAGTCTGTCATGAATTATGCAGATAAGCTCCTCGATCTTCATGGTGAATCCGTTAGTGATTTAATACCGGAGAATCACTTGACGTTGGCCGTGCGCCGCGGTGCAATTGACCCTGACGTGATTCGGACGAAGTACGAGCCTCATGTCGCAGAGAAGCTTCTTAAGATGAGGCAGCTAGCCGCCGACGCGGCAGGAACCGGAGAAGGAGGTGCTGCTGCCGTCATCTACGAGACAAACCTGCGCATCGTCAAGAAGGCGAAGGATGCCGACCTTAACGTCTATGTCGACAAAGACGCGGAAGCCGGCGTCACCATCGTTAAAGACATCCGAGATGCTGCTTCCTATTACCCTTACACAGTTGGTAATGCAGTAAAAGAGGTGCGAAACCGGTTAAGGAAGTCGAAAACCACTATTTACTTCCGAGGCGAGGAAAAGTTATTCAACCGGTGGCACTTCAATCTCTTCAATAAGGTATTCCAATTTAGAGAGGATGCCAGGTACGCACACGATCGCAGCACCGCTGGAGAACCCAATTCATCCTGGACATACTCTCAGCGAGCAATCGAGTTTATCGTTGCACAACTCGAAAAAGAGCCAGGGACGTGTATTGATGCTTTGCAGGCCAAGGCGAAAGCAAAGTAAAAACGCCAACCCTCGGAGCAAAGGAATTCTCAGGCCGAAGCCCTACTCCCATTCGGGAACCCAGCTTTATCCTTCTTGGGTTGGCGCTGTACCCGCAAGAATAGTTGGGCGTGAGGCTTTCTACAACACAATTTTTCCCGGTGTGCTCAAAATGGCTTCAAAGCACTAGATAAACACAGCACAAGAATTTCGGGAAGCACCCTCAGTAGTCCAAGCGTCACTAGCCAGCGTCTGTGGCCAAGTGCAGCTTGTTTCTGCTTGCGCCGGTAATAGACTTGGCGGCGCACATGAGCGACGACATCGCCTTCCTCATCGATGATGTCCACGTCGAACCAATGCAAATACTTCTCACCGTTGGCCGTCTTTTCTTCGATGAGCGCGTAAGTCTCCTCGGGGATACGCATATCGGCGGTGACCGTGCCGCGGCCGGGTTTCAGGTACTTAATCTCACCAGCGGCATCCCAGATGCGGTACTCCTTGCCCAGTCGATGCATGGACGCAAGCATGAAGAACGGGTCCGTCATGGCGGAGAGCGTGCCACCGAAGGCAACACCCATGGCGTTCTTGGTCAGCATGTTTGGCCTGTGGCTGACAACGACGCGAGTGCCGTCATCAGCAAATTCTTGGATCTTGATGCCAGCGCCCAAGAAGGGCGGCCAGAATCCCATGAAGCGCTTGAGCTGGCGTGCAGAAAAGCGGGCCATGAGGAAAGCTCCGTATGAGTTGTGGGGGACAGGTGGGCTAAATGGCGCCAACTCTACCGTTACGGGTGTTGCGCAGGGGTATCTAGTAACACCGTGG
>NZ_KV810509.1 GCF_001812805.1 Corynebacterium sp. HMSC078H07 | reverse complement strand
CCCGGCTCGTTCGGAGTCGTCGACTCAGACGGCTCACTCGGCTCCGTGGTCTTCGAAGTGGTCTCCTCACCCGGCTTATTCGGGGTGGTCGACTCAGACGGCCTATTCGGGGTCGTCTCCTCACCCGGCTCGTTCGGGGTCGTCTCCTCACCCGGCTTATTCGGAGTGGTCTCCTCACCCGGCTCGTTCGGAGTCGTCGACTCAGACGGCTTATTCGGGGTCGTCTCCTCACCCGGCTCGTTCGGAGTCGTCGACTCAGACGGCATATTCGGGGTCGTTTCCTCGGACGGCTTCGGAACAGTCTGGTTCTTATCGTTGATGTCCTTATGCTCAGCGATATGGTTCGGCTTCTCCGAAGTAGCATCCGGAGTCTCCTCGCCATCCTTGTTGACCTCAACAGAAGTCAACTCCTCAAAAGCAACCGCAGCCTCAACCGGCTCCGTCACAGACTCATCAACAGTGATCTCAACAACAACCTCACCGTTGGCAGCCTCCGGAGTAAAGGTCTTCTCACCCTCACCCAGAACAGTCTTACCATCAGCCTTAGAAATCAACTCCGCCTTAAGAGTGTATTCCTTACCCGGAACCAGACCCTCATACGTCACCGTATCGTTAACCTTCGCACCAGCAACAACCTCAGTTGCACCATTCGCAAAGTCAGCATTCGTCGAAACCTTCGGCTCATCAGACTCCTCACCCGGCTTATTCGGGGTCGTCTCCTCACCCGGCTCGTTCGGAGTCGTCGACTCAGACGGCTTATTCGGGGTCGTCTCCTCACCCGGCTTATTCGGAGTGGTCTCCTCACCCGGCTCGTTCGGAGTCGTCGACTCAGACGGCTCACTCGGCTCCGTGGTCTTCGAAGTGGTCTCCTCGCCCGGCTTATTCGGGGTGGTCGACTCAGACGGCTTATTCGGGGTCGTCTCCT
>NZ_KV810508.1 GCF_001812805.1 Corynebacterium sp. HMSC078H07 | reverse complement strand
TACGCACTCGATAAAGAAGTCGCGGCCAGGCGTGAACGACGCATCAACAAACTGCTGAAAGCATCCCGATCGCCAAACCTTGATGCTTGCCTTGAAAACGTGGTCTGCACGCCTGACCGCAACATCAACCCCGAGCAAGTCAGCAGACTCGCTCACGGACAATGGTGCCACCTGGGACAAAACATTGTCATCCTGGGCAAATCCTCAGTCGGCAAAACCTACCTCGCCCAAGCACTGATCACAGCAGCATGCCGCAACGACTACTCCGCACGGTTCTACCGCACCGACATGCTCGCCGCCGAACT
>NZ_KV810507.1 GCF_001812805.1 Corynebacterium sp. HMSC078H07 | reverse complement strand
CCCATTACGTTGTTAGCAGTTCCGCTTGAAGGAGCCCAGGATTCGTACTCCTAGCCCCATGCTGGGGCAGGCTATGTTTATCTGCGTTCCTTCTGCCTTGTGGCAGTGGAACTAGTCGCTGGCTTCGGTATGGCTTGTTTTCGTCCCTGTCTGAAAATGATCCGGGGGGTGATGCCGCCGAAGGCAGTGACATACTCCAGACTGCTAATAGGAACCTGACCCACACAGTATGCGCGAGGTCTCAAAGTAATGTGGATGCCAGCGTGAAGTATGTCCGACCACCAGCGATGAAATAAGTCTCATACTCGTTCAATTCGCTAGGAGGTCTGGCATGACCTACGACTATGTCATCGGCATGGACGTTGGCAAATACTTTCACCACGCTTGCGTCTTAGATATCGACGGCGCCCAAGTACTATCAAAGCGCATCAACCAAAACGAAAAATCCCTGCGCACACTCTTTTCAACGTTCAGCGCAAACGACCACAAGGTCCTTGTCGTCGTGGACCAGCCCAATAACATTGGGCGACTAACTGTCGCGGTTGCCCAAGATATCGGAATCGACGTGCGCTACCTTCCAGGTTTGGCTATGCGCCAGCTCTCACGCATCCACGCTGGTAATGCCAAAACTGATATCCGGGATGCATATATCATCGCCCACGCTGCAAAGAACCTTCCGGAATCCCTCCGCAGTGTCGACCGCGTCGAAGAAGCCTTCCTCCAATTGAAAGTCCTCAACGGCATCGACGAAGACTTAGCACGCTCCTACACCAGGCTCATCAATCAGATTCGAAGTGCACTAGTCGGCTGCTACCCGCAATTCGAACAAGCCCTTCGCGGCCAGGTGATCCACCGCAAATGGGTTCTGCACCTACTTGCACGCTACGGCGGGCCCACCAAAATAAAGCGCCTCGGAAAAGCCAAAGCAGCTGCCTTCGCTCGACGCTATAAGGCACGCAATCCCGAGCCCGTCATCGATGCCATATTCGCTGCCATCTCTGAGCAAACAGTCGCCATTGCTGGTGCACAATATGCCGAAATGGGCGTAGCAATGTCGGCGAAGGACGCGCTTTTAAAGCTCGAGCACCGCAAACAAATCGAGCAGGAAGTCATCGAGCTCATCAACGACATCCCCCACACTCAAATCCTGCTATCCATGCCAGGAATCGGGCCGAAGACGGCTGCCCAAATTCTCATGACCGCGGGCGACATGTCCGACTTCCCGACAGCTGCGCACCTAGCCTCTTACGCTGGCTTATCACCCCGAACGAATCAGTCCGGAACCTCAATCATGTCGAACTCACTGAACAGAGCTGGCAATAAAAAATTAAAGAACGCCCTATGGCAATCATCTTTTGCATCCATCAGATTCCACGAGCGTTCACGGCAATTCTATGAACGAAAGCGCCGTGAAGGCAAAAGACACAACGCCGCAGTCGTAGCGCTAGCCCGCAGACGGCTCAACGTCCTATACGCCATGATGAGCAACCACGAGTACTACCGCGACCCCGACCAATCACAGGAAGTCAAAGCAGCCTAAACACCAAGAACCAAATAGCCGACTGGGTAAAATCCCAGCCGGCTAACAGCCATGCCAGAAAACAACACGGCCAAACAACCCCGGCTGAAAAATCAACCCCGGCTAATCCACCCGCGAGGTTGACAAACTATATAGGAACACCCCCC
>NZ_KV810506.1 GCF_001812805.1 Corynebacterium sp. HMSC078H07 | reverse complement strand
AATCACAAGAAGGTCGCACGCATCATGAAATCCATGGGGCTAAAAGGCTTTACTAAGCGGCGTCGGTGTATCACCACCAGGCGTAAGCCTGGCCACCGCGTCATGCCAGATCTCGTGGGCCGTAAATTCACCGCTGACAGGCCGAACCAGGTCTATGTAGGCGACATCACCTACCTGCCGTGTAAGGGCGGCAAGAACATGTACCTGGCCACGGTCATCGACGTCTACTCGCGCAAGCTCGTCGGTCATGCACTCGCTGACCACATGCGGGTATCGCTGG
>NZ_KV810505.1 GCF_001812805.1 Corynebacterium sp. HMSC078H07 | reverse complement strand
AGGGGGAGAAGCCGAAGCCCCAGGTTCCGTCCGACGGGGAGAAGCCGAAGCCCCAGACACCTTCGGAAGATAAGAATCTTAGCTCGGGTGAGAACTCCTCTTCTAGCTCGAAGGTCACCAACTTCTGGAACTACTTCCTAGGCATTGCGACTATTGGCAGCATGATCGCAATTCTGTGGCAAGCATTTGTTAAGTCCGGTGCTTTTGACAGTGCCCGTGCCTTCTTTCAGCGATAAGCGCTAAAGCACATCGCTGACAGTTCAAGAGCGACGTAACGGGTGTGGGGTGCCGATGAAATTTGGTGCCGCACACCCACGTCGGCCTAATCCCCTTAATTTTCGATTTTGAGTTTTTCTAACCTCAACTGATTTGTAGTTTTTCTAAATAACACCGTGGAGAAGAACAGTGACTACCACTCTCAATAAACCTTTGTCCGTTGCGTTGCGAGAGGCGACTGCGCGTGCGCATGAGCATGCGGAGAATTCGGCATTCATGCAGCGCCTGTTGTCAGGGGAGCTCAATAAGTCAGCCGTGGCTGATTTGGCCGGCCAATTGTGGTTTGTATATGGAGCTCTCGAGAACGCCGTTCGCAGCGTGGCGACTACTCCCATTGCCGGTGCGGTGGCGGATCCACGGCTGGAACGTCGTCAAGCACTGGAAGCAGATCTGAAAATACTCGTTGGCGAAAACTGGAGCGAGGAGATTCGCATTCTTCCAGCGACGACGGCCTATACCGCGCGCTTAGAAAAAATAGTTAGCCAACCAGTAGAAGTGGTAGCTCATCACTACGTGCGCTATCTCGGTGATATTTCCGGTGGGCAGGTGATTGCAGCGCGTTTGGGGGCCCATTACGGAGTTCCTCCTGAGGCCCTGAACTTCTATGACTTCACTTCAATTGGAAAAATCCCGCCTTATCGCACGGGATACCGCAGGCGTGTGGATAGCCTGGAGCTTAACGTTGAACAGCGTGAAGCTATGCTCTCGGAGGCAGAGCGGGCTTTCAGCTTTAATTCGGCGATTTTCGCTGAATTGGGGCGCCTCTATTAGCCGGTGAAACCTCCCCAAAAGACTTAGCCTGCGTGGCCGGTAGCCCATGTAGTTAGTTTCAGAAGCTGCGCCATCGGCTTCCTGCGCGCCGGGCCAAACATGACACAACCCACGGAATCCGTGAAGGAAACCGTGGGTTGTGTCTTTGCGCTGAGTGCTAAAAGAAGAGGTCAGATACCCACATATCCTTTAGCAGTCGTAGTACATCTCAAACTCGAGCGGAGTCGGACGCAGACGCGACGGCGTGATTTCGTTCTCGCGCTTGTACTCGATGTAGGTCTCGATGAGGTCTTCGGAGAAGACATCGCCCTCGGTCAGGAAGTCGTTGTCCTCTTCCAGAGCAGCAAGGGAAGCCTCCAGGGAGGTTGGTGCCTGCGGGATGGAAGCAGCTTCTGCCGGCGGAAGCTCGTAGAGATCCTTGTCTACCGGGGCGTGCGGCTCGATGCGGTTCTTGATGCCGTCCAGACCAGCCATCAACATGGCAGCGAAACCGAAGTACGGGTTGCCTGACGGATCCGGTGCACGGAACTCGATGCGCTTGGCCTTCGGGTTGGAACCGGTAATCGGAATACGGATAGCAGCAGAGCGGTTGCGCTGCGAGTACACGAGGTTAATCGGAGCCTCAAAGCCCGGAACCAGACGGTGGTAGGAGTTCAAGGTCGGGTTCGTAAACGCCAGCACGGCCGGTGCGTGGGCCAGAATGCCACCGATGTAGTAGCGAGCCATATCGGACAGACCTGCATAGCCAGCCTCATCGTGGAAAAGCGGCTTGCCGTCCTGCCAGAGAGACATGTGGGCGTGCATACCGGAACCATTGTCACCAGCCAGCGGCTTCGGCATGAAGGTCACGGACTTGCCGTACTCGGCGGCAGTGTTCTTGATGATGTACTTGAAGGTCTGGATATCATCCGCTGCGTGGAGCAGAGAATCGAAGCGGTAGTTGATCTCGTTCTGACCGCTGCCTACCTCGTGGTGGAAACGCTCGATGACATAGCCAGCCTTCTGCAGCTGTTCGACCATGGCATCACGGACCTCGCCGTGCTTGTCCACGGGGGCAGTCGGGAAGTAGCCGCCCTTCACACGAGTCTTGAAACCAATGTTCGGAGTGCCATCGAAGTTGGTCTCGGAACCACGGTTCCACCAGCCCTCATCGGTATCGACCTCGTAGAAGCCGTTGTGCACCTCGGTGCCGTAGCGAACGGAATCGAAGATGTAGAACTCAGCCTCAGCGCCGAAGTAACAGGTGTCAGCGATGCCGGTGGAGGTCAGGTACTCCTCAGCCTTGCGGGCGATGTTGCGCGGATCGCGGCTGAACGGCTCAAGCGTAAACGGATCGTGCACGAAGAACTTGATGTTCAAGGTCTTCGCGGTGCGGAAGGGATCTACGAACGCGGTAGACGGGTCCGGCAGGAGGGTCATATCCGACTCATCAATGGTGGTGAAGCCGCGGATAGAGGAGCCGTCGAAAGCGAGGCCCTCAGCGGCCGCTTCCTCAGTGAACTCATCGGCTGGGATTGAAAAGTGGTGTTCGGTGCCGGGAACGTCCGTGAAGCGGATGTCAACGAACTTGACGTCCTCTTCCTTGATGTACTTGACGACGTCCTGGATTGTCTCGAAGGACACGGTAGTCTCCTGTTGGTTGACCTGTATTACTCTCGACTAGTTTACAGGTATTGACTCCACCGCCGCCGAAGGTGGGGGAGTCAGATCGAAATTTCTTGCTGCAGTGTAGGGGCGCTAGATTGGTGGGCATGGCAGACAACAAAGATGGCTTTGGGCCGGGGGAGTGGCCCGGGCAGAAACTTGGTCTCCCGAAGGAAGGTTCCGGCTCACTTGCTTCAGTGATGCGCCGCACCGGTGGAGTCCTTATTGATTGGCTATTAGCCATGCTCATTGCCAATCTCCTCGAGCTCTACACCAGCGCGCTCGGCGGACCTGCGTTCTTGGGGTATGCGGTGTGGGCCGTTATGGGCATTGTCTGTGGCTGGCTCTTTGCCCGCACACCGGGCATGCTCATTCTTGGTATGGGCGTGGCTCGCCTCGATGAGCCGGGCAAACCCGTGGGCTTCTGGCGCGCCGCCGTTCGCACGTTACTCACCGGTGTGCTGTTCCCCGCCGCGATGGTTGACGCGGATGGGCGCGGCCTTCACGACCGTGCAACGGGAACCGCCGTCATCATGGCTTAAGCGGGGTAACTTCAGCCGCTCAGTGTGGTGTCCTTTTCAAGGTCATCGCAGATGGTTCTACTGAAAAGGTTTGTTTGGGCGGCAGAGAATCTGCAATGAGAAAGGGTCTCTTCCGAGTTTGTCGGAAGAGACCCTTTGACGTGAGCGGGTTAGCGCAGGGAGCTTAGCTTACTTGCCGCCCTTGCGCTCTTGCATACGACGCATACGGCGGTTCATGCCGGACATGTTCTGAGCCTGGCGCGGCATCGGGCCCTTCGGCAGACCCGGGGTCGTGCCGGGCAAATCATCCATTGCCTCAATGCGGCGGATGTTGTCGTAAGTCTCGTTCTTGTTGTAGTTCCGCGGCAGCTTCAAGATGTGGCTGCGCAGCTTGGAGACGGGAACCTCGTCCTCGCCATTGCCCACGAAGACTTCGTACACCGGCACTCCGCCGGCCAAGCGGTCCACGCGCTTCTTCAAGCGGTTGAGGGTGGGGCCTACGCGCTTGCGGTCGCCCTCGATGACGAAGATGACGCCCGAGTTACCGATGACACGGTGGATGAGATCTTGCTGGCGGGTAGCTGCTACACCAGTCTTGACCTTCCATATCACGCCAACGGTGTTGCGCAGCTGCTGCTCCAGTGCCCAGCCGGCAGCGCCTGGTTGGTCCTCGACCTTCTTGTACATATCGCGCTCGAGGCGGCGAGTGAACAGGAACATGGCCAAGATGGCGCCGATGCCCAGACCCAGGATGAGCATGAACCACTGGCCGTTGAAGAGCATGCCGATGAGGAAGAAGAGCAAGCCCATGCCCAGGAAGGCGGCCAGCATGATGGGAATGAGCGCCTTGTCCTGCTTGCGCTGCATGTTGAACGCTTGCCACATCTGTGACCAGTTCTGCTTGCGCTGAGCGCGCTTTGCGGCGCGCTCCTGCTTCTTCGCTTCCTTCAGCGATGCCTTGTCGTCGTTAGCCATGGCTCCTACTTTAGAGGTCAGAGGGTGAAAAAGAGAATCGAACTAGCGAATGGTGGAGGCCGCGGAGTTCGGGTTCGCTGCACCAGCCGGGGTCTTGACCATGCGGGTGGTCACCGGGGTCTCCTCAGACGGGCCGTACTTCTCCAGCAGGGTGGAGGCCTCTTGCGCAGTAGCGCCCTGGGAGGTTTCAGCCAAGTGCTTGAGATTCTCCGGCAGCTCGAGGCCGCGGGCCTCCATAGCCTGAACATAGAGGCGACCAGCACGGTAAGAGGAGCGGACTAGCGGACCGGACATGACGCCGCCGAAGCCGAGTTCCTTAGCCAGTTTGGAGTGCTCGACGAATTCTTCCGGGCGAACCCAACGCTCAATCGGGTGGAAGCGCGGGCCCGGGCGCAGGTACTGCGTAATCGTGATGATGTCGCAGCCGACCTCGCGCAGGTCCCGTAGAGCTTCTTCGATTTCCGCAGCGGTCTCGCCCATGCCCAAGATGAGGTTGGATTTAGTGATAAGACCAAACTCGTGGGCCTGACGGATGACGTCGAGGGAGCGCTCGTATCGGAAGGCCGGGCGGATGCGCTTGAAAATGCGGGGCACGGTTTCGAGGTTGTGGGCAAAGACCTCGGGTCGGGCCTCGAAGACTTCCTGGAGCAGGTCCGGTTTTCCAGAGAAGTCCGGGGTGAGGTTTTCTACACCGGTGTGTGGGTTAAGATCGTGGATTTTGCGGACCACCTCGGCGTAGAGCCAGGCACCCTCGTCCGGCAAATCATCACGGGTCACGCCGGTGATGGTGGTGTAGTTGAGGTCCATCTCCTGGATGTTCTCTGCAACGCGGCGCGGCTCGTCACGGTCCAGCTCCTCCGGCTTGCCGGTGGCGATGTCACAGAAATCGCAGCGGCGGGTGCACTTGTCACCGCCGATGAGGAAGGTGGCCTCGCGGGATTCCCAGCACTCGTGGATATTGGGGCAGCCGGCTTCCTGGCACACGGTGTGCAGCGAAGCTCCGGATACGCGGGATTTCATGTCCTCATAACCCGGTCCGGTGCGAACCTGGTTGCGGATCCAGCGTGGCTTCTGTTCGATGGGCGACTCCGCATTTTTCTTCTCAATGCGGAGCATCTTGCGTCCTTCAGGCTTAACAGTCACGGAACCTCACTTTACGCGTTGGGGTTAGCTCTTCCTAATACAAGTCCTGCGAGAGCCGGGTTTATTCCACCGAGGGTAACTTCTATTTTCCCTCTGCCGCTTTGCGGGCTTGGCGTGCCTTCTCGTTGGCCACCTTGATGGGATCAGGCGCCGAGGCAAAGGTGTGGTCGGCCACGGTGAGTTCGCCTGAGAGGGCTTTGAGGAGGGCGTCGAGAAGCGGCGCTTCCGCTTCCTGAATGGTGACTTCGCGGCCAAGCTCCAGCGAGAGCGTGGACACGTCGGCGTCGTCGATGCCGCAGGCCACGATGTGCTCGTAGTACTCCAGGGTATTGGTGCAATTGAGGGCGAGGCCGTGCATTGTCACGCCGCGGGTAACGCGGATGCCCAAGGCGCCTAGTTTGCGGTCGCGCTTCGGAGCGGCCGGATCGGCGGCGCGGGTGGTGGAGGGCACCCACACACCGGAGCGGCCGTCGATGCGCCCGGCAGTGCTCACGCCGAGCTCGCGGACGGCCTGGATGATAGCCTCTTCGAGGCGGCGGACATAGTCCACCACGTCAACGGGTTCAGCGAGCTTAATGATGGGGTAGACCACCAGCTGGCCTTCGCCGTGCCAGGTGATGCGGCCGCCACGGTCGACGTCGATAACCGGCAGGCCATTGTCTGGCAAATCTTCCGGCTGCGTGCGTTTGCCGGCGGTGTACACATTGGGGTGCTCCACCACGAGGATGACATCACCCTGCGTGCCCGCTGCCCGGGCCGCGGCGAGCTCGGCCTGGAGATCCCAGGTTTCCTGGTAGCCCATGCGGCCTAGGCGGCGAATCTCCAGTGGCTCGGCAGAGGCACGGATGGAGCGATCAGCGGGGAAAAACGGTTCGCGGGGAGCAGTCATGGCTACCCATGCTAGTCCCCGCGACGTCAGAACTTTTAAGCGACTCCGTTAGCGGAGGCGTACTCCTCGGCGGTCATGAGCTCGCCAACTTCGGTGACCTCGACCTCGAAGAGCCAGCCTTCACCGAAAGGATCGTTGTTGATGACGGCGTAGTCATCGTGCACGTCCTCGTTGACGGCGGTGACGGTGCCGGTGACCGGGGAGTACAGATCAGAGACGGACTTGGTGGATTCCACCTCGCCGCAGGTCTCGCCGTGCTCAACGGTGTCACCCACAGCCGGCAGTTCGGCGAAGACAACCTCGCCTAGGCGGTCGGCAGCGACGGAGGTGATACCGACGCGAACGGTGGAACCGACGACGGAATCAGCGGTGGCGTTGACCCACTCGTGGTCCTCGGAGTAGGAGAAATCGGAAGGAAGGGTAGCCATGTGAAGGATGTCCTTTCGGTAGTTGAATTCAGTAGTAGAGTTTACTTCTCACGCTTGTAGAAGGGGAGAGCGGAAACCTCGAAGGGGTAGCGCTTGCCACGAATATCTACCTCGACGTCAGCTCCCGGCTCGAGACCAGCGGCGGTGTCGATGAGCGCGAGTGCTACCGGGTGTCCCAGAGTGGGGGAGGGCTGGCCGGAGGTGACCGTGCCCACCTTCTGCTCGCCCACATATACCTCGGAGCCGGCACGGGCCGCGCGGCGCTGGGAGGACACCAGGCCGGTAACAACAGCCTTGGGCCCCTCCTCGGCGCGCTGGCGCAGCACCTCAGCGCCCACGAAGTCCTGTTCCTTCTTGGCAAAGGCGCGGGCCATACCGGCCTCGACCGGAGTGATGTCGCGGGTGAGCTCGTTGCCGTAGAGCGGCATACCGGCCTCTAGGCGCAGGGAGTCGCGCGCTGCCAAGCCGCAGGGCTTGATGCCGTATTCCTCACCGGCCTTGAGCAGCTCTTCCCACAGTTCCGGGGCATCGGAGTTATAGACGATGAGCTCGAAGCCATCCTCGCCGGTGTAGCCGGTGCGGCAAATGAAGGCGTACTTGCGGGCAACCTTGCCGGTCATCGCGGCGTAGTAGGGCAGGTCCATGACGGCCTGCTGCTTGGTGTCCTCCACCAGCGGGACGAGAATCTCTAGCGCCTTCGGACCTTGGACAGCAATCATGGCCACGTCGCGGGACTCGTTCTTGAGGTCCACGTCGAAGCCCTCAGCGCGCTCGTTGAGTGCCTCCCACACGGTGTCGGCGTTGCCGGCGTTCGGCACGACGAGGAACTTGGTCTCCTCCAAGCGGTAGGTGATGAGGTCATCCATGATGCCGCCGTCCTCGGCGCAGATCATGGAGTACTTCGCCTTGCCCTCCTTGAGAGGGACCAGGTTGGAGATGAAGCAGTAGGACAGGAACTCGGCTGCATCCGGGCCGTTGACCCAGATTTCACCCATGTGGGACAGGTCAAAGAGGCCAGCAGCATTACGTACCGCGCGGTGCTCATCCAGCTCGTTGGCGTACTTGAGCGGCATTTCCCACGGCCCGAAAGGCGTGAAGGTGGCGCCGAGCTTCTCGTGCTCAGCATGCAGCGGGGAGTGCAGGAATTCAGTCATTGATTTAATCCTCCTGGTTGTCGGTGTAGTCGAAAGCCTCCGGCGGCGGGCAGGAGCAGACGAGGTTGCGGTCACCGTAAGCCTCGTCGATGCGGCGCACCGGCGGGAAGTACTTGCCGCGGCGCAGGGAAGCCACCGGGTAGGCCGCCTGCTGGCGCGTGAAGGTGAACTCCCATTCATCGTCCGCCACGGCCTCAGCGGTGAACGGGG
The DNA here is from genome assembly GCF_001812805.1 of Corynebacterium sp. HMSC078H07. GTDB lineage: Bacteria > Actinomycetota > Actinomycetes > Mycobacteriales > Mycobacteriaceae > Corynebacterium. The sequence goes on along the minus strand of NZ_KV810505.1, from coordinate 23,678 downwards.
CGTGGTGGATGACGGAATCCTCGTAAGTTACTTGGGCGTCGATGATCTCTTGGATCTCGGCGCGGATGGAGCGCATGGCCTCGATGAAGCGGTCCAGCTCACCCAGGTCCTCGGACTCGGTCGGCTCCACCATGAGGGTGCCAGCCACTGGGAAGGACAAGGTCGGCGCGTGGAAGCCGTAGTCCACGAGGCGCTTGGCCACGTCGGCGGCGGTGACACCGGAGGCGTCGGTCAGCTCGCGCAGGTCAAAGATGCATTCGTGCGCCACCAGGCCCGCATTACCGGTGTAGAGCACTGGGAAGGAATCCTTGAGGCTTTGTGCCAGGTAGTTCGCGCCGAGGATGGCGTGGCTCGTGGCGTCAGTCAAGCCCTGTGCACCAATCATGGCCAGGTAGGACCACGAAATGGGCAGCACGCCGGCGGAGCCGTAGCGCGTCGCTGTGGACGGCACGCCGCTGCCATCCTGCGCGGGCTGGGACGGGTCAAGCTGCGGATCGTTGGCGTCGGTCGGCAGGAAGGGCACCAAGTGCTTGGCGACGCCCACCGGGCCCACACCCGGGCCACCTCCACCATGCGGGATGGTGAAGGTCTTGTGCAGATTGAGGTGGGACACATCGCCACCGAAAGCACCCGGACGGGCCCAACCGGTCAGCGCGTTCATATTCGCACCGTCGATATAAACCTGGCCGCCGGCCGCGTGAACCTTGTCGCAGACCTCGCGTACCTCCGGGTCAAAGACGCCGTGAGTGGAGGGGTAAGTAATCATGATGCCGGCGATGTGCTCGCCGTGCTGCTCAATCTTGGCGTCAAGGTCGGCGACGTCAATGGAGCCGTCATCCGCAGTTTTGACCACGACAACGCGCAGGTTGGCCAACGTCGCCGAAGCGGCGTTAGTGCCGTGCGCAGAAGCCGGGATGAGGATGACATCGCGGCCGTTATCGCCGTTGGCCACGTGGTAGCGGCGGATGGCCAGCAGGCCAGCCAACTCACCCTGGGAGCCAGCGTTGGGCTGAATGGACACCTGAGCGTAGCCGGTGATTTCAGACAGCCACGCCTCCAACTCCTCAATGAGTGCGCGCCAACCCGCAGTGGTCTCTTCCGGGGCAAAGGGGTGAATGCCGGCGAACTCCGGCCAAGAGATGGGCTCCATGGCGGAGGTGGGGTTGAGTTTCATCGTGCACGAGCCCAGCGGGATCATCGTGCGATCCAGGGCCAGATCCTTGTCCGCCAAGGTGCGCAGGTAGCGCAGCATCTGGGTCTCAGAATGGATGGAGTTGAAGATCTCGTGCTGCAGCGGGGCCTCGGCACGCTGGAGGGAGTTTGGAATCTCGAAGGAGCCAGACGCGGCTGGCTCAGATTCGGAAGAAGCCTCAGCGCCGAAGGCAGCGGCAAGGACGGTCACGTCCTCGCTGGTGGCGGACTCGCCGAAGGAGACCGCTACCTTGTCCGAACCAATGGCGCGAACCAGGTAGCCCTGCTCCTGCAACTGGGACTTGATGGCGGCGGCATCGACGCCGGTGACGGTGACGGTATCGAAGAAGTCGCGCGAAACAATCTCCTTGCCGGCGCTGCTTACTGCAGCGGCGAAAGCAGTAGCGTGGTCGTGGACGCGCTGCGCGATGGCCTTGAGGCCCTCCGGTCCGTGGTAGACCGCGTACATGGAGGCCACGTTGGCCAGCAGAGCCTGTGCAGTACAGATGTTGGAGGTCGCGCGCTCGCGGCGAATGTGCTGCTCACGGGTCTGGAGAGCCAGGCGGTAAGCAGGGCGACCGGCAGCGTCCTTAGACACGCCCACAATGCGGCCCGGCATCTGGCGCTTGAGCTTCTCCGTGACGGCCATGAAGGCTGCGTGCGGGCCGCCGAAGAAGAGGGGCACACCGAAGCGCTGGGAGGAGCCGAGGACAACGTCCGCGCCCATCTCGCCCGGGGCCTCGAGCAGGAGCAAGGAGAGCGGGTCCGCCACTACGGCAGCCAAGGCGCCGCGGGTGTGCAGCTCTTCAATGGCCGCGCGTGGATCCACGATGTCGCCTTCGGTGCCCGTGTAGGCCAGGATGGCGCCGACAAGATCCTCGCCCACGATGCCGTCGCGGACATCGGCGATCTCGGCCTCGAGCTCAATGGCGCGGGCACGCTCAGCAGCCACGGCAAGGACCTGTGGGTGCAGGCGGGAATCCAGCAGAACGCGTCGGCCCTTCTTCACTGCACGCGCCATGAGGCCAACGGCTTCGGCGCTGGCAGAGGCTTCGTCGAGAAGCGAGGCGTTTGCGATGGGCAGGCCGGTGAGGGACTCAATCATCGTCTGGAAATTGAGCAAAGCTTCCAGACGTCCCTGGGAAATCTCCGGCTGGTAGGGCGTGTACGCGGTGTACCAGCCGGCATCTTCCAACAGACCGCGGCGGATGACCGCCGGGGTCAGAGTATCGGAATATCCCTGGCCGTAGAAAGACTTCAGCACGACATTCTGAGAGGCATACTCGCGCAGCTTGGCCTGGGCATCGTCCTCACTCAACGCATCCGGGAGGTGGAGGGCCTCGGCGGCGCGAATAGTGGTGGGGAGGGCGGCATCGACAAGCGCCTCAACGCTGTCGTAGCCCACGGCCTTGAGCATCGTCGCGCGCTCGGCCTCATCAGGTCCGAGGTGGCGAGAGATGAAATCCATGTGTTTGAACTCCTTCGTGGCGTTAGTCAGTGTGGCCTAAACCGCCCTCAAGTATAAAGCGTGGCCTATGGCATTAATTCTGACTACCCCTGGCTGTGAGATGAAGCCATGCGGCGGTGAGAATGGCGACGCTCAGACCAATCACAAAAGCGGTGGCATTGCCCACGGCAGGGCCCAAAAGGGAGAGGATGAAGGGGGCAAAGAACCCAAGGTAGGTCAGTGAATAGAACACCCCCGTTGCCGCGCCAAGCTCATTAGGGTCGGCGATAGTTTGGGTCTCGGCGAGTCCGCTGAGCATTCCAATTCCGTAGGAACAGCCCATCGCGATGCCGGCCACGGGCAGCAGATACACGGCCCACCTCTGGTGTGTGGATGCCACGATGATAAGACACAAGGCCATTCCGCAAGCAGCCAGGAGCATTCCGTGTACAGGAGTAAGAGTCACCCGTCCGGCGACCTGCTGGATTACGACTCCGCTTCCCATCGTCAGCATGGCAAGCAGTCCGGCTACCAGGATCGGCCGGTGCAGATGCTCGCTTAACTGAGCTGGAAGAAACACAAACGCGGTGGTGGGTGTTCCAAAGACCCAGGGCGCATAAGCGGCTACGCGAAGATAGCGCGGCGTGAGCACACTGCGCGGAAACAAGGCACGGCGGGTAGAAGGGGCATTCTTGTGCTCCGGCACAGTCCACACAAGAGGAACAACTACGAGCGCTAAGCCAATGTGAAAGAGATAGGGCACGACTGTGGGCCACGGCAGAAACTGTGCGCACACTCCGCCGACACCAGGTGCAAGAGCGAAGCCGGCAGACAAGGCGATGGAGGAGCGCTTGGCGCCGACAGTAAGGCGCGTGCTCAGCTCTTTGATCCAGGCAGCACCAGAGGACATCGCGAGGCCAACAGCGGTCCCAGCGCACAGGCGACCAATCAGCAGAGGCAGGAAAGCGCCTTGAAAACCCAGCAGAAAAATAAGTGAGCCCGCAGTGGTGGTAAGTACGGCTGGGCGCATGATGGCGCGCCTGCCCAGCGAATCAGACAGGGGGCCGCCGAGAAAAAGCGCCACCATGATGCCGAGGGCATAGACTCCGAACAGGAAGGTTGTGTGCAGAACCCCTAAGTCGGTGGTGACTTGGTAAACCACCACCATGGGGGCGAAGAGGTTGGCGCCGCAAGCAACAAGGAACATGCCGAGGGCTACTCGGAACCACTTCTGAGAAATCATGCGGACCAGTCTAGTGTGCTGAATCACAGTGCAGTGGCTTAACGACGGAGTCAGGTGCGTGCGGTAGGCGCAAAACTGACAAAGATTCCTCATCCGCTTGCAGGATCGGTGCCGACTTTTGGCAGATCGGCGGGGTGCTAGCGCTCGTGCCTATCGGCGAGGGTGGGAACAGCACTGCTGTGCGGTACTGCAGGAAGCCTGCGCAGTGTCGCGGGGAGAAAAGTAGACAAAACGACGAAGCTCCCCCGTCGCAATGGCGGGGGAGCTGCCTTTAGGGTTTGCCCAAAGGCTTAGAGGTTGAGGTCTGCGTCAAAGTCTGCAGTCTCAAGGCGGTCCTTGATGGTCGTAATGAAGCGACCAGCGTCGGCACCGTCAACCACCTGGTGGTCGTAGGTGAACGGCAGGTAGCACATCTGGCGGATAGCGATGGCGTCCTGGCCGTCCTCGGTCACCACAACTGCACGCTTGGTGATAGCTGCGGTGCCCAGGATGCCGGCCTGCGGCGGAACCAGAATCGGGGTATCCAGCAGGGCGCCTTCGGAACCGATGTTGGTCACCGTGAAGGTGGCACCGGTCAGATCGTTCGGCTTGAGCTTGTTGTTGCGAGCCTTATCAGCCAGCTCTGCAATCTGCTGCGCAATCTCCGGGAGAGTCAGCTCCTGAGCCTTGTGGATGACCGGGGTCAGAAGGCCCTTCGGGGTGTCCACGGCGATGGCCACGTTCACGTCAGCGTGGTAGGTCATCTCCTTGGTCTCCGGGTTGTAGGAGGCGTTGACGTTCGGGTGGGACACCAGTGCCTCAACGGTGGCCTTCACGATGAACGGCAGGAAGGAGAGGTTGGCCTCGTACTTGTCGATGAACGCCTGCTTGGACTGCTTGCGCAGGTCCCAGATGGCGGTCATATCGACTTCTTGGACGTGGGTCAGCTGAGCGGAAATCTGGAGAGCCTCAACCATCTTGGACGCGGTGATCTCACGGATACGGTTGACCTTCTGGGTAGTACCGATGAGCTCCTGCTTCTCCGGATCCACGGACTTGGTGGACCAGCGAGCGCGCGGGTTGGAGGAGCCGGTGCCAGCGGAGGATGCCGGAGCCTCGCCCTCGCCAGCGGCAGCCAGAACATCCTGCTTACGGATGCGGCCGCCAACACCGGTGCCGGACACGGTGGACAGGTCCACGCCGTGCTTCTCAGCCAGCTTGCGTACCAGCGGGGTGACGTACGGGACGTTGTCGCCGTTGTTGACCTTGGTGGAGGTCTCGGATGCCTTCGGCTCGGAGGACTGGGAGGAAGCAGCAGGCTTCTTCTCCTCTACCTTCTCGTCAGCCTTGGGCTCTTCCTTCTTCTCTTCTGCCTTCGGCTCTTCCTTCTTTTCTTCCTTGGCAGCAGGCTTCTCGGAGGATGCGGCGGAGCCGTCGCCAACGCGGGCGATGACGGCGCCGACGTCGACGGTGTCGTCTTCATCGGCGAGGATCTCAAGGAGGGTGCCGGCGACTGGGGACGGGATTTCGGTGTCGACCTTGTCGGTGGAGACCTCGAGCAGCGGCTCGTCGACCTCGACGGTGTCGCCTACGGACTTCAGCCACTGAGTAATGGTGCCCTCGGTAACGGACTCGCCGAGCTCCGGCATCTCTACGTCGGTAGCGTCGCCAGAAGCAGCCGGCTTGTCTTCGGACTTCTCTTCCTTGGCTTCTGCCTTCGGCTCTTCCTCCTTCTCTTCAGCCTTGTCTTCCTTAGCAGCAGGCTTCTCGGAGGCTGCGGCGGAGCCGTCGCCGACGCGGGCGATGATGGCGCCGACGTCGACGGTGTCGTCTTCATCGGCGAGGATCTCAAGGAGGGTGCCGGCGACTGGGGACGGGATTTCGGTGTCGACCTTGTCGGTGGAGACCTCGAGCAGCGGCTCGTCGACCTCGACGGTGTCGCCTACGGACTTCAGCCACTGGGTAATGGTGCCCTCGGTAACGGACTCGCCAAGCTCCGGCATCTCCACGTCGGTAGCATCGCCCGACGGAGCAGCCTCAGACTCTGCGTCCTCAGCAGGCTTATCCGGGGTCTCCTCAGCCTTCTCGGAAGAATCCGCGGATTCAGAATCGCCAGCGGCCGGAGCGGACTCGTCTTCGTCACCAATGATGGCGATGACCTCGCCGACATCGATGGTGTCATCCTCATCAGCCTTGATTTCGAGGATGGTGCCGGAGACCGGGGAGGGGACTTCGGTATCGACCTTGTCGGTGGAAACCTCGAGCAACGGCTCGTCAGCCTCAACGGTGTCACCAACGGACTTAAGCCACTGGGTAATCGTGCCTTCGGTTACGGATTCGCCCAGTTCGGGCATCACAACGGAGTGTGCCATAAGTTATAAGACTCCTCGAAAGTTGAAAGTAGTGAAACGCTAGTGTTCGATTCTACAGCGTGCCCGCAGACAGTGCGCACGGGTGGGGTGAATTGGGGCACCCTCGACACGGGGTAGGCTGGGGAGTCATGTTCAACCCCTTCCGACGCAACAGTTCCCGATCTCAACTGCGCCCGCCCCGCGCACCGGGGGAGACCATTCGCGCGGAGGACGCTCAGGAGCTTCAGCGCTGGGCACAGGGCCGTGCGTATATCGAGGCCTTTGTGGAGCCCGAGACTGTGGTCAATGAGATGTCCGTGGTTGTCGTCGATGAGAACGGCGCCTTCATCCGACGTCGCATTGGCGGACCGAAGGGCATAGATGCAGTAGCGAAGCTATTGCGCTGCGATATCTACGACGTGGAGGAAACCGGCTATCCACAGCGAATGCGGGAGCGCATCGAACGCGAGCGCATCTTGCGCAAGAGGGAAGAACAGCGCGAACGCCGCGAGCGATTTGAGCAGCGCCGCCAGCAGAACGAGGGTTAACGGGGGCCTAACCCTTCACGCTTAACCTCTCACGATGGTGGCGCCCGCCTGAGCAAGTTCCTCAAGTGCGGCCTCGCCCCGGGCCTCATCAACTGGTGAGCAGTAGTCCGCCAGCACACGCACAGTGAAGCCTTCCTTCACGGCGTCGGCAGCCGTGGCGCGCACGCAGTGGTCCGTGGCGATTCCGACGATGTCTACGTCGGTGATGTCGTGCTCGCGCAGCCAATCCGCCAATGAAACACCATCTGCCGCGCCTTCGAAACCGGAGTAGGCCGCGGTGTATTCGCCCTTGCGAAAGTAAGCCTGTACAGCGCCGATGGATTCATGCATTGCAGCGCCGAAGGAATCAGCCACGCAGTGCACAGGCCAGGAATCGACAAAGTCCGGGTTCTCAGAAAAGTGTGAACCTGGGTCAATGTGCCAATCCTGGGTAGCTACCACGGTGTCGTAACTGGGCTGGAGAGCGCCGATACGATCGGCTACCTCGTTGCCCTTCTCGGTGGCGAGAGCACCGCCCGGGCAGAAGTCATGTTGGACGTCGACGATGATGAGTGCGGGCTTCATGCATCACAATTCTATACGCTGGGTCGGGATGAAAACTCCGATTCCTTTTTATTTAGAGAAGATCCTGAACTCCGTACGCGACGAAGACAGCGGTGAGGTAGCGGACTACATTCCGCAGCTTGCCGACGCCAACCCGGACCAGCTCGGCGTCGCCCTGTGCTCCGTCACCGGCCACCTGTACAGCGCCGGTGATGCGGAGAACCGCTTTACTATCCAGTCGATTTCCAAGCCCTTCATTTATGCGCTGGCTCTGCAGGAGCTAGGCCTGAGTGAGGTGCGTGAAGTGGTGGGACTTGAACCTTCGGGACAAGCCTTTAACGAGCTCTCCCTGGCCAAGGACCACCGCCCCGTCAACCCGATGATTAATGCCGGTGCCATCGTGGTTAACCAGCTGATCAACGGCGTGGACTCCTCCGTAGAAGACCGTGTGGAGCGCATCCGCAGCTATGTCTCGAAGCTGGCGGGGCGCGAGGTGAGCGTCGATAAGCGCCTGTGTGATTCCGAACTCGAACATGCCGAGCGCAACCTCTCGATTGCCCATATGCTGCGCTCCTACGGGATTATTCAGGATGATGCGCACGACGCTGTGCTGTCCTATACCTCGCAGTGCGCGCTGTCTGTCGACGTTCGTGACTTGGCCGTCATGTCCGCCACGCTAGCCAATGGTGGACGTCAGCCGGTGACGGGGGAAAAGATTCTTGATGCCGACGTCTGCCGCCTTACGCTGGCAGTGATGAGCTCGTGCGGCATGTATGACGGTGCTGGTCGCTGGATGGCGGAGGTTGGTATCCCCGCTAAATCTGGTGTGGCTGGTGGGCTTATCGGTACCCTTCCTGGCCAGCTCGGCGTGGCTACTCTGTCGCCACGTTTGGACGAGCAGGGCAATAGTGTGCGTGGTACCGCTATTTTCCAAGAGCTGTCCTCGGACATGGGCTTGCACCTCATGTCTACTGATAACCGTTTTGGCGTGCACCCAGTGCGTAGCGTGGACGAGGACGACGAGACCGCGATTATCCGACTCCAGGGTCACATCAACTTCACCGCCACCGAAGCTATTCTCTACGAGCTGGAGGAGCGCCAGTTCTCCGGCAAGCGCCTCGCGCTCGACTTCTCGCAGGTCTCCGGCCTCCACACGGTGGGTCGCCGCATGCTCAAGGAGGGCCTGCGTCGCCTGCGGGAGGGCGGCAACGAGGTGGCGCTGGTCGATGACAACGGGCTCGTCACCGACCGCGCCATGTCCGACGGAACGGTCCTTCCGCTGGCGGACAAGGAGGACTACGTCATCGCCGGCGAATCACTCTAGGCTTCTGCAATCTCGCGCAGCGCCGCCACCACGGTGCGCACCGGCACACCGGTGGCGCGCTTCGGGGTGTAGCCGCGCGGGGCAGTACCGTTCCAGGATGGGCCGGCGATGTCGATGTGAGCCCACTCGATGCCCTCGCCCACGAACTGCTTGAGGTAGGTACCGGCGAACTCCATGCCGCCTTCGCGCTTGGCGTTGATGTTGCGGATATCCGCGGCCTGGGACTTGATTTCTTCGTCGTGCTCCTCCAGCAGCGGCATGGCCCACGCGTTCTCGCCGACCTCGCGGCCGATTTCTGCGAGGCGATCGCGGAAGACCTCAGAGCCCATGATGCCCGAGGTACGCGCGCCCAGCGCGACGATCTGCGCACCGGTAAGGGTAGCGGTTTCGATGAGGTAATCCGGCTTGTCCTCGCTGGCGCGGGCAATCGCATCCGACAGCACGAGTCGGCCCTCGGCGTCGGTATTGAGGACCTCAGAGGTCAGGCCGCCGTAGTGGGTAATCACGTCGCCTGGGCGAGTGGCGTTCGCGCTCGGCATATTCTCTGCCAGCGGCAGGGTAGCGGTGATCTGGACTGGCAGCTTGAGCTTGGCCGCTGCGATGATGGTGGCCGCCATGGCTGCGGATCCACCCATGTCAGAAATCATGTCCCACATGCCGTTGCCCGGCTTGAGGGAAATACCGCCGGTGTCAAAGGTAATGCCCTTGCCCACGAGAGCCACGTGCTTCGTGGCCTTCTTTGGCTTCCAGCTCAGGCGTACCAGGCGCGGCGGGCGGGCAGAGCCCTTACCCACGGCGAGGATGCCGCCGAAGCCCTGCTTCTCTAGCTGCTTCTCATCGAGCACCTCAACATCGAGGCCGGCCTCCTTGGCCTGAGCAGACAGGAACGCGGCATAGGACTCGGGGTAGAGCTCGTTGGCCGGAGTATTGACTAGGTCGCGGGCCAACAGAACGGACTCGGCCACGGTGCGGGCAGCCTCGAACTCCTCGGTGGCGGACTTATCAGCCACGACGACGAAGGTGGCCGGCTGCTCTTCGTCTTTGAGCTCGGTGGAGCGGATGCCGCGGTAGGAGTAGCCGCCGAGGATGAGGCCCTCAACTGCAGCGGAAACGCCGAAGTCCGCCACAGTCGTTACGATGGTGCCCACGCCTGTGGTGGCGCGGGCAGCGCTGCCGGCGGCGCGGCGCAGAGCTTCATCGTCGAGCGCTTCAACATCGCCCAGACCCAGCGCGATGACCTGTGCAGCACCGGCCTTCTGCGGGGCGGGAACCTTCACGATCTCTCCGGCCTTGCCGGTCGCACCCACAGCGGCGAGAGCCTCATACGTCGAGCGCAGTGCGGACGAACCGAGCAGGGACGAGCCCGGAACCTCGAGGCCGTCTTCGCCAACAAAAGTGGCGATCAGCAGGGCGTCTGCCTGCTTGGGTGCCTTCTTGGCCAGCTCTACGGTGGGGAAAGAGCCGCGTGCGGGCAGTTCGAACGTGGAAGAAGCCACGATGTCCTCCTTGAGAAAGTGACAATGGGATACTCCTCACACCCTACCCGCGGTAGTGGCTGGTGCCGCTCAGGGGCGAAACTCTTGTATTTCTGCAGTCCTATAGGCAGCTAGGGGGTACGCTGTGAGGCATGTTGAATTACACCGTGACGCGAACTGAAAACCCCACCTCCCCGGAGCGCCTACAGGAGATTCAGGCGAACCCGGGCTTTGGCAAGTACTTCACCGACCACATGGTGACCATTGATTGGACCGAAGAGAAGGGCTGGCACGATGCACAGGTGCGCCCCTACGAACCGTTCAGCATGGAACCGGCGTCCACCGTATTCCACTATGGCCAGGCCATCTTCGAGGGCATCAAGGCCTACCGCCAGCCGGATGGCAGCATCGCCACCTTCCGCCCCGATCAGAATGCGCAGCGTCTGCAGGCTTCCGCTGAGCGCATGGCCATGCCGCAGCTCCCAGAAGAGGAGTTCGTAGAGTCTCTGCGCCAGCTTGTCGACGTCGACCAAGCCTGGGTCCCCGAAGCAGGCGGCGAGGCAGCCCTGTACTTCCGCCCCTTCATGATCGCTACCGATGTATCCCTGGGCGTGCATCCGGCGAACTCCTACCGCTACGTTGTGATCGCTTCGCCTGCAGGCGCGTACTTCTCCGGCGGCATCAAACCGGTGTCCGTTTGGCTATCCACCGACTATGTTCGCGCCGCCCCTGGTGGCACCGGTGCTGCAAAATTCGCTGGCAACTACGCCGCGTCCCTCCTGGCTCAGACGCAGGCAGCAGAAAAGGGCTGTGACCAGGTGGTCTGGCTGGATGCCATCGACCGCACCTACATCGAGGAAATGGGCGGCATGAACCTTGCCTTCATTTATGGCGAAGAGGACAACCAAACCCTGGTCACTCCGGCCCTGTCGGGCTCTCTCTTGCCGGGTATTACCCGCAAATCCCTGCTGCAGGTGGCTGAAGATATGGGGCTCAAGGTCGAAGAGCGCCGCATTACCTACAAGGAATGGGCCGACGATGTCGCCTCCGGCGCGATGAAAGAAACCTTTGCTTGCGGCACCGCCGCCGTCATCACCCCAGTGGGACATGTTATGGGCAATGATGTGGACTTCCACATCAACAATGACGAGGCCGGTGCGACCACCATGGCCTTGCGTGAGCGTCTCACCGGAATTCAGCGCGGCGCCGTGGAGGATATCCATGGCTGGCTGCACACGCTGGTGGAAGCGAAGTAATCTCGCCTTCTAGCTAAGCTCAGCGGCCAGCTGCACGAGCGGTAGGGCCGCGAGCGCGCCTAGGGGGTAGCCGGCGCTCAGGTTGAGGTCGAGGAGCGGGCTAAGCTCCAGCTCCTTGAACGCGAGGGCCTGCGCCGGTTCGGGGGACGTACTTCCCGCACGCAGCCAACCCTTGACACCGGGGGCGCTGCGTTCCGCGAGGACGGCTGCGGTGGCGGCCAGGGGGCCGGCGATAAGCACCGGCGTTCGCCGCAACGCTGCCTGTGCGATGAAACCCACCAGTGCTGCGAGGCTCGGGGAGCCAATGGTCTGCACGACCTTCCAGCCCTCAAGATTGCGGGCGCGGAACATAGCATCGCGCACAATCGTGACGCGGGTCTTCCACATCTGATCAGTTACGCCACCACTGGTGCGTGTGCCCAGAATGGCTACCGGTTCTGTGCGGGTAATGCGGCCCATGACCGCAGCGGCGACGGTCTCTCCGCCAATGCCAAAATCGGAGGTAAGGAGAAAATCTGCACCGGAATCCACTTCACGATCCGCTGTCTTCTTACCGAGCTCAACGTGGCGCTCGAGCTCTTCGGTGGACATGGCAGGCGCGACGTCAATAGCTGCTGCTTCGGCGCATTCAATGAACTCCACGCCGGCCTCCGCGCGGTGAGCTGCGGTGCTGATATCGTCACGCCAGCGCGCTTCGTCGGCACTGCTGTATGGCCCGATTCCGATGCCGTCGATGGTGCGATCCGCAATGCCGTGTGCGCCGGCGAACACTAGTGCGCGAGCGCGGGTGAGAGGCTGAGCCTTCTCGGAATCCTGCGCAGCAGCAAGCCATGCGGCGATCTCCGCAAGACGCCCTGCTTCATGAGGGGACGTGCTGCGCAGCTGTGGAATGGCGGTGAAATCAGGCATGAGTACTCCGAATTAAACGGCGGCTCCGCGCTCTACCTGTGGACGCGGGGTACGCCACTTGCGTGGCTGGGAAGCGCGGGAATAAGCGTAGAAGCCCAAGCCGAAGCCAGCTTCGGTGGTGCCCGGGAACTTCAGGCGCACAGCGTTGTTGCACTTGCGCGACAGCCAGATACCTTCGACAGCGAAGACCGCGATGACCACCATGGAAGCGATGGAGATAATGTTGGCCAAGTTCGGATTCCTGCTGCTGACGAACAAAAGCACAAAGAGCACGATGGCGAAGGGCATAACCCACTCGTTGAGGAAGCGGCGCGCATCTACCCAGTCACGCACGTAGCGGCGGACCTCACCTTTGTCACGGGCGAGGAGGTAGCGCTCATCGCCGGCAGCCATGCGTTCTTGTGCTTCCTTATTACGCGCGCGAGATTCTTGGCGCTCCTTGCGCTTATAGTCCTTCCACTCCTCCTTGGACATGGAGGCCTTGAGCTCCTTGCGGTGCTGATGGCGCTGGGCATCAGACATACCCTTGGGATCGCGCTTGACGCCGCGAGCGATTTCCTGCGCATCGCGTTTAGGGGTAGGGCGGCCCTTCGGCGGCGTGTAGCCCTTGCGGTGCGGTTTCTCGGCGGCGGCCTTCTCCTCGGGAGCCGGGGTCTGCTCGGCGGGGGAAGGGGTCTTTTCGTCTTTTTGCCACGGAAGTTTCACGATGTTTAGCGTACAAGGTTGTCACAACATTCTGGGAATAGGCCCGCCCTCATCGTCGTTGGGTTAAGTGACACGACACCAGTGCAAGCGAGACATCCTTTCTTCCTTCCGCGTGAGGGGGTAGGGTGGGCTCCAGAAAATTCCGTACATATTAAGAGGAGAAACCATGACCGCTCCCGCGTCTGCAACCGGAGTCATCCTGACCGACGCCGCTGCCGCCAAGGCAAAGTCCCTGCTTGAGCAGGAAGGCCGCGACGACCTGTCCCTGCGCATCGCCGTCCAGCCAGGCGGTTGCGCTGGCCTGCGCTACCAGCTGTATTTCGACGACCGTACCCTTGATGGTGACAAGGTCGACACCATCGGTGGCGTCAATCTCGTCGTAGACAAGATGTCCATCCCGTACCTCACCGGTGCCAAGATCGACTTCTCTGACACCATCGAGGCTCAGGGCTTCACCATTGACAACCCGAACGCGGGTGGTTCCTGTGCTTGTGGTGATTCCTTCAACTGATTTCCGGTTGAAGTCAGCGCTATAGAAAGCGGCGCTGTAGGCAGCAATAAAGCCCTCGCCGTGGTGGCGAGGGCTATATGCGTTTTAGAGCTTCACTGGGTAATCGCGCTGCTCAATCTGGGGATCGATGCGATCCTCCACAAAGATGCCGTGCCAAATCATAAACGACAATACGGTCCACAGGCGGCGGGAGTGATCGGAAATACCGTCGCGGTGCTCCTTGAGCATCTCGAGAACTTCCTTCTTGTTGAAGATGTCCTCGGTCTGGGACTCCGTAATCTGATCCTGTGCCCAGCCGAAGAGCTCGTCACCAGCTAGCCAGTGGCGCATTGGTACTGGGAAACCGAGCTTCTTGCGGTGTAGTACGTGCGGGGGAACAATCTGCTCCATCGCCTTGCGTAGTGCGTACTTGGTGGTGCCATGGGAAATCTTCAGCTCGTGTGGGATCGTCTCCGCAACCTTGAAAACTTCCTTGTCCAAGAAGGGAACGCGCAGTTCAAGGGAGTTGGCCATGTTCATCTTGTCGGCCTTGACCAAGATGTCGCCGCGCATCCAGGTGAAAAGGTCTAGGTGCTGCATACGAGCTACCGGGTCGAAGTCCCGCGACTGGGCATAAATCGGGGCGGTGACCTCTCGGTGATCCCACTCGCGCTTCGCCCAGGGAAGAACGCGCTGCAGCTGCTCAAAGTTAAAGGAACGCGCATTGCCGTAGTAGCGCTCTTCCATAGTCATAGAACCACGGTTAAGTAGGGACTTGCCCTTCATACCGTCGGGAAGCACCTGCGAGAGCTTGCCCAGCCCCTGGCGAAGTGGAGAAGGGATCTTTTCAAACGGTGCAAGAGATAGCGGCTCCTTATAGATGGTGTAGCCGCCAAAGAGCTCATCAGCGCCTTCACCAGAGAGCACCACCTTGACGTGCTTGCGGGCTTCCTGGGCTACGAAGTAAAGCGGTACCAGGGACGGATCCGCCACCGGATTGTCTAGGTACCACATGATTTTCGGCACGGCGTCGGCGTACTCCTCCGGGGAGACGATTTTGACGATGTGCTCCACGCCGATGGCTGCGGCGGACTCAGCAGCAACGTCCACCTCGGAGTAACCCTCACGCTCGAAACCTGTAGTGAACGTGAGCAGGTCTGGGTTGTGGCGCTTAGCCAGTGCCGCGATGGCGGTGGAGTCAATACCGCCGGAGAGGAACGAGCCTACGGTCACATCGGCACGCATGTGCTTCTCGACGCTATCCTCCAGCGCCCTCGCAATCTTGTCGAAGAGCTGCTGTTCCTCGCCCTGCTTGACGGGTTGGATGGGGAAGCGGGGTGAGAAGTAACGTTCGGCCACTACTTCTTCGCCTGGGCGCAGCGTGACGGTGCAGCCGGACTCGACGCGTCGAATGTTGGCATGCAGAGACTCCGGTTCCGGAACGTATTGCAGGTCGACGTAGTGCTCAATGGCGCGCTTATCAAGGCCCAGGTCTAGACCCAGCGAGTCTGCCATGCTGAGGATGCACTTCATCTCAGAGGCAAAGACCGTGCCTTTGCTCGTCGTTGCATAGTAGAGCGGCTTAATGCCGAATTGGTCGCGAGCAGCAAACATAGTGCGGGTTTCGGTATCCCAAATAACGAAGCCGAACATGCCGCGTAGGTGCTCGACGACGTCCTTGCCCCAGTGGTGATAACCCACAACGATGGGCTCGCCATCGCCTTGAGTATTAAAGGAATACCCTGCAGCGGTGAGCTCTTCACGAAGTTCGACGTAGTTGTAGATCTCGCCGTTAAAGGTCAGAGCGTAGCGCTCGGGGTTATCTTCTGGACCCCAGCGCAAAGGTTGGTTGGAGTGCTCCAAGTCGATGATGGACAGGCGGTTGAAGCCGAATGCAGCGTCCTCGTCGTGCCACGTGCCGGCTGCGTCGGGGCCGCGGTGACGCATGCACTGCAGGGACTGTTCGAGGGCTTCGAGGTGCTCGGCGGCGTTGCGATCGGCGCTAAGCAGCGTGCAGAGTCCGCACATAAACGTGTTTCTCCTTATATATGAAGGTTCATCTGCGACACACTTTACGGCCGTGTCTCAAGGATCTGCGAACCCCGCGCCGCGCTCCCCGTTAGGGTGCGAACTTTCGGATGATGGAGGGGGATTGGCCTTGTGAATTGAGTCATAGGGGGCAGGGGGTGGGTGGGGGAGCGGGAGTGATCTTGTGCAGGTGGGCCTGTAACATCCTGTTCGTTCATTATTTATGGAGCGAAATCATCCCCTCATCAGGCCAGCGAAAAGGTCTGAAACTCGAGCGTGATGCTCTATCCTAATTGGGTAGGAATGCTCCATGAGTATTCGAGAAGTTTGTGTGCACAGAAAGGCAGAACACACGTGGGACAGCGTAAAGAACGCAATCTCGCCCGCAAGGCTGGTCTAGCAGGCGTCATCGCCATGGGCGGCCTCGCTCTGGCGGGTTGTGATGTCGCAGCGCCGACCGCCGTGGAGAACCTCCTCGGTTTCGGCTGGCCAAAGGGTATTACCCCAGAGGCTGAATCGATGTACAACTTCTGGATTTGGGTCTGGGTTGCAGCTTGGATCGTTGGCTTCATCATGTGGGGTCTCTTCCTCACCGCCATTTTCCGCTGGAACGCAAAGAAGGCAGAAAAGGCTGGCAAGGGTGAGTTCCCGAAGCAGCTGCAGTACAACGTGCCGCTCGAGCTGGCGCTGACCATCATGCCGATTCTCATCATCATGGGTCTGTTCTTCTTCACCGTTCAGGCGCAGCAGAAGGTCACCGCACTGGATAAGAACCCAGAGGTTACCGTTGACGTGACTGCGTACCAGTGGAACTGGAAGTTCGGTTACGCCGAGAACAAGGTAGACGGTGAGAACTACGACGGTGCTGACACTGAGCGTCAAAAGCTCGCTGAGGAGTCTGCTACCGACCCAGAGGGTACCCCGAACCCGAACCCGATTCACGGCAAGTCCACCGGTGACATTTCCTACCTCAACTTCAACAAGATTGAGACCGTAGGTTCCACCGAAGAGATCCCGGTTCTGGTTCTTCCGGTAGATACCCCGATTGAGTTCCGTCTTGCATCCGGTGACGTATCCCACTCCTTCTGGATTCCGGAGTTCTTGTTCAAGCGCGATGTCTACGCGCATCCGGAGGTTAACGCACAGGAGCGTCGCTTCCAGGTAGAGAAGATTGAGGAGAAGGGTGCCTTCGTTGGCCGCTGTGCGGAGATGTGCGGTACCTACCACGCCATGATGAACTTCGAGCTGCGCGTCGTTGACCGCGCTGACTTCAATAAGTACCTCAAGTTCCGCGAAGAGAACCCGGAAGCTACCAACGCTGAGGCCCTTGAGCACATCGGTGAAGAGCCTTACGCTGTGACCACGTCTCCGTTCAACTCCCTGCGCGATACCCGCGATGCCGACAACTTCGTCGACACCGCTGAAGCGGCATAAGAAAAGGAACTGATACACAATGCGTGCAACATCTAAGGTCTTTTACGCCATTGCGACCTACCTCTTCGTGTCGCTCATCGTTTACGTCATCGGCGTGAACTACGTCAAGGATGACGGCTACCTCTACGGCCCTGAGTGGGTCGGCATCGTGGGCATGATTCTCGCTATGCTCCTGTGCCTCATGCTCGGCGGCTACCTGCACTTCACCGACAACCGAGTCGACCTAGCTCCGGAGGACTGGGAAGAGGCGGAGACCGAGGACAAGGCCGGTATTCTCGGCTTCTTCTCTCCGAACTCCATTTGGCCGCTAGCCATGACTGGTTCTATTGCGGTTCTCGGCCTCGGTATTATCTTCCTCTACTTCTGGATGATTGCCTTGGGTGCAGTCCTGCTCGTTGCTTCTGTAACCGGTCTGTCCTTGCAGTATGGTCTGCCGAAGGAAAAGCACTAAGAGGTTCCTTCTGCCGCTCCGATAAGCGCCACGACTTCTCGAGCCCTCGCCTCCTTTATGGAGCTCGAGGGCTTTGTCGATCGTCGAGTCGGATAGCCCTCAAGAAAGTTCCCATCGTCGCGCAAAAATTTCTCCAATGGGGGAGCGGTGGGGTGTCTCCCCCGTATGGCAGCGCCGTCTTTGAACCACTTTCAGCACGTAAAAGCCTATTTTCTTCGGGGGTCAACCGAAAGTTGCAAACCTGCACTGATCTACTGTTTGGGCTTGTGATTTATCTCATTGAAAGAATCGCGCCAAGTGCTTGCGGAACGAGCCGGCACGTTACCCATTCCTTTCGACGGCTATGGTGCTCTATGGGTAAGGGGTCGTGCTACCTGCATTAATGGGGCGTCGGAAAGCGTGGCGAAAAGTTCCCGTGACTTTCTGTCTTGAAGAATCGTGGAGCAGATATGGAATGGCTGTGAAGGTCTAGCTTGCAGCCTCCAAAAATCGGGGGGAATTGAGATGACTTATACGTCTTAACCGGCCATACTGTTATGCGTGACGAGCGTAGTTTCTAACCAAGGTATGGCAGCACCACGTGTTGCCGCGCTGAACCGACCCAACATGGTCAGCGTCGGCACCATCGTGTTCCTGTCTCAGGAATTGATGTTCTTTGCTGGACTGTTCGCGATGTGGTTTACCTCGCGTGCGAACGGCCAGGAGGGTGACTGGGCTGAGCACACCGCGCACATCAACGTGCCGATGGGCTTTGTCATCACGACTGTTCTGGTTCTCTCCTCCGTGACCTCCCAGTTCGGCGTCTTCGCAGCAGAAAGGGGTGACGTATACAAGCTCCGACTCTGGTACTCGGTGACCCTCGCGTTGGGTGTTGTCTTCTTGGGCATCATGGCATTCGAGTGGACAGAGTTGATCATGGCAGGTGTGACTGTTCAGTCCTCCGTGTTTGGTTCGGTCTTCTACATTCTGACCGGTTTCCACGCGGCCCACGTGACTGCAGGTCTGATTTCCTTCGGAATCATCTTGGCGCGTATTGCCCGCTCCAAGTTCACGCCGGCACAGGCAACCGCAGCGATGGCAGTGTCTTACTACTGGCACTTCGTTGACGTTGTGTGGATTGGCGTTTTCGTAGTCATCTACCTAGTTAAGTAGGCCGTCAGCGCCGGAGCTTCCGGCCTACAGCCATTCACTTCCATGTACGAGTTATCTAAAGGAAAATGATGGATAACATCCAGCAGCCCGCCGCAGTGGAGGAGACCACTGCCGCGGCTAAGAAGACCCGCCGTCGCCGTAAGGCGAAGCGCACGCTTGCTGGCGTCTTCGCACTGAGCATCGGTCTCACCGGCGCAGGTGTCTTGGCTTCCGCCCTGACTCCGGACGCTCAGGTGGCTACCGCTGCCAAGGATGACCAGGCTCTCGTTCAAGAGGGTAAGGACATCTACGAAGTCGCTTGTATTACTTGCCACGGTGCGAACCTTCAGGGCATTGAGGACCGCGGTCCTTCCCTCGCCGGCGTTGGCGCCGGTTCTGTGTACTTCCAGGTGCACTCCGGCCGTATGCCGATGATGTCCAACGATGCACAGGCTGAGCGCAAGACCCCGCGTTACACCGAGCAGCAGACTTTGGCCCTTGCGGCATATGTTGCTGCCAACGGTGGTGGCCCGGACATTGTCTACAACGACGACGGCTCCATTGCCCAGGAATCCCTTCGTGGTACCAACTACAACGGACAGATTCAGGCAGAGGACGTTGCCAAGGGCTCCGAGCTCTTCCGCATGAACTGTGCGTCCTGCCACAACTTCACTGGTCAGGGTGGCGCACTGTCCTCGGGTAAGTTCGCTCCGCCGCTTGCTCCGGCCAATGAGCAGGAGATCTACCAGGCAATGCTGACCGGTCCGCAGAACATGCCGAAGTTCTCTGACCGTCAGCTGACCGCAGATGAGAAGAAGGACATCATCGCCTACCTTAAGTCTGCGAAGGAAACCCCGTCACCGGCAGGTTGGGACCTTGGCGGTCTCGGCCCGGTGGCTGAGGGCCTGGCAATGTGGATTATCGGCATCAGCCTTCTGTGCGTTGCCGCAATGTGGATTGGATCTCGCTCATGAGCAACGTAAAGAAGAATTACTCTCGCAAAGAGCTCGATGCTATGAGCAACGACGAGCTCGCCGCTCTCGGTACCGAGCTTGACGACGTCACCGTTGCGTTCCGCAAGGAGCGCTTCCCAGTCGAGGGTGACCCGGCGGAGAAGCGTGCCGCTGCCAACATCACCTTCTGGCTCGTTATTTCCGTGCTGATGGGTATCGCCTTCCTTGGCGTTTACCTGTTCTGGCCTTGGAAGTACAAGATGCTAGGTGAGGATGGCCTGTGGTGGCACACCCTGTACACCCCGCTTCTCGGTCTGACTTCCGGTCTGTGCATCTTGGGCCTTGGCTTCGCCATCGTTCAGTATGTGAAGAAGATTCTGCCGGAAGAGATTTCCGTGCAGCGTCGCCACGATGGTCCTTCCGACGAGGTTGACCGCCGTACCCTCACCGCTCTGCTAAATGACTCCTGGAACACCTCGACTCTGGGTCGTCGTAAGACCATCATGGGTCTGCTTGGTGGCGCCGGCGTTCTCTTCGGCTTGACTGTCATTGCCCCGCTCGGCGGCGCAATCAACAACCCGTGGAAGAAGCGCCACGAACTGGACTACACCGGCGACGGCACCCTGTGGACCTCCGGCTGGACCATGCACGAGAAGGGCGTCAAGCTCTACCTTGCTCGTGACACCGGTACCATCGCCGAGAAGCACGCTGGCGAGTCTGGTGAGCACTACACCACCCGCGGCCTTGCCCGTTTGGTGCGTGTTCGTCCGGAGGACCTTGCTGCCGGCGGCATGGAGACTGTCTTCCCGCTCGCAGCGGAGGACGTCAACGATGGCGCTGAGTGGTCCGAGGATAAGGACGTGTACGAGAATCACATGCACTCCATTCACGGAAACCGCAACGCTGTGATGCTCATTCGTCTGCGCAATGATGATGCCAAGAAGGCCATCGAGCGTAAGGGCCAGGAGGACTTCCACTACGGCGACTACTACGCCTACTCCAAGATCTGTACCCACATTGGTTGCCCGACCTCGCTGTATGAGGCACAAACCAACCGCATTCTTTGCCCGTGCCACCAGTCGCAGTTCGACGCTCTGCACTACGGTAAGCCGGTCTTCGGTCCGGCCGCCCGTGCACTGCCGCAGCTGCCGATCGAGGTGGACGACGAAGGCTACATGGTTGCCAAGGGCAACTTCGTTGAGCCCGTCGGACCTGCATTCTGGGAGCGTAAGTCATAATGAGTAATAAACTTGCCAAGATGGGCAACAACATGGACGAGCGCTATTCTGCCGCTGGCGTCCTGCGTACCCAGCTCAACAAAGTCTTTCCGACTCACTGGTCCTTCATGCTCGGTGAGATGGCGCTGTACAGCTTCATCATCCTGCTGCTGACCGGTATCTACCTAGCACTGTTCTTCGACCCTTCCATTACGAAGGTCATCTATGACGGTGCATACACCCCGTTGAACGGCGTCGAGATGTCTCGCGCCTACGCAACTGCACTGGATATCTCCTTCGAGGTGCGCGGCGGCCTCTTCATCCGCCAGATGCACCACTGGGCAGCACTCATGTTCATGATGTCCATGATTGCTCACATGCTGCGCATCTTCTTCACCGGTGCGTTCCGTCGCCCGCGTGAGGCTAACTGGATTATCGGTTGCGCGCTCATCCTGCTGGGCATGATCGAGGGCTTCCTCGGCTACTCCCTCCCGGATGACCTGCTTTCTGGTGTCGGTCTGCGAATCATGTCTGCCATCATCCTGGGTCTGCCGATTATCGGTACCTGGCTGCACTGGGCCATCTTCGGTGGTGACTTCCCGTCCGACCTGATGCTGGACCGCTTCTACATCCTGCACGTGCTGGTTATCCCGGGCATCATCCTGGGCCTCATCGCAGCCCACCTCATCATGGTCTGGTTCCAGAAGCACACGCAGTTCCCTGGACCGGGTCGCGCTGAGAACAACGTTGTCGGTGTCCGCATCATGCCGGTCTTTGCCACCAAGGCAATTGGTATGGGCATGATGGTTGCTGGCGTACTGGCACTCATCTCCGGTCTCATGACCATCAACGCCATCTGGTCGCTCGGACCGTACAACCCGTCCCAGGTGTCCGCTGGTTCCCAGCCGGATATCTACATGCTGTGGACTGACGGTGTTGCCCGTGTCATGCCGGCATGGGAGCTCTACATCGGCAACTACACCATCCCGTCCGCATTTTGGGTCGCCCTGCTGTGTGGTCTCATGGTTATCTTGCTCTTCGCCTACCCCTTCATTGAGAAGAAGCTGACTGGCGACGACGCCCACCACAACCTCCTGCAGCGCCCGCGCGACGTTCCGGTTCGTTCCGCAATCGGCGCGATGGCCATCACCTTCTTCCTGCTGGTCACCCTCTCCGGTGGTAACGACCACGTGGCTAACTTCTTCCAGATCTCGTTGAATGCGATGACCTGGGTTGGCCGCATCGGTCTTATCGTCCTGCCTCCGATTGCGTACTTCATGACCTACCGTATTTGCGTTGGTCTGCAGCGTTCCGACCGTGAGGTATTGGAGCACGGTATCGAAACTGGTGTTATCAAGCAGCTTCCGAACGGTGCCTTTATCGAGGTTCACCAGCCGCTTGGCCCAGTTGATGACCATGGCCACCCGATTCCGCTCGAGTACGCCGGTGCTCAGGTTCCGAAGCAGCTCAACCAGCTGGGTCTGGCTGACTCCGAGACCCAGGGCATCTTCTCCCCGGATGACGCTGGCATCATGTCCCGTGCACAGGAAATCCGCGAAGAAAATCACGCTGAGGAGGCGGAGATGTTCCGTCAGCTCAACGAGGCTAACCGTCGCGACGATGAAGAGAACGGGCGCATCTAGCGCCACCTTCTGAAACACGCTCACTGAGCCCGCTTCCTTCCTACCTAGGAGGGGAGCGGGCTTTTGCGATCCTTGGGGACGCAATGCTTGGCGACGTCCCTCTTGACCATCCTGCATGTGGTGTTTGTCACAGTGTGGTGTGGGGTGTTTGATAATTTGCCGTCTATATATGGTGTTGGCAAGAGTATGTTCGAATAGGTGTGTTGTTTTGGTCTAGTTGTGGCGGTGTGGTATGGGGCCTGGTGTGGTGTTGGGGTGGTTGGGTAGTGTGGTAGATAGAAAGCATGTTCGCATTTTCTAGTATTTAAGGGGGTGTCACCATGGTGGCAACCACAACTACTTCTTCTTCTGTTCCGTTGGCGTATTTTTCTCATTCGAATCCTGATGATCCGGTATGTGTTGCGGGGATGTTTCTGCGGCGTGCGGAGTATGAGTTCTGGTTACATAATCTTCCGGCTTTGGAGGCTGATTCTGATAGTGAGGTGATGAAGCTTTCGGTCAAGACTGCTAAGACGGCAAGGCAAGTCGCGAAGAATGTGATGGGGGTTCTTCGGCTAGAGGAGTTACCGAAGGTTAAGCAGCTGCAGGATTCTAAAGCCTTGTTGGATATGGCGTCGCTGGTGGCGATTGATGAGGTGATGTCAAAGCTAGGCAGCCCCACGAGGAGGGTGGTGGCAGAAATTGATGAGAATCTTTCCTGCTGGTTTGTGCCGAAGCGGCCTAATCAGGTGTTTCCGACAGCGAGTCAGATTCGGCGCCGGGTGCGCGATATCGCCAAAATACTGGATGATTCAGTAGCGTTTCGTGATACGCGCAAGAAGAACCGGTATTCCATCCTGACTAAAGGCCAGCGGGCCTATCTTGAGTTAGAAGTTGATTCCACTGTGGGTGTGGTCATCCACGAGATCATTAAAGAAACCGCCAGAAGGCATGAGGTCTCCATGGCGGATGCCATGGTGCTGTTGCTGTCGGGCAGCCTGGAGCCTGAAGCAGCGAAAGTGGTGGTGCATACTTATAAGGCGTCTGATGTGGAGGGGGTACCGGTCTTTGTTCCGGGGCATGGGTGGCGTGGTGAGGATATTCCAGCAGCCACGGTGGTTGAGCGGGATTTAAGCCAGGTGCCTAAAGCTTCTGATTCTTATCGTCCGTCGGATTTTGTGCGTAAGTATGTTGAGGGCCGTGATGGGACGTGTCGGGCTGGTGGGTGTGATGTGCCGGCGTGGATGTGTCAGTTGGATCATCGGATTAATTATGCCGAGGGTGGGCCAACGCATCCGGATAATCTGGTGTGTTTGTGTCAGCGTCATCACAATATGAAGACCGAGGTGGGGTTGCCCGCAAATCGTGGACACGTAGTGGA
>NZ_KV810504.1:428-42058 GCF_001812805.1 Corynebacterium sp. HMSC078H07 | reverse complement strand
CAGCTCCTTCCAAGTAGAAGTTGACGCAACACCAGCGGATTGTGGTGTCGCCAACATCAACTATGAAAGAAAACCCCATGCAGTACCGGATACACGGAACACCGGTACCAACTACGCGGACTCGCGGTACCAACTACCCCAAATCGACACCCATTTAGGGCTGTTTGAAAAAGGGGTGTTGCGAGATAAGTTGAAGCACTTTGCTGATGCAGCATATTTCGTAGTACGCGCCCTTTCGTAATTTGGCGTTCAAGCATCGAAAAAATTACGAAACGCCTGACCTGCGGTTTCGTAAGCACAGAAAAATCGAAGAACCAAATTACGAAACATGCCACAGGGCTGTGACCTGCATAGAGGTACATGGCTACGTACGTGTTTCGTAATTTCGCTACTTTTCGGCTCAACTCTTTTAGGGCAGAGACACATAGACGTTGCATATGACGTGACCCACACGTGAAGGGTGTCGGAGTATAAGGGTCCGAAGGGGGATAGGGGGATACGGGGGATGGTTCGGCCCCTGAAGCCTAGAAAAGTAAAAAACGTATTAGTTGGTAAATACCAATTAATGTCTTTTTTCTTTTTTCCTTACGCGTGGGGTATAGAAGCCCCCTTATCCCCCTGCCCCTACTGTTTTACGACAGCTGCTGCCGCCGTGGCGCATAGATAGTGAGACACGTCACACAAAGGCACGCTCTACGGAGCATGGGTACAGTCGCACAGCCTTCGTGTGGCGTGACGCAGAAAAAAGAAGTACTGCGTCTCTTTATTTAGATGTTCTTCAAAAGAGTGAAAAATAACGAAGCAGACTGCATTTCCGCTGCTCACACTGTGTTTCTGCGTTTCGTAATTTGTTTCTTTACTTTTCGGTGTTTACGAAACATCCTGCAAAACACCCTGTGGCCTGCGGTAACATGTTTCGTTACTTCTGTTTTAGATCCTCGCGATCAGCTGAACAGAGACGGAAACCATTCGTTGTAGGGAAGATCGGTCTTTGAGGCCGTACCCCAGTGTGCGCCTGCATGTGCCGACGTGGCTGCTCCAGATTGAAGACCAGGTGCAGGTAGTCCACCGTGTTCAAGCTCGCGTAGTCGGTCTGTGAGTGCCTTCTTTAGTGCCTTAAGTCCGCGCTTACCAGTAGCAAGCGCACTGTCGCCTCGCGCAGCCTTGATCGCAGCACTCAGCTCTTCAAGACGAGCGTTGGTCTCCCTGAGGTCCCGTGCAAGAGCTGCTCGCTCAGCTTCCCGCTCTTCTGCCGGTGTTGCACCTTCATCAAGGCGGAGCTGTACGAGTTCTGGAGAGTCCCAGAGGGCAGGTCGTGGCGCATTCATGCACTCAACTCTACCATTATTCGAACCTATACAAAAGTGGTGCTATAGTCGTGTGCATGGCAAAGAAACAGCAAGCATCGAGGGCGCCTCTTCAACCGGGTGAAGATACTGTTGAGCGCGTCCTTGACACGCGCACGCGAGGACCGTTTGACGAATTTTTTACCGTCAAAAACTGGGAAGGACGCTCCAGACGGTTTCATGTCCGGGCGGCAACGAAGGGCGAATTTCGGGCTAAGGCCAAAGAGATGATCGACGGTTATCTCAACACATCCACAAGTGACTGGACGAAAGCAAGGCGCATAACAGTCTTCATCGACGAGGTCAGCGAACCTGCCGTAAGTGCCGCGCGTCTGAGGCCCAATACGAAGAAGCGCTATGAGCTGGCACTGTCGCAGCTACGCCGACAGTTAGACGGGCTGACCATCGGCGACGCCGTGAGGTTCAGGACTCTTGAGCGAGCGCTCCAAGATATCGGCCGTGACCACGGTGCCGAGTCTGCACGGCAGGCACGTACCGTGCTGAGTAAGTACGTTCTGGACCAGTTGATCCGTGAAGGCATTATCGACCACAACCCGCTGAGGGGTATCTCTATTGATCTCGGGGATACGCGCAAGGGGAGCAAGCCAAGCCAGTCGCACGCGCTCACTGATGTACAGTACGACGCGGTGGTTGATCACCTCGTAGGACGCGATACCTCTGGGCCGATCCCGCCGGGGACGGATAGGCGGCACGCTTCCATTAAGAAGCACGAAATCACCGTGGCGCTGGCCGTGCTGCAGGCGGGTACCGGCTTGCGTATTAGCGAGGCACTTGCGCTCACCCGTGGGGACGTAACGGTCACGCAAGACTCGCTGGCAGTAACAGTGCAGGCTGAACATTCTAAGACTCACCGGGGACGTACCGTGCCGATGCTTGATGCGCGGTGTGAGAAATTCTGGCTAGAGCGAATCAAGACAATCGGCCCCGGCGATCCGCTCCTTCCGGCACCGGGAGACAAGCACTCGCACTGGCGGACAGATAACGCAGTCAAGGCGTGCGCGGCGCTCTACAAAGACATTGGCGTCCAACTCGAAGACCCGGCCGTTTCTTCCATGAGATCACACGCGTGGCGCACGGTGCTCAACAACCGCGCAATCGCTCGTGGCGTTCCTGCTGAGATCCGCAGTGCCTTCTTCGGCCACACTGAAGCTATGAACGCCCGAAACTACACCGATCTCACCGACGGTTCGGCCATGCAGTCCGCGCTTGAGGGTGGTGCACTAGATGGTGCACTAGGGGCATGATTCTGGATGTTTCTAAATGGCTCCAAATGATCGAAAACGCGCCTAAACTGCAAGGTCAGAATCGAATAACACCAGTTAGGCTCGAATGTAATCCGATAACCCAGAGGTCGTCGGTTCGAATCCGGCCCCCGCTACCAACTTCCGAGACCCACCAGTCCCTTCGGCTGGTGGGTCTTCTCGTTTGCTGTCCTCGGACCGCTCGGCCCGAAGGCCGACTCCAAGGCTAGACCTTACCGTCACCGTAAATAAGCCCCGAAATCTTTTGCAGGTTCGGGGCACTATTTACCGTGAACGACGATCGTCGTGAGCGCGGCTAGGCTTAAGGGACATTTCAGCAAGGCACCACCGTTGTCTAGGGGGTGATTAGAACAGTCTGATGTAGATCCCGAAAATCGAGTTGAGCATGTGCTGAATGTTGTCGCGAAGTGGGCTGTTCGGGGCCAGGGCAGCCGCGCCGCCGGCGACGACTAGTGCACTGATTGCACCGAGCAGGAATCCAATTACGCCGCCGCGCGAAGACATGCAATCCTCGTCCGAGGAGCTCTCAGAAGAGTGCGCCGAGTTTCCCGACGACCCCGAGGAAATCTCCTCGCAAGACACCCGCTCCTTAGACGGTTCCTCAGAGGGGCGTGGTTTTTGCTCGGACGGTTCCTGCGGCTTACCAGCCACAGTAGAGGTAATCGTGGTGGGCACTACCTTGGTCTCGGTCCGTGTGCCACCGGGGACTACGACCGTGGAGGTAAGCGTCGTTGGAACCTCCTTGGTAATTACCTTGGTTCCACCGTCTCCCTTAACAGTGGAAGTGACGGTAGTGGGAACGACTGTGGTCTCTACCTTGGTTGTGCCTGGCTCTTTTACAGTGGACGTGACTGTAGTGGGAACTACTTTGGTCTCGACCTCGGCCGGTGCAGGCTCCTTCACAGTGGACGTGATCGTCGTGGGCACGTCCTTGGTTTCTGTCTTTACTTCGGTGGTCGGGACCGTCGTCGTGATGACTTTGGTCGTCTTCTCTGCGGGGAGAGTAGTGGTTACCGTGGTGGGAACCTCTTTGGTTTCGGTGGTGGTGATGGTCGTAGGGACCACAGTCGTGACGACCTCAGTGGTCGTGGCAGGTGCTGGAGTGGTGGGCTCCTCTTCACGAGGTTCAGGGATAGCGCGGTCATTGTTGTTGATGGTGACCTTATCCACCAGATACGGATTGTTGGCGTTGTAGGTGCGGAAGGTGAGGGTCTCACCGGTCACATCGACGACCATGTAGTCCTCGTCGTAGTCCTGGCGCCAGAACGCAGTGGAATCGTGCACTAGCGCTGGATCCATGTTCTCCATGCGGGCATTGGGGTACTTTTTGCCGTCT
The DNA here is from genome assembly GCF_001812805.1 of Corynebacterium sp. HMSC078H07. Lineage (GTDB taxonomy): Bacteria > Actinomycetota > Actinomycetes > Mycobacteriales > Mycobacteriaceae > Corynebacterium. The sequence continues at coordinate 38,093 of NZ_KV810504.1, read as the reverse complement.
TCGCCCTGGAAATCGTAGAACTTACCGCCACCGGCGGAGCTGGTGGTGATGTAAAGGACCTCGCCGTCGTTGGGGTCGAGGACATCGCCACGCTTGCCCGGGGTTTCAACTGGGGTAAGGCCGTCCATGAGGTGGGTTCGGGTGTAGATGTGGTCATGGCCGCTGAGGACAACATCCACATCCAGATCTGACATTACGGGAGCTAGTTTTTCGCGGAGGGCGGTGACGTCAGTATCCGTGTAGTGGGTTCCCTGGGAGAAGAAGGAGTGGTGCATGCCTACGATGACCCAGTCGTTAAAGGCGCCACGGTTCTCAATGGTCTTACGTAGAAACTCCGCGTGGCGATCAATCTCAGCTTCGCTATGGGCGTTAGTGTCCAAACCGATGAATAGGACGTTGTTGCGCTCGAAGTAGAAGTTGCGCAGATCTGAATCCTGATTCGGGTTGATGAAGTGCTCGTCGTAGTGCTTCATCGCCAAGTCTGACGGGTAGGTCTCGTGGTTACCTGGAATCGCATTTGTAGGGTAGTTGCGGATGGCAGGTGCAGAGAAAAAGCCGTCATACTGCGCCACGGTGGATCCCCAGCCTTCGACCTGATCGCCCAAGGACCAAATCATGTTGGCGTCTGGGTAGTCTGCAGTGGCATTCTTGATGGTGGTGTTCCACTGATCCGTCTGCCCCTTTACATCTGTATCGACGCCGATCTGGGCGTCGGCAACGGTGATGAAGCGCCAGTCTTCCCCGAAGCTACCGGTGTTGAAGGTTTCTTCCGCAGACCAACCGCCTTCATCCGAACCAACACGGTACGTGTACTCGGTATTTTCTTTTAGTCCGGTCGCGGTGGCGTTGTTGGAGACATACGCCACGGCACCGGCATCCTTTTCCTGGGCATCGAAGGTCTGCTTGCCCTCCGGCCCGGTGATTTCGAGAACTTCCTTATCAGCTGGGCCCTTGGTGCGCCAGGACACGATCACAGAGCTCTCATCGCTGCCTGGCTGGAGCACCATGCGGAACGTCGGATCAGTCTGTGCTGAAGCTTCAAACGGCACGCCAATTTGTGCGGTGAACGTGAGCGCGGCTGCAGTGACGACGGCTACGCCTGCTGATGCCGGAGAAAAACGGAAAAGTTTCATTATTGTCTTGTTATGCCTTTGTGTGAGAAATCTTAAGGGGGGCTGTCCGCCGGTAGGGCTCTCCGCCGAGAAAACGGAGAGTCGAATATGACTTCCATACAGAAACACGCGCAGATGAATCCTTGGTTAATCGGAATAAAAATCTAGAGAAAGTCCCCTACAATGGGGGTCTCAACGGGTTTGTACGTGTTGAAGGCAGCTTTTTGTTGGGCTTAGGTTAAGCTTCATGTCCCACGAATTCGGGTCCACGAACGGGCCGTCACACTCGAGCAATTTCTTAGCTAATTCTTCAATTCCGTCTCGCATCAATCGTCGTACAGCACTGCGCTGGGGTGCCGCCAGCGCTACCACCGCAGCTGCTGGATTTGGCCTAGCTTCTGCCGCAGCGCAACGCACCGAAACAGGAACCGCACCGCTGGATACCTACAACCAGGATTCCGACGCACAACTCCCGTTCCTCCATGGCGTCGCTTCGGGTGATCCTCTACCCACGTCAGTGGTGCTGTGGACACGCGTCACCCCGGACAGAGATTGCCTGCCGGGGTCCGGAATGGGCGAGGACGTCGATGTCGACTGGGAAATCGCGACCGACGAGTCCATGAACTCCGTGGTAGCTCAAGGCAGGGTCACTGCGTCCGTTGATCACGATCACACCGTCCATGTCGATCCTTTTGGGCTCGACCCTGATACCGAGTACTTCTACCGCTTCCGAGTAGCATCCGGCCCGCACGAAGGAGCAGTGTCCCCGGTTGGCCGAACGAAGACTGCTCCGGCGGTTGATGCTGAGGTGGAAAGTCTTACCTTCGCTGTGGCATCCTGCGCTAACTACGAGTCCGGATTCTTTAATGCTTACAAGGACATGGCGGAGCGCGGCCGCTCAGGAGAGATCGACTTCGTGGTCTTCCTCGGTGACTACATCTACGAGTACCCCACCGGTGAATATGCTGGTAAGAGCGGAGTTGCCCGTCCGCACCACCCAGTGTGGGAAATCGTCACCCTCGAGGATTACCGCATTCGCTATGGCCGTTACCGTACGGATGCGCACCTCCAAGCAGCGCATGCAGCAGCACCGTGGGTCGTGGTGTGGGATGACCATGAGACCGCCAATAACTCGTGGCGCGATGGAGCGGAAAACCATACCCCGGGGTTTGTGGAAGGTGAATGGACAAGGCGTTGGAATGATGCGTTGCAGGCCTACTATGAATGGATGCCGCTGCGCCAGAAGCAGCTGAGTGAGGGTGGAAAACTCTACCGCAATCTGCGCTTCGGATCCCTGATGGAACTCACCATGATGGACCTGCGTACCTATCGTGACCAAGAGACCACCTCCGCCAACTTTGGGGATCCGAACCGAACCATCGTGGGCGATGAACAGTTGCAGTGGCTGCGCGACACCATCACGATGTCGGACGCGACGTGGATGGTGATGGGCAACTCCGTAATGATGGCCCCGATGCGCATCATGACTTTTCCGGGCAACGACGCAGCGAACGAGGGCCTGCGCTTCGTCAAGGGAAATACCTCGGGTTTCGCTGTCAACTCTGACCAGTGGGATGGCTATACCGCGGATAGGGACCGCCTTCTCGAAGCCCTTGAGGCGCGTGAGGGAAACTCTTTGTTTATCACCGGTGACATTCATTCTGAATGGGCCAACGACATCTATCGCGGTGAGAACCGCGTGGCGTGTGAGATGGTGACCACGTCGATTTCGGCGCCGAACATCGACGAAATCCTCACCACTTACACTGGCATCTACCATGCAGAAGACAATTCCACGTCCCTGCTTATTGAGGATGCCATTAAGAGCGCCAACCCGTGGGTCAAGCACTTGGATTACGACTCCCATGGCTATGCCGTTGCCAACCTGTTCCCGGGACGAGTTGACATGAACTATTATCGCGTGTCTGACGTCGAAGACCCCGACGCTTCGGTGACCTTGGCTGTGACAAAGACATGGACCCCTGAGGGGGGCTTTGACTCCTAATACCCGATCCGGGTGGGCGCCGTGGAGTGGTTAGCGGTTCAGGCTTCTAATAACGACAACCAGAGCAATGATGAGTCCGAGTAGGACTAACAGTCCCAGACCACCGATAAGAGGAAGAGGGATAGCAGAGAAGAAGGAGGAGTCGTCCTTGCTTTGCGCCTGGTTATCGGCGTTGTCTCGTGTAGCTAGCTCCGGTGCCTTTGAGGGTTTCTCAGTCTCAAGCTTGACCGGTGCAAAGGTCGGTTCTGGAACTGGGTCGCCGAGAACATCGGCAACGAGGTCATACGTAAGAACAGGTAGCTGGGTGGTTTCGTCGATTTCTTGTTCAGAATGAAACTGTTCGTAGTTGACGGCGATGTATTGCTCGCCGCCCTGCCACACCTTTTCAATTCCTAGACCCACCGAACCGTTGCCGTTCGAGCCGCCGTAGCGGTTAGCAAAGAGGATGGGCGCTGGGTAGCTGAAATCGTTCTTGCTGTCTTTCTGAATGGTTGTGTGGGAACCCTCAACGTCAATCTGTGCACGGGCTTCGTTGTACGCGGTAACGATCAGGGCGTCACCCGCTCCGTTGTTCTCAAAGTCTTCGGCCTCTTCGACCATGGAAACCGTGCCGGCAACCTGCTGCCCGTGCTCGGCAGGGATACGGTAAAAGTGCGTTTCGCCGGGAACAATCTGTGCGCGTACAGGTTGTTGAGGGGTGAGCTCAGTTGCATTAGTGAACCACGTTCCGGGAGTTACCTCGGCGGGGTCGCTGGAAGCCGTGATGTGGCCCGGTTCGGTCTTTTCTTCAGCTGGATCTGGCTGTCCGTCCATATTCGGTTCGCCAAAGCGGGTGATGGTCACTTCGACGCCGAGCTCTTCATCCTGCTTCCAGTCGCCTGTCCGCTCGATAGTGAAGGCGAGTTCATCGGAATCACATCCCTCTTCACCGCCCTGGGTGCTATACAAGGTTGCGGTCTGGTATTGGTTCACCGCGATATCACTATCGGTAGCGGTGTCGAGTTCGCAGGATAGCTCAACTGATCTAACAGCTAAATGGAGTGATCCACCTTTTCGGAAGTTGTTGATGCTCGGCTCTTGCGTCGTGTTGGCGCTGATGACCACGCGCTCGCCTTCAGCAATGGGGGTGGTGAAGAAGGTCGTGGACTCAGCGGAGTACCTTTTACCTTCCGTCGGTGGAAGGGTGGTGGAAAAGGCCTCTACGTCACGGTCTACCTTGGCCGGGGAACCTTCGGTTTTGCCGCTTTCGATCTCCTCCAAGTCTGACTCGTAGGCGTTGTAAGCGCGCGGGGCGGCGCGGCGTAGTTCTTTGGCCAAGCTATCGGCGTCGGAAGCATCGGCGTAGGTGCCGCCGGTGGCGTCAGCAATGCACTGCAGTTCCTGCTGTGCCTCGGGCTCAACGTTGAAGCCGACGGTGTTGATGACTAGGTCGATGCCCTGTTCTTTCAGCTCTTTCGCCACATCACACACGGGTGGCGGGGTGCAGGTGGCAACACCATCCGAGACCAAGATGATGCTGCGCTGGCCTTCCTTTGGCAGTTCGGCCGCGGCTTTTCGCAGGGACTCACCGATGGGGGTAAAGCCGCGGGGTTGCAAGCCGTCCATGTGGGCAATCATCTTCTCAGAATTGCCGGCCTCAGGTGGTGTTACTACGGTGATGTCTTGGCAGCCAGCTGCCTCATCTTCGGGCGCCTCGCCGGTATTACCGCCGTAGGTGACAAGGCCCAGCGGGGCGTCGTCCCCGGCTTCGGTGATGAAGGTGCGAGCTGCGTCCTTGGCAGCATCGATGCGGGTCTGGCCGCCGGCGTCGTTGGTGATCATGGAGCCAGAGGAATCGAAGACCACCATGGTGGGGGCCATAGTGCTGGGGCCAGAAGGAGCATTCGACGTGGATGGGCTGGGGGATTCTACTGTCTTGTCGTCGGCAGCGGCTACTGGAAAGAGCTCAGCCACAATGGCAATGGAGATGGCGGCTAGGAAGCCAAGTAACGCGGTGAATCGTGATGACGACGAGAAGCGAGGCGCTGTATTCATGTGAGTCAAGCTACATTATGCGCGGGGGCCTTGCTGTCGACAGCGGCTCGCGAGGGGAGTGGCCCCCACTGTTAACCGTCCAACGCCCGCAGATAGAAGCACCGGATCAATGCGCGCCGGGGAATATCGAGCAGCGGGCGTAGGAAAGTAAGGCGGGCGGGCTGGGAGGAGGCATCGACAAGCAGCAGCGTGCGCCCATCCCGCAGGCGCTCTAGTGTGAAGGTTTCTTCGCCGCGCTTGATGTGGCCGGGGAGGGTGCCGTAGGTAAAACCGCAGCGCCCCTCCTCGCGGAATACATTCACCACTCGGCAGCGAAACTCCCACGGCCCCAACCCAAGGCTGACCTCTGCGCCTTCCTCCACGACGTCATGAGTAGCGCGCACGCGGAAGAGGCCGCTGCGCTGCAGGCCCCAGCGGAAGAGCTTGTCTGCCGCGGCGTCGAAATCGGCATCGATGATGCGGGACATGTGCAGCTGTGGGAAGCCCTCAGTTGAAAAGTACGACAGTGGCTCAAGCATGGGATTTAGCCTAGTCAAAGCACCGTCAGGTGATGCTTTGACGAAGTAAAATAGGGTGTATGCAGGAGAAACGACAACGTCTGATCGTCCCTGACTTAGCGCGCGGTACGGCTCTATTGGGGATTGCCATGGCGAACGCCGTGCAAAGCTGGATTGTGAACGAGTGGTCCGTGGGGCCAAGCTCCTCCGTGGGCGGTGTGCGTCCCGATAGCACCTTCGACGTCGTGGCCGCGGTGTTTACCGGCATGTTTGTGCGAGTGCGTGGACTGCCCATGTTCTGCATGCTGGCGGGATTCGGTATTGGTCTTATTACGGCCAGCCTGCATCGCAAGGGCTACACCGTAAAGGAATCCCGCTGCGTGCTCATCCGCCGCTACGGCTTGTTGGCAGTGTTTGGTCTGGCACATGGCTTCCTGCTGTTCAATCAAGACATCATGCTGGTCTATGGCCTCATGGCCCTCGCAATGGCCTGGTGCTTGACGCTCTCGACACGTACGCTTCGGCGCATCGCCTACTGGTTCTTCGGCGGCTATGCGGTTTTCGCCGGTTCGGGTGCGGTGGCTGCTTACTTTGGCTACTTGAATCTTCTGCCCAGTTCGCGGCCGATGACCAGGGAGCTTGTCACCTTCGGTGATTTCTTCGCCCGCAACGTGCGCGGTGAGGTCGCTGCTTTGGGACAGATCCCCTTGATGTTTTTGGGCTGACCGGTGTTTTCCTCATCGGGTACATCTGGGCGCGGGAGGGCGTGCTGGCCAGCGTTTCTGCGCACCGTCGCACCCTAGTCACCTGGGTTGTCATTGCAGGCGTGATCATCGTCTTTATTGGGCTGCCGTGGGGTCTAGCGGCTGCTGGTGTTGTGCCAACCGAACTGGAACCGGTCTTCTTCATGCTGAACCAAGCCTTTGGCTTTCTCACTGGTCCGGGCATTCTGGCTGTACTGGCACTGCTCACGGAGAAACTCAACAACCGTGTTCCCGGGTGGGCCTATGCTTTTGTAGCGCTGGGCAAGCGTTCAATGTCGGGCTACATTGCGCAGTCGATCTTATTCATTGTCCTGGTTACCCCAGCTGGTTTGGGGCTAGGTGCGGATGCCTCGGTGAGCGGCAAGCTCGGAATCGGTCTGCTGGTCTTTGTCCTGACGCTGCTTCTTGCCGCTTTGCTTGAGGCTTGGGGTAAACCTGGCCCGTTCGAGTGGGCACATCGCCGGCTAGCATACGGTCCCACGGGCCGCATCGAGCCCAAATCAGCACCTGCACCTGCCTGACGTTGGTTTAAGCGGCTGGGTCCTCGCGCAGGAGCCAACCGCAGAGCTCCTTTTGGGCGCGGTCGACGCCTCCGGGGTAGCTTTCCTCGAGCTCCAGCTTGACGCTATCAAAAATGCGCTCTGAAATGAGCTCCGCGCGTTCTCTGCTCAGCTTCCCCCGCAGCTCATCGAGGGGCACCTTGAGCTCAGTGTATGGGCTCGGCCGGAAGTACCACGACCTCATGTCGTCGGCGTAGACGACGATAATCGTCTTCGTCATCTGCGATTCCAACACAACATTTCCAAATACCAGGGACGTCAGCGTCTTCGATTCCATGGCCGCGATTGTAGGCCTGTGTAATGGAATATACGAGGCTTCATTTTTGGAGGCGTTCCGATATATTTTGTCAACCTCGCGGGTGTCTTAATCGGGGTTGATGTTTCAGCCGGGGCCGTTTGGACGTGTTGTTGTCGGACATGGCTTCAGCTCTGCAGGCATTGCCGCTGAGCAGTAATGGGAAGCTGGATCGTCGTGCCCTCCCCGATCCAAATTAAGTTAAAAAGTCTCGGATTACCCTTGTTAGCCTACCCTGGGTGATGGTAGCCTTACCTAACCTTGTTCGTTTAGTGAAATGGAAACCCATTCAGGATGAAGAACTCAATCGTTGTCCGTGCGCTCAGTCTCGCCGTGCTCTCCACTACCCTGATGTTGGGAGCCTGCAGCTCCGATACAGATGGCAAGGCGGAAAATACTTCCTCAGGCGCAAACTCCGCAGCGAATTCCGGTGATAATGCCTCCGAAGTCACCATCAAGCACGCCAGGGGGGAAGACACATACCCCGTAAACCCCGAGCGCGTCGTTGCCATTGGTCCAGCCATCGACAACCTGCTGGCTATGGGCATCAAGCCCTCCGCCGTGGTGGTGTCTGCTAAGGACATGAATGCCCCGTGGCGCGACGGCAAGTTGGACGGCGTGGAGATTATCAAGCAGACCGATTTCAAGACTCTGCCGAAGGAAGAGATCGCTGCCGCTGCTCCGGATTTCATCGTCGGGGACTACTGGACGATCTCCGAGGATAACTACACACAGCTCTCCGAGATCGCGCCCACTCTGGGTGGTATTGGCACCGAGGGTGAGGGGATCGGCTGGAAGTCGCAGCTGAAGGAGCTCAGCAAGATCTTCAACAAGGAAGATAAAGCTCAAGAAGTCATCGACCAGGATGAGAAGGTCTTCTCCGATGCGAAGTCCGAGCTGCCGAATATCGAGGGTAAGACCGGTGTGGTCTCCCAGTTCGCTCAGGGATCCTTTGGAGCTGTGGCCGACCCGAAGGACCCAGGAGCCTCTTTCATCTACGACCTGGGTATGAAATTCCCGGAACCTCTGACCGACGGCTCTATTGAGGTAAAGCAGGGGCGCGTGACTCTGTCGCCAGAAAACGTCTCCGCCCTGGCTGCGGACTTCATGGTGATCTATAACCGCACCGGTGACATCGCGGAGGTGGAGAAGATCCCGGGCTACTCAGACCTGCCGCAGGTCAAGTCCGGCGCCACCCTGGCGGGTAACGAGGCTGTGGTTGCCGGCCTGAACACGCCGACCTCCCTGTCCCGTGCATGGGTATTGGAGCAGGTCAAGCCTACCTTGAAAAAGCTCTCTTAGTCTCTTTTTCTCCAGCACCCCTCGCGAGTGTGTCGCCCGGTGTGGCAGCGTGGGGTGTTTTCTTATGCCCTTTCTTGTTCGCTCACTCGCCTCCCCGCTGCCGCCCGCCGACCCGCAAGGAACTTTGCTTGTCTTCTGCGCAGTGGGATCCGGCTGCTGCGTGGAGGCGCCGTCCGGGGGCGTATCCGGTGCGGGTGAGCGAACTTGAACTTACGCACGCGCAGCTGGTGAAAGTCGATGGCTGGAAGAACGTTTTCAGCAGTGGGCACCGCGGTGCTGGACAAGAGTTCGGCTGACCGGCCAGCACCCGAGGCGAGAGGCATCGACCCTGCGCATGCCGACCAACCGCATGCCGATCCACCGCACTGACCCGCTACACACCGTCCCAATCCACTGAACCAACCCACATACTGACCCTACGCACACCGACTCACCGCACACCGCCAACTCAGAAACGAGAAAGGAATGACCATGGCGAGGAATAGCCGAGACAGGGAAATCTACCCCATTACGATCCGCGAACTGCAGGTCGATGACATCGAGGACATCACACCAGGGATGCGTCGCATTACTCTGACGGGCGAACAACTACGCGCCCATAGTGCGTTCGGCGTAGACGCACCACCGCTAGTCAGCGATGGTTTCGACGACGATATCCGCATCATCTTCCCAGACCCGGCCACCGGGGAGCGCCCTCACCCCATCACACGGGAGGACGCGACGGTGCTATGGCAAGAGGAAGTCAAAGATCTGTTTCGGACATATACCGTCCGTTCATTCGACGCCTCCCAGGGCCGTCTCGTCGTAGACTTCGCGCGGCATGGCCAAGGCCTGGCCGAGGACTGGTCCGCACGAGCTCGACCGGGAGATCCCCTGTATATCGCAGGGCCGAAGTCTTGCGCAGCGCTGCCCACCCACACTCCGTGGCTACTGATGGTGGGCGACGAGACGGCGCTGCCGGCGATTGCTCGCTGTATAGAGTCTTTGCCCGCCGGGTATAGGGCAGTGGCGATTATTGAGGTAGCCACGCGGGCACATGTCCAGCGACTGGAGTTCGAAGCACAGGTGGACATTCACTGGCAGGTGCGAGACGAGGGCGGGGACTTCGTGGCGAAAGCTACCGAGTTGTACGGAGAACACCCAGAGTGGGCGGCCGAGCCCGCTGCGATGCCCTATGTATGGGCTGCGGGAGAGGCCGGGCGATTGAAGGCGATCCGACGCTGGGTTCGAGCTCTGGGGATTCCGCGGGAAAACGTGGAGATTACGGGGTACTGGCGCGCAATGGCACCGGCGCAATCGGAAGCAGGGGCGACGGCTACGCAGGCTGAGAGTGCGGGGCAGGTTACGGGCACTCCGTCGCAGGGCGACAGTGAGGGGGCGGAGACAGGGGCTGTGACGAGCTACCGTAATGCGCTGGTTGAGCTGCATGAACTCACCGAAATGGGGTCGGCGATTCTGGTGCGCCAAGCCGTAGGGATGGGGATTTTCGGCCTGATTGATGAGGGCGCGGATCGAGTGGATCAACTGGCCGAAGCAACTGGCGTGCAGCAGGAGCTGGCTCTCCGGATTGCGCGTTACCTGGAGGCAGTGGGGTTAGTGACGTTGTCGGCGGATGTAGCACTGGATAGCTCATCGGAGGATGTGGCGGACCAACGGGCGGTTCGAATCGGCCTCACTGCGCTGGGCAGCGAGTTGGCAAACCCGGATTCTCCAGTAAGGGATTGGATTACCGGGCCGGCGGCCGCCAAGACCGCAGCACTTGGCCGGCTAGGGCAGGCACTGCAGAATCCGGCTGATACCGGCGAGCACCGCTGGGACTACATTGTGCAAACCCAGCCACAACTGGCCGTGGAGGAACACGAACAGGCGGCCTCCAGTGCTCAGTGGTCGGCCCCGGCCGCAGCGGAGATTCTGAGCAGCAAGCTACTAGCGCGACAGGATGCTGGCTCGCTTCGATGCGCGGTGGGAGGTCCGGCCGCAGCGGTGTATGCGGATGAGATTCTACGTAAGATACCGCAGGCAAACGCCGTGGTGTTGGGGTCGTTTTCGGAGGCAGAGGATGACGCAAGGATCTCAGTAGGCGCAGCAACTGCAGCGATGACGGAGCCTGGGGCCAGCGCAGAGGAGGTTATGCTGCGCGATATTGCTCCACGCCGCCGGGATCGTGCTCGCTATAGTGCACTGCACGCTCCAACGGTTGGGCGTAGCGGTGGGGATGCGCGCCGGGCGGATTGGGCTGGCACAGTGGCTACTTTGTGCGAGCAGGTAGATGCTGTGGTGCTGGTTGATCCGTGGCGACGTTGGCCAACTATAGAGTTGCAGCAGCTGGTAGCTGCCGTACTACGTTCTGGGGCGCAGCTGTTCCTGGTGACCCCAGTGTTGCAGGAAAGTGGGGCCGAGGATCATGACTACCAGGAAGATTTATCACGCCTCGTTCTGTATGGATCGCAGCTGCCCACGGCCCGTGTGATTGCGAAGCACCTGGCTGCCGTGGGTGCGGTAGTGCGTTCGAAGCAGCCGGTGGGGTGGAGTGCCCAGCTGTTCGAGGTGGGGAGGGGAGGTAGGTAACTGCCGGTGGTCGGGCGAAGCGTGTGGAGGAGCGGCGGACGTTCGGTGGTTTGCTAAACCGTTTCTAAAGTGCCCCCTGTCGGCCGGGATCCCCCCTTCCGCTGGGAGCCTTCCTATCGGCTGGGGTCCCACCCCTTCGGCTGGGAGCGCCTGTCGGCTGGCCCCTAGCGGCTGAGCTGCCTCCATATCGGCAGCCACACACCCCCCAAAATAATTAACTTAGCCTATCCTTTATCTAGTTAGGCTGCCCTATGCGGGGTAGACGCGGTAGACGTGATTGACGCGCGCTCGAGGATCGATCAACACCCCGTGCGTCCGATGGCCTTCACCGCACCCCAATGAGCTCCCTACACGTTAGGCTTCTGTATGTTTCGAAACAATTCGCTGACCCGTCGCGCGGCAATGAAGACGGCCGCTGTCTTAGCAGCATCCACTCTCGTCCTTTCCGGTTGCTCCCGAGGCGAGGATTCCTCGGCGTCAAATATTGAGGGAAATGGGAACGAGCGCATCGCCGCAGTTGGCCTAGGAGACGGCGATACCTTGCTCGCGCTAGGTATCCAGCCTGTTTGGCAGCAACACGCACATCGGGAAAACGTTGTCATCAACTCGGGCGCGCGTTTCCAGGATCAAGGTGGCATCCACAAAGGGGAGCATGCGGTCGTGGCCGCGGGCACGGTGGTGACCAAGGACGTCGCGCTGCGCACTATTGCGGGCGGGGTGTCGGCCCGTTACTTGCGCGACATCGGGGGCTAATCCGCGCGGGCAGAGGACGTTGCCGCCGAGCGCATGGTACCCGCCTCCAGGTCATCCTCGCTGAAGAAGTCGAGGACGCCGTCCTCGAAGACGTAGGCGCCGTCGGGGAAGTAAAGGGTCAGAGTGCCGTCTTTGAGCTCCGCCTGGATGAGGTGACCCAAGGTGCCGGCCTCGTAAGTGCCGTCGCCGACCTTTTCAAATTTCTTGTCGGACAGGAAGTCCTTGGAGTCGTCTCTGAAGGTGGCAAGGTCGACTTCCGTTTCGCCATGGGTTTTGAGGAAGTAGTTGCTTGGTCCGTTCATGGCTTCCGCGGGGGAAAAATCGCCGTCGATGAAGCCGCATTCACTTTCGCTGATGGAGAAGCGGCAGCGGACGGGGCCGCTATTGGTGTCGAATTCGTAGAACTCGTCGAGGTCGGCGGGATCGACGGCGTCGCTCAGATGGGTGAGGTCGATTCCGATGTGGTGTTTGTCTTCTGCGTTGAGCTCGGTCTTGAGTGCTCCGAAGTCCATCGCGGTAAATGTCACGCTCACTGGCTTGCCTGCCTCATGTGCGGGAGTATCGCTCGTAGTGAAACTTACGGAGTCGCTGCCAATGGCGAAGTCGAAGCCGTCGCCGGAGAAGTAACCATTGCTGTCATTGAGCGGGTGGCCCCAGTTGAAAACGATGGGGAAGACCACTTGTTCGCCCTCGTAGTTGCCGGAGGCAATGATGTAGCTCAGGGGCTCGCACGCATCGAAAGAATCTTGGGTGACCTTGAAGTCTTTGAGAGGTGCTCCGCGTTCAGGCTCCTCCGTCGACAGGAAATGAACGATGGCCGTTGGTGCTTCGCCTTTGTCTACGAATTCGCCGACTCCGGTGTCGGCGACTCCGGCGTTCGGGTCGCAGTTTTCTTCGGCCAAGGATACGGGCCAGTTGCGTGTCGATGCCGCCCTGCTCGACGTAGCTGGGGTGGTGCTGCTGCGAGTCGCGCGTGAGGAAGTGCTCGAGGTCGCTGTTGGGTTGGAGGCAGACTCGGTCGCCGTGGTCGAGTCAGCTGCCACTGCGGATTCCGACGGGGCTGCATCGCGCCGGGTGTCGGGGAGGGAGCAGGACGCAACGAGCGCGGCTACTGATGCCGCCGCTACTGCGGCACGCGCGGTGCGTTGGGGCAGGAGGACAGGGAGAGTGGTCATGGTGTATGTCCTTCGTCCGAGGGGCGAACTCGTGGCCGAGACTAACGAAGCGCGAAGCCGAGTTCTATCACCGGCTGGAAATTGTTAGGAGATCGAAATGATTTACGGGGAGAGCTGAGTGATGGGCTGGACAGACAAGATGTCGACCTCGCCCGCGCAGGCCTGCAGGCCCGGTACTGCGACATAGAGGCTGTCGGTGTTTTCGGGCGGATAGATCCGCAGGCCATCGGCGTCCTGCGGTTGGCAGGCCGCCGCGTCGAGCAATCCCACGTTGGTGATCTTGAGCCCCGCGCGGGCCTGGGCCCCTGGCGCCAGCGTCACGGTGGCAGCTTCGGTGCCGGTCTCACGCAGCGCGGCGGGGCCTACTTGAGTGCCGTCGTTGCCGGTGACGGCGGAGACGCCGGGGAAGCCCGTGAGGGTGCACTCCTCGTCAGAGGTATTGGTCAGCACGATGTCGACGAGTCGGGAGCCAGCGGCTCCCTGTTCGTTGGTGATCTCGGCGGAGAGCTGGGAGGTGGCGCAGGCGCCCTCGGGCAAGGGCGGGATAGTGGAGGATGCTGGGGCTGGTGCGGTGCCGGACGCGCCGGGAGCGGCCCCGGAAGCAACGTCGTCGGCGGCATCGTCACCCGCAGGGGCGTCGGCCGAGTGAACGACGGTGGTCGTGACTGCCGACGGTGCCGCAGAGTCCTCCTCGCCGGCGGAGCATGCGGCGAGTGGCAGCAGCAGGCTGAGGGACAGGAGTGCGCGCAGATTCTTCATACCCACAGGGTAGTTTCACAGCACGACGGGGACTAGAGATTACTGGTCACGAGTCTGTTAAGTCTTTGTTAGCAATGAGCAACGATTCGCAGAATGTGTCACACAGTGTGCAGTAGCCGTCCTGTGACTGAAAGTGTGAACATGATGAACTCCCGCCGCCTTTCCCATGATCGAAAAACGCAGGGAACGACGGGGCCTATGGGCGCTCCGGCACGATGAGCGGCCCGCCGGTGACGGGGTCCTCGATGACGCGGGAGTCCAGGCCGAAGACGTCGCGCAGGGCCTGCGGCGTGATGGTGGACTCGGGCGAGCCCAGGGCCGTGACGGAGCCGTCCTTCATGAGGACGAGGTTGTCCGAGTAGCGGGCGGCTAGGTTGAGATCGTGGAGCACCATGACGATGGTCTTGCCCTGTTCCTTATTGAGCGTGGAGACGAGCTCGAGGACGTCGATGGAGTGCGCCAGGTCCAGGTAGGTGGTGGGCTCGTCGAGGAAGACGATGTCGGTGTCCTGAGCCAGGACCATGGCTATCCACACGCGCTGGCGCTGGCCGCCGGACAGGGAGCCCACGGGGCGGTCGCGCAGCTGAAAGACGTTGGTGAGCGCCATGGCCTCGTCCACGGCGGCGGAGTGGGAGGCGGACCACTGCTGCAGCCAGGACTGGTGCGGGTGCCTGCCGCGGGCCACGAGGTCTGCGACGGTGACGCCGGCAGGGGTGATGGGGGACTGGGGGAGCATCGACAAGCGCGTGGCTAGCTCCCGGGAGGAGTAGTCACCCAGCTTCTTCCCGTCGAGGGTGACGGAGCCCGCCGACAGTGGGAGCAAGTGGGACAGGCCGCGCAGGAGGGTCGACTTGCCGCAGCCGTTGGCGCCGATGAGCGTGGTGACCTGGCCGTCGGGGATGTCGAGTGTGACGTCGCGGCTGATGACGGTATCGCCATAACCGACGGAGACGGAGTGCGCGGAAAGTCGAGCGTTCATTACTTGATGTTGTCCTTCAGACCCTGGAGGATGATGGTGGCCGAGAGCAGGGACGCGTTCATGTACCAGGACTCGTAGTCCACGGACACGGCCTGGTTGGCCTGCACTGCCTTGAGAGAGTGCCACGTGGCGGCCTGCGAGGGGTCGGCGGCGCCGGCGTTGACGCCGTAGAAGATCCAGTCGGCGTCGGCCTCGGAGAGCTGCTCGGCGGAGATGTCCTGGCCAGCCTTCTCAATCTGCTTTTGGTTGGCGGGGCGGGGCAGGCCGGCATCGGCGGCCACGGAGCCCGCCATGGAGTTGACCCCGTAGAGCTGGAACTGGTCGTCCTTGGAACGCAGGAAGGAGACGGTGGGCTTGGAGGATAGGCCCTCGCCCCAGGCTTTGGCGTTGGACTCGTACTCGGCCAGGAGGGTCTCGGCGGAGTCCTTCTTGCCCACGGCCTCGGCGATGGTGAGGAGGTCCTGCTTCCAGTTCTCGCCGCCGCCCTTACCGGTGACGACAGGCGCGATGGCCTTGAGCTGCTCCAGGATGGCCTCGTCCGTACGCGAGTTAGCGCAGATGAGGGTGGGCTTCAGGGAGGCGATGGTCTCAAGATCCGGGTTGGCGCGTAGGCCGCAGTCCGCGATGGAGTCCAGATCGAAGTCGGAGCCGAAGCGGTTGCGGATGTAGTCCGGGACGACGCCCAGGTTCTTGGCCTTGGCCGCGCCCACCGGGAGAATGCGCAGCATGAGGAGGTTGTCCAGCTGGCCGGTGTTGAGCGCGATCACGCGCTGGTGCTGCTCGGCGGCGCTGGACGATGCCGCGGAGGTGGCCGCCTGCTCGATCGGCGCAGTCTCCTGTTTGGAGCAGGCCGCAGCGAAGGCGGCGACGCCGAGGCCAGCGGTGATCTTGAGGAAGTTACGTCGTTGCATGGTCGTCTACTTTCGTGTTCGAGTTTGCTGCCAGAGCAGCCAGATGAGGAAAGGTCCGCCGATGACCGACGTGATGATGCCCACCGGGATCTCCCAGCCGAAGGCACAGCGGGCGATGAGGTCGGACACGCACACGATGAGTGCGCCCATGGCCGCCGATGCCCCCAGGGGCGGCGCCCCGACCCGCGCCAGGCGCGCGGAGATCTGCGGGGCGACGAAGGCCACGAAGCCCACCGGGCCCACGGCGGAGACGGTCACCGCGGCCAGTAGAACTGAGACGATGAGCAGTGCCGCGTTGATCTTCTTCAAGGGGGCGCCGAGGGCTTGGGCGGAATCCTCGCCGAGCTCCAGCGCGGGCAGATCGATGGCGATGCGGGCTAGCACTAGGCCACACACCACGAGCATGCCCAGGGTGGGCCATAGGTGCTCGAAGGTGCCGCCGTTGAGCGAGCCGACCATCCACACCTTGGCCGCGGCCGCGGTGTTGAGATCTGTGGCGGCCAACATGTACGTGACCAGGGCGTGGAGGAAGGCGTTGCCGCCGATGCCCACGAGGACGAGGCGGAACATATCCACCCCGCCGCGCCGGGACAGCATCCAGATGGCTGCGCCG
Organism: Corynebacterium sp. HMSC078H07; assembly: GCF_001812805.1. Taxonomy (GTDB): domain Bacteria; phylum Actinomycetota; class Actinomycetes; order Mycobacteriales; family Mycobacteriaceae; genus Corynebacterium. The sequence continues at coordinate 21,766 of NZ_KV810504.1, read as the reverse complement.
GTGGCGAGACCGCCGGCCATGGCGGCGAGCGGGATGCCGACGTAGGCGCCGAACGCCCCGCCGGCCCCGGCAGATCCTCCGAAGACCATGATGGCCACGGCCGCCACGGTGGCGCCCTGGTTGATGCCCAGGATGTCCGGGCTGGCCAGGCCGTTGCGGGCGATGCGCTGCGTGATGGCGCCGGAGAGCCCCAGCGCGGCGCCGACGGCTAGACCCACGAGCGAGCGGGCCAGGCGCCAGTCGATGACGACGGTGCGCTCGAGCTTGTTTCCGCCGCCCGCCAGAACACCGATGACCTCGGCGGGGTTAAGGGGGAACTCGCCGGTGCCGAGGCTGATGACCCACACGAGCGCGCTCGCGACCACGATGGCCGCGGTCCAGGCTTGCGTGCGCGGGTGGTAGAGGAAGCTGAACTTTCCGAAGCTGAGGTGCTTCATTACAGGCTCACCACCGTTCGGTGCCGGACGAGCCAGATAAACGCCGGCCCGCCGAGCAGCGCGATGACGATGCCCGCCTGGAGCTCGCCGGGGCGCATGATGAGGCGGCCCACGATGTCGGCGCCGAGCAACAGGCAGGCGCCCGCCAGCGCGGAGTAGGGGTCACCCACTTGTAGTCCGGGCCGGTGATGCCGCGGGCGACGTGGGGCACCACGAGACCGATGAAGCCGATGGGACCCGCGGCTGCCGTGGCCGCGCCGGCCAGCAGGGTGATGGCCACGAAGCCCAGGATATTGGCGCGGGCAACGTTGGTGCCCAGCGCCTGCGCGGCCTCCGCGCCCAGATTGAGGATGTTGAGCGTCGGGCCCAGCGCCAGCGCTAGTACCGCGCCGATGGCGAGCGGCACGAGCGCAGGGGTGATGATGTCGAAGCCGGGTCCGGTGACGGACCCCGCTTGCCAGAAGCGGAGGGTGTCGAGCGCGTTGGGATCGATGTAGACGATGGCCGACGTGGCCGCCGCGAGGACGGCGGACAGGGCGGAACCCGCGAGGACGAGGCCCAGGGTGTCGCCGCGACCGATGCCGCCGGCGGAGAGCCCGAAGACGAGCAGCGCCGCCAGGCCCGCGCCGAGGAAGGCGAGGAAAAGGTGCGACTGCATGGACGTCAGCCCGAAGAGGAAGATGCCAGCCGCGACGAAGAGTGCGGCGCCCGCATTGACGCCGAGTAGGCCAGGGTCCGCGAGCGGGTTGCGGGTCAGACCTTGCACGAGTGTGCCGGCTAGTCCGAGCACAGCTCCGACGACGATGGCGAGCACGGTGCGCGGGATGCGCATGGTGGCAAGGATTCCGGCGATCTCGGCGACGCTGCTGCCCACGGTGCCGGCGGCCTGGGCGGTGTCGGTGTGCCCGCGCAGGATCGCCCAGGCGGTGGGCCAGGCCTGGGTGAGCTCTGAGATGGAGGTCGTCTTGGCGCCCAGTGCCAGGCTGGCGAAGACGAGGGCGACGAGTGCGGCCACGAGGAGGGCTAGGCCGAGGAGTCGTCTGCTGTGGCCCGCGGCGCGCGGGGTGCCCGCGGCCGGTGTCGGCAGAGTCGTCGATGTCATGTAGGTAAGGTTAGCCTTATTTCGCCGATATGCGTGAATTGTCTTTCCTTGCTGGAGGTTTGTCGGCTTGAGATAGGTCCACCTAATGTTGGTTAGGCTATCTTTTCTCAATTCGACAGGTCTTTTATGCCTCTGCGGACTTCCCGCACTCGTCGCTCGGCCGCGGTATTCCTGTCGCTCGCCCTTGTCGGCTGGGGTGCGGCCGCATGCTCGTCGGACCCCGATTCCGGTGCGGCCGACAACTCGGTGGCGGCATCGTCGGCATCGTTGGCGCAGTAGGCATCGGCTGACGGCGACGCCGCGGCCTATCCGGTCACAGTGGCCACCGAGTTCGGTGACGTCACCGTCGAGGAGGCCCCGCGGCGCGTGGTGGCCCTGGGGTGGGGTGATGCGGAGGTGGCGTTATAGCTGGGCGTCGAGCCCATCGCCGCGGCCGACTGGCTCTCCTTCGGTGGCGACGGCGTGGGCCCCTGGGTAGAACACGGCTACACGCAGTCGCCGGAGATCCTCGGCACGACCGACGTGAATTACGAGGCGGTGGCGGCGCTCGAGCCCGACCTCATCCTCGACGTGCGCTCGTCCGGTGACCAGGAGCGTTACGACATGCTCTCCGCCATCGCGCCGGTCATCGGCGTCTCGGTGGGCGGCGACAAGTATAAGACGTCGCGCGACGAGCAGCTCACCATGATCGGCGCCGCTTTGGGCAAGCCTGCGGAGGCGCAGGAGCAGATCGAGCAGTTGCAGGAGCGCATCTCGGGCATCGCCGCGGATCATCCGGAGTGGTCGGGCACGACCTTCGCCGTTCTCGGCCGCACGGCCACGACGTGGGGTGCCTACAACGACGGCACCAACCGCGCAGATCAGCTCATCGAGCTCGGCTTCTCGCTCAACCCCTGGGTGAAGTCGCAGTCGGCGTCCGCGAAGAATATCTCGGTCCCGCTCTCGGGGGAGACCCTGTCCAACGCGGACTCGGATGTCGTCATTGCGCAGGCCGTGTCCACGGACATCTCCACGGTGGAGACGGACCCGGCGTGGATGGGCTTGCCCGCGGTCCGCGAGGGGCGCGCCATCGTCATGCCGAAGGAGCTTTCGCAGGCTTTCTCGCTCGTGACAGCCGAGGCCACCAACTACGCCTTGGACGAGCTGGTGCCGCTGCTGGAGGATATCGTTCCTGTGTAGCAGTCCTAGCCTGCCGGTAATTCGCGCATGGGAGATGGGCAAGGCCAAGCTACGCGGCACATCGTTTCCTTTCTATACAGGTACCTCTCGTGAACCTGCCTCCGTGCGCGTGTTCGGCGTCGTCGCTGTGCTCACCCTCGGCCTGGCCGCCTGCTCCTCGAGCGCGGCCTCCGCCTCCAACTCGGACAACGCGGCATTCCCGGCCACCATCTCCACCAAGTTCGGCGACGTCACCATTGACGAGGCCCCGCGGCGCGTCGTGGCCCTGGTCTGCGGCGACGCCGAGGTGGCGCTCTCGCTCGGCGTGCAGCCGGACCTTATCCTCATCCTCGGCGTTCGTTCCTCGGGCGATCAAGAGCGCTACGACACACTGTCGGCCATCGCGCCGGTCGTGGGCATCCCGGAGGGCGCAGACAACTGGCTGACGGATCGCTCCACCCAGCTTGAGTGGTGGGGGAGACAGCGGAAAGCGTGCCATCAGTGCTGTCGTCGGTGACGCAGCCGGCCAGTGTAAGGGCAAGGGAATCGGCGGTGAGAACGGGGAGTAGTCGCTGCGTAAAAATGGTGGGGAGTCTAGACGTTATGGTCCTAGAGTTCCTGCAGGGCGGGGAATACCCTCTCCCTAAGTAATGGCGCGATAGTGACGTCCGGGGCGGCGGGATCGACCCACGCGAGCTCAGCAATCTCCTTGTCGGGATGTGCGACGGAGATTTCTTCTTCGTAGACATAGACGTGCGCGTGGATGGTCTCTGGTGCACCGTTGGCAGCCGACGATACGTAGGTGGCGAGGCGACGCAATTTCGACATATCAATCACAGCACGCACGGCCTCATGGGCGATGAGCTGGGCTGCGCGGGCGGGATCGATGGCGTTGTCAATGGAGCCATATGGCAGGACGAATTCTGGGGTGGACGTAGCGCGAATGACAAGAACTCGGCCGTGAGTATCACGCAGGACAATGGCGACAATTTCTGAAATGTCTGCAGTAGATGATGGCGAGGTGGGGTTCTCAGACATACCTCCATTGTAGGTCTGGGCGGGGGTAGGGGGACTGTGGTGAAAGAAGAGAGGGGGCACCCGAAAGCTGTCAGTAATGTAACGGGTTGGACACAGTCCCACGCGGTTGAAACACACGCCACAGTGGGCGTGCCATCATGGGTAGGTCTTATAGACCAATACGAGAAGAAGTGAAAGAGGAATTGCGTAATGCGAAAAATCCCGCACCTTAAGAAAGTCCTTGTGGGCTCGGCTTTCGCAGGTGCGTTTTTCCTGGGCAACCCGGCGGCCGGCGCCCAGGAACTTCCCACCATCCCGGAGCTAGATTCGGCGGACATCGTGGACCAGGTGCGAGCGGATTTGGCGTCTGTGGGTATTGAGACCAAGCCGGTTGATGCCGAACTTACCGACGCTCTCGATACCGCCGTCAATGGCGCCGCTGCTCAGGCGGCTCAGGATGCTTCCGCAGCAGTGGCGTCCGCGGCGAACTCTCCAGTAGCACGCCAGGTTGCGGACCAGGCACAGGTGCCGGCTTTCCCGGAGGCTCCCGCCTATACCGGTGCTGATGCCATCACGGGTGACCCGCTGACCAACCCGGAGCCGATTGGGCTGCTGCAGGAGGCTACGCAGCCGGACTTCGTGCCGAAGGGCACGGATCCAAACTACGTGTGGAAGAACGACTCGTTCTCCAAACTTGCTGCGGGCAAGCCACAGGCAGACTACATCCTGCACCGCGTGCCGGGGTCCTTCTACGATGCACCGCAGATCCCGGAAGAATCCAACACTGCGATGACAGAGGGCAAGTCCCTGTATGGTCCGGGCACCCCGCTGTATATCAGCGAGGACACGATGTGCACGTTGACTGCAGCAGGTACCGATGCTGAAGGCCGCAAGGTAGGCATCACCGCTGGTCACTGCGGCAACGTGGGGGATCCTGTGTCGTCGGCGGACTCCTGGCAGGTTGGCCCCACCGGCACCCTGGTGAGCAAGAACACCTACCTGGACTACTCGGTCATTGAGTTCGGTTCCAAGGCTGAGGTAACCCGCAGCTACAACGGCGTGACCGCCCACGGTGTCGGCGGCGCGGCACAGCCGGGCGAAGTTGCCTGCAAGCGTGGCGTTGCCACTGGTACCACCTGCGGTATGACCTTCCAGCACGGCAAGGAGATCTCCGTCAACCAGGTTTGCGCCATGGTGGGTGACTCTGGCGCGCCGGTTTTCCGTGACGGTCGCGTCGTCGGTTCTATCTCCCGTGGACTGTTCCCGGGCCTGCCGTCCTGCCGCACTCCGTGGCAGGGAGCGCTGCACAACCCGACGGTCGTTTCTAACACCGATGCCATCATCGCGGATCTCAACCGCCGCGGTGAGGTCGGTTCCGGTTTCACGCTTCCGGAAGATTAAAAGTACGTTTCTAACAAATTGTGCCCCAGATCGTTAAAGATCTGGGGCCTTATTTGATCGAAATGACCTGCGGAGTGCGGTTCGCAGGCCGGCGCTGAGGTGCGGCACCGGCGTGCGGCGCCGCACGAGGGTTAGGACAGAGCGGTGAGGGTGGCGTCGTGCAGCGTGCCGTTAGTGGCCAAGGCCGAGCCGCCGTGGGGGCCGTCTTCGCCGCGGACGTTAGTGAAGCGGCCGCCTGCTTCGGTGACGAGGAGGGCAGGGGCTGCCAAATCCCAGAGGGAAACCTCAGGCTCTGCGGCGATGTCGACCGCACCTTCGGCTACCAGGCAGTAGTTCCAAAAGTCGCCGTAACCGCGCAGGCGCCAGACCTTGTCGGTCAGGGATACGAAGGTGTCGCGATTAAGGCCCCAGCCGGCCAGGGAGCTCATAGCCAAAGAAGCGTCCTCTAGGTTCGAGACTTCGGAGACGCGAAGGCGCTTCGGCTCGCCGCCGAAAACGCGGTAGGCGCCACCGCCCTTGGCGGCGTACCAGCGACGGCGCAAGGCAGGGGCGGAGATGACGGAGACGACGGGTTTGCCGTCTTCGAGGAGAGCGATAAGCGTGGCCCAGACGGGGACGCCACGAACGAAGTTCTTCGTGCCGTCGATGGGATCGATGACCCACTGGCGGCCCTCATAGCAGGCTTCGCCGCCGAACTCTTCGCCCAAAACTTCATCACGCGGGCGGGAACGCTTGAGTGCTTCACGGATGGCCTTTTCGCAGGCTAAGTCCGCATCCGAGACCGGAGTCATGTCTGGCTTTTCCTTTACGGAAAGGTCGGCAGCCTCAAAGCGGTGCATGGTGACAGCATCCGCGTGGCCCGCCATTTCCAAGGCCAGACCGAGGTCTTCTTTGTACTTACCCACGGAGCCATTCCTCCATCTGATCGACTACCTGTTTATTACCCGCGATACACCATTCCACACCGCCGGCTTCAACCTTGCGCGCCGCGCCGCCGGCCGCGATGACCAGCGCCTGGCCTGGATACCAATCCCAGTCCTTCACAGAATGCTGCATCCATGCGCCCCACGTGCCATCGGCCACGGAGGAAAGATCCACAGACCCAGCGCCGAGCATGCGCACGGTGGCGAAATGCGGGGCAACCTTTTCCCACGCCGCCGAAATCTTGGGATTGGTGATGCAGGAAGGGTGGAGGTAGGTCGACAAGCACAGGTTTTCCGCGGGGGTATCGGTCAGCGGGGTGACCTCCTTGCTGTCCAAGGTAGTGGGGAAGTCACGGCCACCGAACCAGGTGTAGCCCATGGCCGGGCGGTGGACGGCGCCGAGGATGACCCCGTTGGCGTCGATAAGCGCAAGTGCGGAGCACCAATAGTCGAAACCGGAGGCAAAGTTGAAGGTGCCGTCGACGGGATCGATGACCCAGGTGCGGCCGGACTTTGACGCGCGGTTGGCGCCTTCTTCGCCCACGATGCCGTCCTCGCCGCGAAGGGCCTCGAGGACGCCTGCGACGAAGCGCTCGGCGGCAAAGTCGGCGTCAGTGACGACGTCCGCGCGGTCGGTCTTTTGAGACACGTCTACGCCCTGCTCACGCAGGCGCCAGGCCAGGCGGCCGGCGTTGTACACAAGCGCCTGGGCAAGGTGGGCGTCGGAATCGTCCGCATGGGCGACGATGAAGGTCTTGATGATGGCATCGATCATCTCGGTGAGGCTTGGCTGGTCACTCATGCCGCCTATTGTCGCGCTAAATGCGGCCGATGGCTAATCAGGGAGTGAGAATAAGTAAAGTAGGGGGCTATGCGTCCGGAACAAACAGCACGACTTGAGGAACTCAGCGCCACCTTGACCTCGATTGAGAAGGTCATGGACCCGGGGGCGGTGTCCGAGCGCGTGCGCGAGCTCGAGGCCCAGGCGGGGGACCCGTCGCTGTGGGACGACCCCGACCATGCACAGAAGGTGACCTCAGCCCTTTCGGCGGAACAGGCGAAGTTGCGCAAGCTGACCTCCCTACGGGGGAGGATTGAGGATCTGCCCGTCATGGCTGAGCTGGCGGAGGAAGAAGGCGATGAGGCCTCCCAGGAGTTGGTGGACACCGAGTTGAAGGAGCTGGGAGCCGCCATCGAATCTCTTGAGATCACCACTATGCTCTCCGGCGAGTATGACGAGCGCGAGGCTGTTATCAACATTCGCTCCGGCGCGGGTGGCGTGGATGCTGCGGACTGGGCGGAGATGCTCATGCGCATGTACACCCGCTGGGCGGAGAAGAATGGCCACAAGGTGGATGTCTACGACATTTCCTATGCCGAAGAGGCCGGTATCAAGTCTGCCACCTTCGTTGTCCACGGTGAATATATGTACGGTCAGCTCTCAGTTGAGCAGGGCGCGCACCGACTCGTGCGCATCTCGCCTTTTGATAACCAGGGGCGCCGCCAGACCTCCTTTGCCGAGGTGGAGGTGCTTCCGGTGGTCGAGCAGACGGACTCCATCGAGGTGCCGGATTCGGAGGTGCGCGTGGATGTGTATCGCTCGTCGGGCCCCGGTGGACAGTCGGTCAACACGACGGACTCGGCGGTGCGTCTGACGCACATCCCGACCGGCATCGTGGTGACCTGCCAGAACGAGAAGTCCCAGATTCAGAACAAGGCCTCTGCCATGCGCGTGCTGCAGGCCAAGTTGCTGGAGCGCAAGCGCCAGGAGGAGCGCGCGGAGCTGGACGCGTTGGGCGCGGGCGGCAATGCGTCCTGGGGTAACCAGATGCGCTCCTATGTTCTGCATCCGTATCAGATGGTCAAGGATCTGCGGACGAATTATGAGGTCGGGGACCCGTCCAAGGTGCTGGATGGCGATATTGACGGCTTCTTGGAGGCGGGTATTCGGTGGCGTATGGAGGACAACGAAGCCTAGGTTTCAGTGACAATTGTTGCTACTGTTGCTTAAGTGATCACTTTTGAGAATGTGTCCAAGGTCTATCCGACCTCCACTAGGCCCGCGTTGGACAACGTGTCTTTTGACATAGACGACGGCGAATTTGTCTTCCTCATCGGTCCCTCGGGCTCCGGAAAGTCCACCTTTCTGCAGCTCATGGTGCGCGAGACAAATGTGAGCTCCGGTGATATTCACTTTGGGGACTTCCACGTCAACGCGCTGAAGGGCCGCCAGATTAACCAACTGCGCCAGTCCATTGGCTATGTCTTTCAAGATTTCCGCCTGCTGCCCAAGCTCAATGTCTACGACAACGTAGCGTTTGCTCTGCAGGTCATCGGCAAGAAGAAATCGCGCATTGCGAAGCAGGTTCCGGAGGTCCTCGACATGGTGGGCCTCGGCGCCAAGCAGCACCGCATGCCGCACGAGCTTTCTGGCGGCGAACAGCAGCGCGTGGCCGTTGCGCGTGCCTTTGTGAACCGTCCCAAGCTGCTGCTTGCCGACGAACCCACGGGCAACCTCGATCCCGCCACTGCTGCGGAAATCATGGCCTTGCTGACCAAGATCAACCGCCGCGGAACCACCGTGGTGATGTCGACGCACAATGCGCGCGCGGTCAACGACGCCCGCCAGCGCGTCATCGAGCTGCACAACGGCACGCTCGTGCGCGATGAGAAGAACGCGATGTACGGGGAGGCGCTCTAGATGAACTTAGGCTTTGTTTTTCGGGAGGCCTTTAAGGGGCTCGGCCGCAACATCACCATGACCATCGCCATGGTGATTACTACGGCAATTTCGGTGGCGCTGGTGGTTGCCGGCGTGCTCGTGGCCCAGATGACCAAGGACACCAAGGATATCTACCTTGAGCAGGTGGAGGTCATGGTGCAGCTCAACGAGGACATCTCCGCTAACGACCCAGAGTGCAAGGACGCTGCCTGCGCTGGCCTGAAGAAGAAGCTGGAGGCAGACGATGAGATTGAATCCGTCAGCTATCGCAGCCAGAAGGAATCCTATGACCGCTTCGTTGAGCTGTTCAAGGAAACTGACCCAGTCATGGTGGAGGAAACATCACCGGACGCGCTGCCCGCAGCCTTCCATGTGCGGCTGAAGGACCCGACGGACACCGCGCCTATCGACGCCATCGCGGATGACCCCGCCGTTACCGACGTCATCGACCAACAGGAAGATGTGCGCAGCGCCGCCGGCAACCTGGATGCGATCCGCAACGCCACCTTCATCGTGGCCGGAGTGGTAGCGCTGGCCGCCATCATGCTCATCGCCAACATGGTGCAGATTGCCGCCTTCCAGCGCCAGCGCGAGACCGCCATCATGCGCATGGTAGGTGCATCGCGCTGGATTACACACGCGCCGTTCATCGTTGAGGCCATCCTAGGTGCGATTGGCGGCGTTATCCTCGCCGGGGCGGGCATCGTCTTGGGCAAGAACCTGGTCATCGACCCGGCACTCAAGGACCTCTACCAGAAGCAACTCTTGGCCCCCGTGACCTCGTCCGATGTGTGGACGGTGCTGCCTATCGTTGGCATTGTGGCGCTGGTTCTGGCTGCGCTCACAGCGCAGGTCACTATGCGCGCCTACGTGCGGACCTAAGCCCGCATCCGCGATGTGGTTTTTGCCTGGCTGTGGCGTAATATAGTCCGAACTATGGCGAAGAAGGCAAAGAAGAAAAAAGGGGCAGTGGCCGATAACAACTCGACACTGGCCACCAACCGACGTGCCCGCCACGACTACACCATCCTTGACACCCTGGAATGCGGCATGGTGCTCGTGGGCACCGAAATCAAGTCGATGCGCGAAGGCAAGATTTCCCTGGCGGATGCCTTCGCCACTATCGACGACGGCGAGGTCTACATCCGCAACCTCCACATCCCGGAGTATTCCCAAGGTTCGTGGACGAATCACTCGCCCAAGCGCACCCGCAAACTGCTGCTGCACCGCCGTGAGATTGACAAGCTCATGGGCCAAGTGCGCGATGGCAACAAGACGCTTATCCCCCTCAAGGTCTATCTCAAGAACGGCCGCGCCAAGTGCGAGCTGGGGCTGGCTAAGGGTAAGCAGGATTACGACAAGCGCGAAGCCATTAAACGCCGCGACCAAGACCGCGATATTACCCGTGAGCTGGGGCGCCGCGTGAAGGGCATTAACGCCTAATCTGTGAACGTCTAGCCTGGGTGCCATGATTTATACGGCCAAGGTTCATGACGTTATTCACGGTGACGAGGAGCTGCGTGGGGAAGCGGTGCTCGTCGATAAGCTCTGGCCCCGCGGCGTGGCCAAAGAGCGCCTCGATTACGACCACTGGTTCAAGCACGTGGCTCCCAGCGTGGAACTACGAAAGTGGTGGGGACACGATGCTGACAGCTTTGAGGAGTTCGCGCAGCGCTACCGTGCGGAGCTCGATGACAACGACAATGAGGAGCTGAAGCAGTTGCGCCAGTTTGCCGCGGCTGGCGACGTCACCCTCCTCTTCGCCGCCAAAGACCGCGAGGTGAACCACGCCGTCGTGCTGAAGGCGTGGCTCGACGAGGACTAAACGAAAAGTCCCCAGATGGCGGCGCCCACGGCGATGAGGCCTGTGATGACAACGAACACGTTGCTCGGGCGGCCACGGAACTGCTTGAGAGCGTCAATACGGTTGATGGCGTACATCGGCAGCAGGTAGAGAATCGAGGCGATGAAGGGGCCGCCGATGGCCTCGATAAGGCTGAGAATCGACGGATCAATGATGGCAACGACCCAGGCGGAGACAAAGATGATGCCATGCATGATGGAGGTCAACTGCTTCTCCGTCAGCTTCTGGGTGGCTCGCGGCGCCGCGGTGCGCAGGAGGTAGTTACCGCCTTCGGTAGCGCCCAGCACGTGGCCGAAGTAGGAGGAGATGATGGCCACCATCGCGACGATGGGGGAGATGAAAGCCAAGACCGGCACACCGGTGACGTTAGCCAGGTAAGACAGCACCGGCAGGTTCTGCTCGCGGGCCTCAGCCAGACCATCCGCTCCCAGAGTGAGCGTGCAGGACCACACGAAGAACATGGTGAACACGGTGAGCAAAATCGCTGTGAGCGCTAGTGCGCGCGAGGCATTCTCGGAGCTCTTTTCGCGCCCGTGTGCAGCGACCATCGCGAGGGAGAACTGCGAAATTGCCGGCGAATGGTTAAAGGAAAACACCAGCACCGGAATGATGAGCGCCACCGCGCCGACGACGCGCCAATCATTGTTGCCCACCTCCATGAAGGAGGCAATATCCCAGCGTGGGATGAGATAAATGGACAGCGCGCCGAGGCAGAAAATCAGTGGGTAAACCAAGAACTGCGTAACGGTCAGCACGATGCGCTGGCCAAAGGCGAAGACAATGGTCATCACACCCACCAGCAGGAAGGACAGCAGTGGACGTGAAATGGTGGGACCATGCAGCTGGTTGACGATGAAGCTGTTGACCGTATTTGTAATGGACACGCCATAAATCAGCACGATGGGGAAAATCGCGCAAAAGTACACCACCGAAATGATAAGACCTGCGGTCTTGCCAAAGTAGTCCGTAACCACGGCGGTGATGTCCTCACCCTGGCGGGGCGACACACAAATCATGCGCGCGAGCCCGCGGTGGGAGAAGTACGTCATCGGGCCAATGAGAATGGTGGCCACCAGCAGTGGCCAGAAGCCGAAGCTGCCGGCATTGATGGGAAGGAACAAGATGCCGGCACCCACGGCGGTGCCAAAGAGCGAAATTGCCCATTCAGTGTTGCTGGCTTGTTTCTGGTCGGTGTGTACGGAGGCAGAGTTCTCGGTCGTTGAGCTCACTTCGCTACCTTCAACTATTTTGACGGATGTGACTCACACACCTTAGCAACGTTGAATTTATTTCAGGTCACAAGGCGGGGTTGCATAGGGACTGTGGGGTGGATTGCTTGCGGGAATAGGTCTGAATGCACTAGCGTTGTACGAACCGTAGAGGAAGCGCGAGCTTTCTTTACAGCGCTTTTCACAGCAATGTTTTCGCACAGTTGCGGACAAGGGGTCGACTTGGTTTCGACTTCGTACATTGAGCCAGGGGAAGCGTGCCGGTGCAGGCTAGAGACCACCGTTAAGCGTCGTAGCAACCAATAAACGCAGAGAAGAACTCTCAGCGTGACTACGCCCTCGCTGCCTAATTCCAGCGACGCGTGTCTGTCAGCCTAGGTTTTGTTCCTGACCTAGATCCTGGCATCGACTAGGGAACTTGCCTGACCGGATTGTTGTTCGGCCGGTTGGGGACTTTTAGAGCAACTGGGCCCATCATCCGGAGCGTGTTTGCCCGAGCCGGAGGGCCGAGTAGAGATCCTGTGCAGACTGCGCACGGAGAAGCCCTGGCAAGATGACGAAGGACCCGGGTTCAATTCCCGGCGGCTCCACCGAAAAACCCCAGCTAGATAGCATTCTAGCTGGGGTTTCTTCTCGTTTATGTCACGTGGTGAAGTAGGCCCGCTTTAGTTCAGCTCTTCTCGGCACTGTTCCTTGGTCTTGCCGGAGTCGAGGCAGTTTGCCCAGTCAATTTGCCCCTGTACCCATGGGCTAGGCTTGCGCGGCTGTTGCTGTTCTGGCGTGGGCGGAACGCCTGCGTTTGCTTCGTCTTCGAGGGACTGCTCACCACCCATGGTGTCGAAACACCATTGGGAATAGGAGACGGTGCCGTCAGACCAGCGTGCTGACCCTGGGGTGCCCTCGAGGCATTCCACAACGACGGGTTCTGCGGGGGCCTGCTCGACCGCGGGAGCCTCAGCTACTGGATTATCAGCTTGTGGGGAAGCCATGGTGGGATCGGGTTCTTTGGCTTCTGGCTTCGTGGTCTCGGGCTTTGCTTCTTCTGTCTCGCTCGTGGGTGGCATGCTCGAGCTGGATTCGGACGTCTCAGGTGAAGATGACGCCGCGCTGCTCGGTGGGGTCGGAGCAGGCTCGGTGTTGGAGCTGCACCCAGCTACGGCGATGGCAAGTGTGGTAAGCGCGATGGTGAGCTTCTTCATGCTGATGTCCTTTCGGGAGGAAACTGCTAAATCTCAAGGTCTGGTGAGTGTCGTCGGAATTGTGTGCGGCAGTGGTTATGCCAGTCAGGTTAGCCATCATCGCCGAAGCAACTGTTCCTCACGGGGAATGGTCATCGTCGGACATAGTATTGCTGTATGACTTTTGAGCCACAACGCGTCACTGTTGTCTTGTTCGAGGGCTTTGAGCTTCTCGACGTCTTCGGGCCCGTCCAACTGCTTCAAGCTGTCCCTGACGTCATCGTGGATTTCGCCGGGCCCACGGGCGAGCCAGTTGCTAGCTCTCAAGGTGTGGAAGTGGTGCCGACAATTTCTTATGAGCAGATTGAGCAGGCTGACATCATTCTTGTCCCAGGCGGCAAAGGAACCCGGCAGCTCGTAACGAACAAATCTTTTCTGGCGTGGCTTCGTGGCGTGGGCTCGCAAGCGCCTGTGGTTGCCGCCGTGTGCACGGGTTCTGCGGTCCTAGCGGCGGCGGGGCTCTTGGAGGGCTATGCCGCAACGAGCAACAAACGCGCGTTTGCGTGGGCGAGCTCCTTTGGGGAGGCTGTGGCTTGGCAGCCGGAAGCACGGTGGGTACACGACCGAAATCGATGGACTTCCGCAGGTGTTGCGGCTGGGATGGATATGATGGTCGCGCTCATTGCGCATCTCAGATCTGAAGAAGTGGCGCTGGCTGCTGCCAACCTTGCAGAGTATGAGCCGCACCGCGACAGCGAGTGGGATCCTTACGCTCGGCTTTATGGGCTGGCGTCGTCGAGCGGCGACGATGCTGAGTGAGGGGGGCGTCGTGGCTTTCGGGCAGATTCTGTGACGCTCACGGTAGATAAGGGGCTAAAACCGGCGATTTTCTTGCCGCTATCTACCGTGACCGTAGCGGGGGGAGAGAAGGCTTGTAATGGGGTAGGGGCCGGGAAGAAAGCGGAGTAGGGCTAGCTAGATAAAAATGTGACGTGGGTCCGAAATATTTGTTACTTGAGTTACATTTCCGTGGTAGCCTTTTCCCAACAGTGTGACGTGGAGCACTGGGACTGACCCCTACGACAGGAGTACCCATGAACAGCCCGACCAACGCAGCGCCACAAGGCGGCGCTGGTACCGCGGAGAAGCCCAAGGCGAATTCCGTCAAGGCAGAGCAGAACAAGAGCCCACAGCCTAGCGGGGGAATGCTGGACAAGTTCCTCAACGGTGTGGAATACATCGGCAACAAACTGCCGGAGCCCTTCACCATCTTCTTAATCCTCTTCCTGATTACGGGCGTGCTGTCTACCATCATGGCGAAAATGGGCGTGGAGATTAAGATTCCAGGCTCAGATGAAATCCAACCGGTTAAGGGCCTATTCACCGGTGAGGGGCTGACGTGGTTCACCACGACGATGGGTGAGAATTACATCAACTTCCCGCCGCTGGTCACGGTGCTGCCTATCATGTTGGCCGTGGGTGTGGCGGAGCGCTCCGGAATGCTCTCTGCTCTTATCCGCAAGCTGTTCGGTTCGGCGAAGCCGTGGTTGCTGCCATACGCCGTGGGTGTTATTGGCGTGACGGCGTCTGTCATGGCGGATGCAGCCTTCGTTATCGTCCCACCGCTGGCTGCCATGGTCTTTAAGGCTGCTGGCCGCCACCCCGTTGCCGGCCTTATTGGTGGTTTCGCCGCTGTGGGCGCAGGTTATTCGACGGCACTGGTGCCCACCTCGCTGGATGCCCTGTTTGCAGGAATTACGACAGCGGTCATGGACACGTTGCCGAACACGGAGTTCGCTCCCGTCAACGCGATGTCGAACTACTACTTCAACGTGGCCTCTTCCATCGTGCTCGGTGTGCTTGCCGGATTCATCATCGACAAGGTGATCGAGCCGCGTATGTGGCAGCAGGAGGTTCCTACCGAGGAGGACATCGACCCAGAGGACGCCGCTGAGCGTGGTGATCGTGACGAGAACGGTGAAGAGCTGACCGCCGAGCTGCGCCCAGAGGAGAACAAGGGTCTTATCTGGTCCGGTGTAGCCACAGTTATTCTCACCGCCGTCATCCTCTTCGCGGTCCTTCTGCCAGAATCCCCCTGGCGTAACGAGGAGGGCAGCTTCTTGCCCAAATCGCCGCTGCTGAACTCCATCGTTTTCATTGTCTTTGCCTACTTCTTGGTGCTCGGTGTGGTCTACGGCCGGGTTGTCGGCACAGTCAAGGGGATCAATGACGTCGTCAATATGATGATCGGCGCACTCAAGGACATGATGAGCTTCCTTATTCTGGCGTTCATCTTGGGCCAGTTTGTGGCGCTGTTTGCTTGGACCGGCATCGGTACCTTCACCGCGGTCAAAGGTGCGGCCTTCCTTGAATCCATCGGCCTTACCGGCTTCCCGGCCATCTTCGCCTTCATCGCGCTGGCCTCCTGCCTTAACCTGCTGATCATTTCCGGTTCCTCCATGTGGACGCTCATGGCAGCGGTCTTCGTGCCCATGTTTGCGCTGCTCGGTTACGAGCCGGCTTTCATCCAAGGCGCGTTCCGCGTGGGTGACTCGGCAACCCAGATCATTACCCCGCTCAATCCGTACATGATTGTCATGCTGGGATTCCTCCAGCGTTATGAACGTGAGGCAGGTCTAGGAACACTCATGTCCCGCCTCGTGCCATTCGTTATTCCATTCTTCACCGCTTGGGCCATCTTGCTGGCTGTCTGGTTCTATGCCGATCTTCCACTAGGCCCCGGTAATGCGGTCATGATTGGGTAGACGTATGACTCAACCCAACACTCCCTCGACGGCATATCTGGAAGCGATGGAGGGGGACGTCGCCAAGCGCGTGGCGGCCGCCACCCCGCCCAAACATACGGAGGAGGATTACCCCGGCCAGAAGAAGGCGTGGGACAGCGCTGCGGCGCAGGCGGAAGGGCTGCGGGAAACCGCCGCGCACATCGTGGCAGACCTGCATGCCCACCCCGAGACCGCCTTCGAGGAGCATCGTTCCATGGCGGTGCTCGCAGACATCGTGGAAAAACACGGCTTCTCCACGCGTCGCGGGGCCTATGGGGTGGATACTGCCTTCGAAGCCTCGTGGCAGAGCGAGGACTTCGACCCGAAGCGTCACCCCACCGTGGCCATCTTGGCGGAGTATGACGCACTGCCGCAGATTGGTCACGCTTGCGGTCACAACATCATCGCCGCGGCGGGTGTGACGGGATTCCTCGCGGCGACCGCTGCGCTTGTCGACGTCCCCCTGCCTGGCCGCATCCTCCTGCAAGGAACCCCAGCGGAGGAGGGGCATTCGGGCAAAGAGTATATGATTCGCGGTGGCAGCCTGGACGGCGTGGATGCTGCGGTCATGATTCACGGATTTGGCTATGACATCGGGGCGCATGCGTGGGTTGGCCGGCGTATCCTGCGTGTGACCTACCGCGGTGTGGCAGCCCATGCAAGCTCGCAGCCCTTTATGGGGCGCAATGCCCTCGACGCGGCGAGCTTGGCCTATCAAGGCATTGGGCTTATGCGCCAACAGATGCCGCCGTCAGACCGCGTTCACGCCACCATGGCTGGTGGTGACAGGCCGTCCATCATTCCGAAGAGCGCGGATATGCACATTTACGTGCGCTCTTTAGGTACGCGCACGCTGATGGACCTCTCCGGACGCGTCGAGGACATTGTGCGGGGCGCGGCCCTAATGGCGGGCGTTGAGGTAGACCTCGAGTGGGATGAGCACCCGATGACACTGCCGGTGCGCAATAATGCTGCGCTCGTCGAGCGATGGGCGGCTACGCAAGCGCGCCGGGGGCGCACGGCGTTGCCGGCTGGGACGGTGCCGGACACCGTGGCGGCGTCGACAGATTTTGGCAATGTCTCGAATCTGGTGCCGGGCCTGCACCCTATGGTGAAAGTCTCACCGTCGGACGTGGCCTTGCATACCGAGGACTTCGCGCGGTGGGCGGCCACGCCCCAAGCCGTCGACGCTGCAGTGGATTCGGCGGCTGGCTTGGCGCAGGTCACGCTGGATTTCTTAGCGGACCCGGAATTTCGGCGCGCTGCCCGCGAGGACTTCGATAAGCAGGGCCCAGTCGCCGTGGATACCCTTCTGGCGGGAGGTGCAGGTACCCCCGCGAGGAATTAGGAAACAATAGTGTGCTTGAAAGGTAACCCTTACATAGGTTAGGTTAGGCGGCGATGTTATCTACCGACTGTGGTTAGCCACACCTAATACGCAAGGAAACTATGTTCACGATTTCCCGCCGCGCCTTCGGCACGACTACCACCAAGATTGCTGCGACTGTTTCTATTGCAGCACTGGCGTTGACCGGATGCTCCTCCAATTCTGCCGAGGAGACCACTGAGGCAGCGGGTTCCGCGGCAGCAGACGCCTCCACCATCACTCTGGAGGATAACTTCGGGGAAAAGACCGTTACCACCCCGGTGGAGAACCCGGCGGTGACGGATAACCGTGCCTTTGCAGTGTTGGCCCAGTGGGATATTGACCTCGCTGCAGCACCGCTTCCGCTGGTGCCGAAGTCCCTGCGTGATACCTACAACAAGGACACCGTCGAGGTGGATCTCGGCTCGCACAAGGAGCCAGACCTCGAGGGCCTCGTGGCGGCCGAGCCGGATGTGGTGTGGAACGGCCAGCGCTTCGAGCAGCACCAGGAAGACATGGAGAAGCTGCTCGAGGACGTTTCTGTTCTTGACTTCGAGCCGCGCGACGGCGAGGATTTCTTCGAGGAACTCAAGCGCCACACCGAAGCACTGGGCCAAGTCTTTGGGCACGAAGAAGACGCCGAAAAGCTCATCGCAGACTTCGATGATGCTGCTCAGCGCGCCAAGGAGGCCTATGACCCGGAGCAGAAGGTCATGGCCGTCAACACTTCTGGTGGCGAGATTGGCTACATCGCGCCGCAGGTTGGCCGCACCTTTGGGCCGGTTTTCGACCTGCTTGGTCTGACCCCGGCACTGGAGGTGGACAACGCTTCTGATGATCACGAGGGCGACGACATCTCCGTCGAGGCTATTGCACAGTCGAATCCGGATTGGATACTGGTCATGGACCGCGACTCTGCCATTTCTAAGGAAGGCGAGCAGGTCACCCCGGGCGAGAAACTGGTCAAGGACAACGCGGCGCTCAAGAACGTCACCGCGGTCAAGGACGGAAATGTCTACGTCGCGCCGCAGGACACCTACATTGATGAATCCATCATTACCTACACCGAGATTCTCAACGCGCTTGCCGACGCCTTCGCAAAGGCCAACGCCTAAAACTTAAAGGAGCAGTGTGAAGACCGTGACGGTGCGGATGGGCACACAAGATGATCGTGGGCGCATGCCCACGCGCAGCTCTCGTGGACCCGTTGTGACATGGACGCTGGGCCTCGGTGTGCTCGGCGTAGTTGCCCTCCTCACCCTGTCCCTCATGGTGGGGGAGTACAGCATCCTCGATAATGAGGACGGCTGGACCATGTTCTTCACTACGCGCGTGCCGCGCACGATTGCGCTCGTCTTGGCCGGTGCGGCCATGGCGATGAGCGGTTTGGTGATGCAGCTGCTGACCCAGAACCGCTTCGTGGAACCCACGACCACGGGGACCACCGAGTGGGCCGGCTTGGGCCTGCTCTTTTCCCTCATTCTTTTCCCGCATGCATCGGTACTGGTGAAGATGATCATCTCCGTGGCCTTCGCGTTTGCGGGGACCATGGTTTTCTTCGCTTTCCTTCGCCGAGTAGCACTGCGCTCCTCGCTCATCGTGCCCATCATCGGAATCATGCTCGGTGCCGTTGTGTCCGCAGTGTCCTCCTACGTGGCGTTGCGCACTGACACGTTGCAGCAGCTCGGCATCTGGTTCATGGGGTCCTTTACCTCGGTCTATGAGGGACAATATGAGGTTTTGTGGGTAGTTCTGCTTGTGCTTGTTGCCGTGTACCTTTACGCGGACAAACTCACTGTGGCCGGCCTTGGCAAGGATATCGCCACCAACATTGGCTTGAACTACCAACGAATGATTCTTCTGGGCACTGGCCTTATTGCGGTGGCGACTGGCGTGGTCACCGTCGTCGTAGGCGCCCTGCCCTTCCTAGGACTCATCGTCCCGAACATGGTGAGCATGCTGCGTGGCGATGACCTGCGCTCCAACCTGCCGTGGGTGTGCCTGCTGGGTATTGCCACCGTAACGCTTTGTGACATCCTGGGCCGCGTTATTATTGCTCCGTTTGAGATGCCCGTCTCCGTCATCCTTGGCGTCGTCGGCGCCATCGTCTTCGTCGTTCTGATTGTGAAGTCAACCAAGTGAGTGTGCGTATCTCCGTTCCAGCAACGACTATTCAGCTGCAGGTCGATAACTCGCGCCGCAGCGTGGGAAGCTTCCAGTCCGCTGCTGCTGCGCGCAAGTACTGGATAATCCTCGGCGCCCTCATCGCCGCGGGCCTCATCTTTGCTTTCGGCCTGTTGGCCTACGACAATCCGATGGATTTTGGAACCCGGAAGTGGTGGCTCATTGCGCGCCGCCGCGCTGATGCAGTCACCGCCATGGCGATTGTTGCGGTGTGCCAGGCGGTGGCCACCGTGGCCTTCCACACGGTGACCAATAACCGCATCTTGACGCCCTCCATCATGGGCTTTGAGTCCCTCTATGTGGCAATTAATACTGCCACCATCTTCTTTCTCGGCGCTGCTGGGCTGACGCAATCCCGCAACATGGGCATGTTCCTTGTTCAACTCGTGCTCATGGTGGGGCTGTCACTGATTCTGTACTCGTGGCTGCTCACCAGCCGCCGCAACAATATGCATGCGATGTTGCTGGTAGGCATCATCATTGGCGGTGGTTTAGGCTCATTGTCCACTTTCATGCAGCGTATGCTCACGCCGAGTGAGTTCGACGTGCTTACCGCACGCCTTTTCGGCTCAGTCAATAACGCCGAAACCGAGTATTATCCCATCGCTATTCCACTCGTTATTGCGGTCACGGCGTTGATGTTCTTTAACTCGCGCCGTCTCAACGTGCTGGCTCTAGGCCGTGATGCTGCTACCAACTTGGGCGTGAACCACAAGGTCAACGCTATCTATACCTTGATTTTGGTCTCCATCCTCATGGCTACGACCACGGCACTCGTGGGCCCCATGACCTTCCTGGGCTTCCTCGTGGCCACCTTGGCCTACCAGGCGGCGGAGACTTACGATCACCGCTATCTCTTCCCGATGTCCATGGCCACCGCCTTTGCCGTGCTTACCTGTGCCTACTTCCTCATGCAGCACGTCTTCTATGCGCAGGGCGTGGTGTCCATCATCATTGAGCTGGTGGGCGGCAGTGTCTTCCTCTTTGTCATTCTGCGAAAGGGCAAGCTGTGATCAAGCTTTCCAAGGTCTCTAAGGCCTATTCCGGCGAGACCACCATTGGCCCCGTCGATCTGGAAATCCCCACCGGAGGTATCACCGCTCTTATTGGGCCGAACGGCGCGGGCAAGTCCACGATGCTCACTATGATTGGCAGGCTTCTCGACGCCGACGAGGGCACCATCGAGGTCGCCGGCTACGACGTCTCCTCCACAAAGTCCGAGGACTTGGCCAAGATTCTGTCCATCCTGCGCCAGGAGAATCACTTCATCACCAAGTTGACCGTGCGCCAGCTCGTCAGCTTTGGCCGCTTCCCGTATTCCAAGGGCCGCCTGACCGCCGAGGATGAAGACATAGTCTCGCGTTACATTGACTTCTTCCACCTTGGTGAACTGGAAAACCGCTACCTCGATGAACTTTCCGGTGGTCAGCGTCAGCGCGCATACGTGGCGATGGTGTTGTGCCAGGAGACAGACTACGTGCTTCTCGACGAGCCACTCAACAACCTCGACATCGCCCATTCCGTCGAGATGATGAAACATCTACGCAGGGCCGCTAAAGAATTTGGACGCACCATCATCATTGTCCTGCACGATATTAACTTCGCCGCGCGATATGCCGACTACATTTGTGCCGCGAAGGATGGCAACATCGTGGCCTTCGGCGGGCCAGATGAGATTATGCGAGATGACATTCTCACACCGATCTTCGAAACGCCTATCACCGTGATCGATGGTCCGGATGGGCTTTTAGCCTGTTACCACTAGAAAGTCCGAAAACTCATCGCCTGGAGTGCTGTGAAAGATATGCACTAGCCAGGCGATTTGTTGTTTGTTGGGGGTGTGCGTATATTAATTCGAGTCGCCGCGAGGTAGCCGTTTGGTTAACTGGTGGTAGATGTTGGGACAATGTTTGTTCGGCGGGTTTGACTTTGGTTGGGCTTGTTGGGTAATGTTGTTCGAGCCGCTTGCGA
>NZ_KV810504.1:0-328 GCF_001812805.1 Corynebacterium sp. HMSC078H07 | reverse complement strand
TAGTGTGCCAATGTACTTTTTGTGTTGGTTGATTTTATTCTTTTTGGCTGCGATACGCCGTATGTGTGTCGTGGTTGGTGTATGCCGGATGGCGCTTTTTCAAGCGGCGTCATTGTAAATAACAGTAAGTTGTTTGGGCGTATTGATGAAATCTTCTGACTAGGCCAATCCTCTTTTTGTGCCCCGTCGGGTTGGGGGTTGGTTGAAGTTTTTTCTTTATGTAATTTTTGGATTTGCCAGTTCAGGCGGCATCGTTGTGGTGTTGTTTGTGTTGGTTTGTCTTTTTGTTAGGTATTGGGCTTTTCACGGCCTTTTTGTGGAGAGTTTG
>NZ_KV810503.1 GCF_001812805.1 Corynebacterium sp. HMSC078H07 | reverse complement strand
GTGTGGCTAAACCCGGGGTACGCTTCACCTACCGCTCTAAGGGACCTAACTCCATCACCATCACCGACGCCCCGACTGTCATCGCTGATATCCGAGGCACGTTAGAATCCGTCAACAAAACAAACCTGCTTGATGCTGCCCGCACCGTCATTGTCACCGGTGGTATTGGCACCAAACCCGCCGTACATGCCCAAGTCGTTGTCACCCTCAACGAACTCGACCAAATCGTTAACGGGGATGGGGAGGAAATAGAACTTAACCTCA
>NZ_KV810502.1 GCF_001812805.1 Corynebacterium sp. HMSC078H07 | reverse complement strand
CTAAGGAGCATTAATATAAGACACCAGTTGGTGTTAATGCCACACGGTGACGTGTGTGCTTGGTGGTTGAGTAAACAAAAGTTTTGCTGCCACCGTTTATGTGAATCGGGTGGAGATACACCTTAACCAGTAGTGATTAACTATCCAAGAGTGGTGAACTCTTTTTGACTGACACGTGTTAGAAGAAGTACTTGGTGCATTGTTGGGTGTCTGGGGC
>NZ_KV810501.1 GCF_001812805.1 Corynebacterium sp. HMSC078H07 | reverse complement strand
TTTCACGATTCGGCATGCGTAAAACTCTACCTATGAACGACAATCTGCGCCTTCGACAAGATTGAAGAAACCGACTCCGGTGATGCTCCACGAGGCTGGAACGCTTCTAACTACCATTGAGAGCCATGAGTGAAAACGTCTATGTGCGCTATCTCAATGGCCCGCTCCAGTGGCTGGGAATCGTTATTGGCCTCGCTGTTGTAGCAGCGCTTCTGCCAACAATGGTTAATTCCACGTGGATAGCTATCCTTTTTGGCGCATTGGTTATCGCGGCAACGTTGGCCTGCATTGTGATGCGGGTGAAGATCATC
>NZ_KV810500.1 GCF_001812805.1 Corynebacterium sp. HMSC078H07 | reverse complement strand
AACCTGACTTAGGTCATGGGTGGGTGAGTAACGTCACTCTTGACACTGTTACCTGTTGGTTTTCGTCGGTGGGGAAGAATTTTTCCGCACTAAGTGGGTAGTGCCGGGGGTGTTCAGTAGTCTGATTTTTGTGAGTCCTTATATTCGCACCGTCAAGACCGCTTCTGGGGCGATGGCGGTACAGGTGGTGTTCTCTGAACGCAAAGGTGCGAAAAGGATGAAGCATATCGGCTCAGCGCATTCAGAGTCTGAGCTTG
>NZ_KV810499.1 GCF_001812805.1 Corynebacterium sp. HMSC078H07 | reverse complement strand
TCTCGGCTCTCCGCCCAACTTTGCAACAGCACCTTCCGAAGTCCACCACACTGACGTTCCCGTCATTGCGGGGGCGGTACAGAGGGCTCCTGACGGATTGCCCGAAGTCCTCTGCACGAATTGACTTCCGGCCTGATGCCGCTGTACCAACCTGTCCTGATAGGCGGGCGCCTCGTTTGCCAGAAGATGGGCAAGGTTCCCTCTCCCCATTGCTTTTTGGGAGTCCTCGGCCAGCTACGGGATCGTGCCTGGCCGGTCCTCGGTCGAGTTGTTGTCCGGAGTTGGTGTGCAGCAGTCGGGTTCCCCGCTTTGCCCGGGGCCCTCGCCTGTGGGCGGCGTTCCCTGTCTGATGCGCAGTCTCCTGCGCCGGTTGAGGGCGGCCAATGCCGATGCGAGCACCACGGCTGCGGCGAGGGCTGCGATCAGGGTGCTGTTGTCGCTGATCCAGGCGCTGGCGGCGGCTGACCATACGGCGAGGCTGTTGGCCTGTGCGGTTCCGCCGGTGGCGGCGGGATACCAATACCAGCTGAGGTAGGCGCCGGTTATGGTGAGGATGAAGGCGGCGATGCGGTTGCTGTGCTTGGCCAGGCCGGTGATTCTTCGCCCGAGGGCGGCCCCGGCGATGGCCGTGCCTGCCGAAACGAGCATCAGGACAGTGGCCGAGCCTGCGGCGTAGGCGGCGAAGACCGCGAGCAGCCCGGCGTAGCTGGCGACGGCCTGGGCTTGGGCGATCACGGCCAGGAGCACCCCGAGGGTGCAGCCGAGGGATGCTGCGGCGTATCCGATCCCGAAGGCCACCATGCGCCCGGTTTTGTGACCTGCCCCTGCGGCTTCTTGTGTGCGGGGTTTCGTGGCCCAGGCCGGCAGACGGAGCCGTGGTGTGAGTCCGGTGAGCATGGCCAGGCCCAGCAGGAGAAGGATCACCCCGGTGGCCATTCCCAGCCAGGGCGCTGCGCTGATCAGGGTCCTGGCGCCCGCGCTGACGATCAGTCCGAAGGCTGCCAGGGTCCCAGCGAAGCCGAGGCTGAGCGCGAGTCCGGCCCGGAGCCCGTGGGCCAGACGCAGCGCGAGCGGGCGCGTCCGGGCGTCCCCGATGGTCTGGGCTATCCAGGCGGGCAGGAGGGCGAAACCGCAGGGATTGACCGGGGCAATCATTCCAGCGGCGAAGGCCAGGGCAAGCAGGGCTGTCATTGGGCACCGGCCTTGGTGAGTTCTTCTTGGATCTTTTCCGCAGACGGGTCGGTGGCCCGGAAGGTAACGTCGCCCTTCGCGTCGACCACCACCAGGGTGCTTATGGAGGTGACCTTGTACCGGGTGGTCAGTGTGGCCTCGGTGTCGATGACGGCAGGGAGCTCAGGGGCCTTGATGTAATCGCGGAATCCGTTGATGGTCTCCTTCGGTTCTCGGGGGTCCACGTCCACCAGGAGGTAGTCGGCCGAGCTTCCCAGGGCCGTGGAGGCCTTGTTCAGGGAATCGGCCCCTTCCGCACACTCACCGCATCCGGCAGAGAAGAAGAACAGTGCTGCGGGCTTACCGTCCGGGATGGTCCGGGTAGTGCCGTCAATGTCGGAGACCGTAACAGCAACGGCACCGGCCGCGTCGGGCGACGAACCGCCTGGCGCGGCCGACGGGCCGCTCGGTGAGCTGGCGCAGGCGGTTGTCAGTGCCATGACCGCTGCCAGAAACAGGGCGGAGGCGAGGTGCCTGGGCCGGGGAACGGACAGAGAACGGCGGGATCTCGGGTATGTCATGGTGTCTGGTGGTTCCTTCCAGGAATGGGGATGGGGACTCAGGCGGTGCCGTGGTCGGTGCGGTGGTGCTCGGGGACAACAGATAGGTGAGGGCCTGGTCGGTGGCGGTCAGGGCATTCCTTTGCTTCGGTAGTGGGGACTGGAGCTCAGGCGCAGCAGGAGAGCTCGGAGACGTCGGTGGTGAAGGCCTTGGCGGCGATCCTGATGCCCTCGGCCATCGTCAGGTAGGGGCTCCAGGCGGCGGCGACCTGCGCGGTGGTCATGCCCGCTTCGAGGACGTAGACGCCGGCGGCGGCGATTTCCCCGGCGTCCTTGGCCACCGCGGAGAGGCCCAGGATCCGTCCGGTGTCGCGGTCCGCGACAACCTTGATGAAGCCGCGGGTGTCGCGGTTGACCACGGCTCGCGGCACGTACTCCAGGGGGAGGACCCGGCACTCGCAGCTGATCCCGGCGGCGACAGCTTCCTTTTCCGTCATCCCGACCGCCCCGATGGCGGGACTGGTGAAGGTGACCCGGGGCAGGTGCCGGTAGTCGACCTCGGCCAGGGCATCGGTGAACGCATTGTCCACGGCCAAGGCGCCGTGGGCCGCTGCGACGTAAACGAACTCCCGATGGCCGGTCGCGTCCCCGGCGGCCCAAACCCGCGGGTTGGACGTGGCCAGGCGGGAATCGACCACGATCTCGCCGGATGCGCCGGTCTTCACCCCGACGGCGTCAAGGTCCAGTCCCTCGGTCACCGGGCGGCGGCCCAGTGCCACGAGGATGCGGGAAGCGCGGAACACCTCCTCGCCCCCGGCCACGTTTGCCGTCACCGAGACCCCGTCCGGGCCGGAGGCCACGGAGTCGGCCATGGCCCGCCGGACCACCCGGATCCCCTCGTCGGCGAACACCCCCGCCAACGCCTTGGATGCCTCCGGTTCCTCCTGCGAGGCCAACCGGGAACGGACCAGCATGGTCACCCGGGAGCCCAGCCGGGAGAAAAGCTGTGCCATCTCCAGGGCAACATAGCCTCCGCCCAGGATCAGCATCGATTCGGGCACCTCGTCCAGTTCCATCGCCGTCGTCGAGGTCAGGTACCCGGCCTCGGCCAGTCCGGGAACGGGCGGCACGTAGGGTGCGGAGCCAGTGGCCACGAGGTAGTGCCCGGCCTCGATCGTTCTCACTGCACCATCCGGGGAGATCACCCGGAGCAGCGGTGCGTCCTGGGTTCCGGTGAACGACGCGTCCCCCGAGATCATCGTCCACCCGTAGTCCGCGGCCAGATCGACGTACTTCTCCGTGCGCATGCTTTCAACCAGCGCGGCCTTGCCCTGAATCAGGGCCGGCATGTCCACCGGGCCCGCCGAGGCCGCCACCCCAGGGAAGCGGGCCGAATCCAACGCCACGTGGCGGGCCTCCGCGGCAGCCAGGAGCGCCTTCGACGGGACGCAGCCCGTGTTCACGCATGTCCCGCCCACGGTGCCGCGCTCCACCATCACGACGCGCTTGCCCAGTCCGGTGGCCCGGATCGCGGCCGCAAACGCTCCGCCGCCGGAACCAATAATCGCCAGATCGAACTTTTCGTTTGTCATTCCAGATGTCTCTTCCCTGTGGTTCAAAAGTTCCTATGGAACCATTGTGAACCTTCCAGTACAATGGAAGGTCAAGTGTGGTGGCCATTGGAAGGGGAATCGGCGAACATGAGGATCGGACAGCTTGCGGAAGCAACCGGAACCACGACCAAGACCCTGCGGTTCTACGAGGAGTCGGGGCTGCTCCCTCCGGCCGAGCGATTGGCCTCCGGCTATCGGGACTACGCCGAGGATGCCGTGGGTCGGGTCGGGTTCATCCACCGGGGCCAGGCCGCCGGGCTGACCCTCGCCCAGATCCGCCAGATCCTCGACATCCGCGACGGCGGCCAGGCGCCCTGCGAGCACGTGCGCGACCTGCTTGACGTGCGCCTCGCTGAGATCGAGCAGCAGATCGCGCAGCTCTCCGTGCTGCGCGACACTATCGCGGACCTCAGACAGGACGCCGCACACCCGGACCCTGAAACGTGCAGCACCGATCAAGTGTGTAGGTACTTGTAATCCAATTGGGCACACCTCCTTAGCAACCACGCTATGCGAGAGTTGCAGCTCGACGAGAGCCAGGATGACAGGATTAACCGCCAGGAGCTATCTATAAATAGGGACTATTTCTTACCTGGAAGTAACATTTTGGCGGTTGAGGATAATACCTTTGGTGCATTTTGAGCCAAAGTAAAAATAGTCCCCTACGGGAAGACGGAAATAAGACAGTTCCCGGTGGACAAGAACAGTCTTCGCGAGCAGGTAGTTGGTGGGCCCTTGCGTTCATAATTCTGTGCACCATCACCACCATGATCGACAGGCGAAAACCACCCCTCTTTGTGGACTCAACAGAAATACAAGGCAACCAGGCCAAAAAGGAGCGGGTTGAACCAACTACTTCTGACGACAAACAAAGACGAAATAAATGGAATCCACAGACTTTGGGCAACTTTTCTCTGGTGCTGATCCAAGGGTCACTATTCTCCCTGTTTCAAATAGCTGCTTCCGGCGCGAGTTTGGAAGTATGGACCATGCGTCTTTGTTTTCCGATATTGCTACTGGGCTTTATCATTTTCTTCTCGGCCAGGAGGGGAAGCGCAGCTGGGGGAGTTGTGACGGGCGTATTTCTACTAGTTTTAACCGTTTGCGGAATCATTTCGAGCGTGGGAGGAGCACCAAACGCATGGATTATTGGCTTCCAGATTTCTATCTTGGTAGTTGCATGGCGGGCCTCAGAAAGTCTCAAAGGGCCAGGCCAAAAGTGGCTTGAGTAAGTAGGAATAGAATGACTGACATCGTTCGTGAATCCCAGGGCGCGCACCTGTGCGCCTTGTTTATCAAAGCCCACGGGGATACTGGAGACTACGAGCACGCGCTAGACGCCGCCAACAGTGCAGCCGGACACCTGCAAGCAATACAAGCGGAGCTGCCTTCCACTTCCCCACTGGCCCGTGACACTGGAAGGCTTGCAAGGCTCGTGCGCGCCGCACAGCGGAACCTGTCTCAACAGCGTCCCGCAGATAATTCAGTCGAACTTCTTAACTTAGCCGCCAGCCTCAAAGAAAGGCTGGAAGGGGCGGATTCTAGGGGTCATTTTTCTTTGGCTAAACGCGGTTTTAGGCCGAATTTCGGCTCTCGACCACGAGCTCTAGGCCACGGGCTTCGTCCTCGTTTGAGAACCAGCCGGTGGCCTTGGTCGGGCTACGCCGCAAGCGGTGGCGCGTTGGGGAAAGCGTCGGTGCTAGTCTCATTGCGTCCGCGGGTGAAATTGGGTAGCCGAAAGTTTAATTGCTGGGACTCTGTAAACTCTGTGTGATTAGATTCACACGCCCCGACAGCGCTTCAAAAAGACCTTCCAGGCGTTATAGGAGCCACCGATAACGCCCGGTCGGGGCCGTTTGGAACGCTGCCGCTACGTCAGAGCCCGAAGGCTCCGCCGCTGACGAGGATCACGATACCGAGGCCGATGAGAACGATGGGAAAGAGGATGTGCTCCCAGCGTTCGAGCACTTCCGCGATCGGGGGGCGGGTTGCGACGAACTTTGCCAGGGCCACCAGGACCGCAACGAGCGCGAGGAAAATAACGCAGTAGGCGACTACTGCGAGAGGTTCCACGCTGAGGAATACAGGGGTGTAGACGCCGATGTTGTCGCCACCGTTGGCAAAGGTGACGCCTGCGACTGTCCCCACGCCAACCTTCTTGCCGGCAATCTTGGACTCGTCGTCATCGTCCTCATCGTCTCCGCGCCAGGCCTCCCATGCGGCCCAGAGGCCGAGGCCCAGCGGGATTAGACCGAAGTACGGGATGGCTGTCGAGGGCAGGAATGCTCCGGCGCCCATGGTCACTAGAACCGCGGCACCGAGGATGCCCGCGAATCCGAGGTACTGGCCGGCCAGAATGCGGGCGGTAGTGCCGCGCTGGCCTGCCCCTCGCGCGAAGAAGAGGGAGAGCACGATGATGTCGTCGATGTTGGTAGCTGCGAACAGGCCTATCGCCTGCAAGACCGAGGTGAGGATCATGCGTCCTCCCCAGCTGCGTAGCACCCGGGAAGCGAGCAGGCGGGATCGATGCACGGGGCGTCTTCGTCTACTGCCAAGGTGGCATCGACCAATGTGGTCAGCGCCTGCGCCAGGTGCGGATCGGCGATCTCGTATCGTGTCCGACGCCCCTCGGGCTCGGAGACGACAATCCCACAATCGCGCAAGCATGTCAGGTGGTTGGACACGTTCGGGCGTGTCAGGTCCAGATCTCGGGATAGTTCCGCCGGGTAGGCGGGATGGTCGAGCAGGGTCAAGATGATCCGGGATCGAGTGGGGTCGGCCAGTGCACGACCCAGGCGGTTCATCACGTCGAGACGCGAAGCAATAGTCAGCATGCGCTGAACTATACAGCGATCGCTGAACTAGTCAAGTTCCGGGTAGCGGTGCAGCTGTGTGCGCTGCTGAAGAGACAGTGAAAGTAGCAGAGATGGCGCAGATTCCGGCAAAGTTGCGAAAACAGCTGAACCACGCTCGTTTCTGATGATCGGCCCATGTGCGATTTGTGCCGCGCCGAAGGCAACCGAATTGGCTCGAAGTTCCGTAGCGTTGAAAGTTTCCGCTCGAACCATAAGTCACCGGGTGCTGTTGCAAAGTTGGGGCAGTAGAAAGACC
>NZ_KV810498.1 GCF_001812805.1 Corynebacterium sp. HMSC078H07 | reverse complement strand
CGGGTGGATCACCTCCTTTCTAAGGAGCATTAATGTAAGGCACCAGTTGGTGCTGTAGACCATGCAATGCATGTTTTTCTTTGTGTTGTGTGGTTGGTGGTTGAGTAAACAAAAGTTTTGCTGCCACCGTTTATGTGAATCGGGTGGAGATACACCTTAACCAAGAGTGATTAACTATCCACGAGTGGTTAACTCTTTTTGACTGACACGTTTATGAGAAGTACTTGGTGCATTGTTGGGTGTCTGGGGC
>NZ_KV810497.1:802-44492 GCF_001812805.1 Corynebacterium sp. HMSC078H07 | reverse complement strand
GTTGGCCTGCATTGTGATGCGGGTGAAGATCATCGTGAGCGACGACGGCGTGACGGCTTCCGTCTTGGGCTTGTTTTCAAAGACGATTTCCCTCAAGGACATCACCGGTGTCAGCGTCGGTCCGGAGACAGGACTGATAGAAGGCGCGGGGCCACGCGTGGTCGATGGTTCATCGGCCTATATCGTTTCCGGGCCCACCGTGCGTATCGAGCAAGGAGCCTCCTCTTTTATCGCCTCGGCCAAGAACCCAGAGGTAGTTGTTGCGGACATTCAGGTGCGCCTTGCGCGTGCGGCTTAGGCGAAAAGGGCGTTAGCGAGGATGGTTCTCCTCAAAAGGTTTGTTTGGACCCAAACGAACCATATGAGGAGGGGAGGAAGGTTCGTTTGCCCTCAAGGGAACCTTGTGAGTAGTGCCTTATGACTGGAACCATCCTGATGTAGTGCGAGGGGTGTGACGAATATGGGAGGCACTGGTTTTATGCGATAAAAGCATGACAATGCACTCCTGGCAGAGTGCCCCTGGCAGTGCCCCTGACAGGGATCGAACCTGCGACCTTCGGTACCGGAAACCGATGCTCTAATCCGCTGAGCTACAAGGGCATCGCTGGCGAAATGCCAACGATGCGATTCTAGCGCATAGGGGCGAGCGCCTAGAAATTGGCTCGCGCAGTAAGTGTCCCTTGAAGGGTGCGGCTGGTGTGGTGATGTGGTGAAGTGCTTACTGCTCGAAGTAGCCGGGGGCGTCGGTGGTGTTGATGTGGCCGGTGCGCAGGTACTCCATGACGATGTCATCGACGGCACCGTTGCCGGTGGCGAACTGGCCGTGGCCAGGGCCATTCACGGTGACGACGTGGGAGCGCATGGCATCCGCCATGCCACGGAAATCGCTATACGGCGTTAAGGGATCGCCGGTGGCTTGTAGCTGAAGGGGCGGGGTGGTTAGGCGGGAGCCGTCGAGAAGCACAGGCGTCGTTATAGGTTCGCGCCCGCTGCAGAACTGTCCGGAACGGAACTGGTTGTTCTGCACCGTGAACGGGTCTTTGGTGATGAATGCGGACCATAGGAACGCCGCGCCATAACCGAATTCGTGAGGCGAGTCTGTCTCATTGCACAGCACAAGGTTGGTGGTAAAGCCTTGCGCGCGGGCGGAAGCGTCCGTGGGGAGGGAGTCTGTGGGCTGAGCATTACCGAGGTCTATCGTCTCAATCCCGGCGATGTGGCGGGCTGCTTTTTCCCACGACGTGGGGTAAGGCAAGACTGCTGCGGTGATGTGCAGCGTAGGGGAGTCGGATTGGCTGGCACCGAGGTTGCGGAGCTGGTCGAAGAGGTTCTCCAGTTGGACCCGAAGTGGGTTCGTCGCGGCCATGACCTCCGCACCACGCTGGCCGGTAAAGGCAAGGGGAGCAGGCAGGTCTTCGGTGCTAGCAGCGGGTGGATGCGCAGTGGGGCGCACACCGGATTCGGCGGCAACCTTGTCTGCCCAGCGACCATAGACCTGCAGGGCAGTTGTGCCCAGGTGGTAGGTGGCGTCATTCGCTACGATGTAGCCGAAGAAGTCAGCAAGAGCCTGGGTGGTGCCGCGTTGCTGGCTAGCGGCCTGACGGTTCAACGGGGCAGACGGGGTGTAACCAGAATCGAGGATGACGCGGTCGGTGTGCTCCGGAAAGAGCGTAGCGTAGGTGGAGGCCACCACGGTGCCGTAGGAGACGCCGGAGGCAATGATCGTCTCCGTGCCCAAGGCTGCGCGGACTTGCTCCCAATCACGGGCGACGTTTGCCGTGGTCAGGGAATTGGCATAGCCAGGGTAGGACTGCTCGCAGGCATCGCGCATCAGCTGGCCAAAACGCGTGAACTGAGCCGTGCCCTCGGCGTCTTCGACAACGGAGCTGTCACAGTCAAGAGGCGTGGAAAAGCGTAAGCCTCGGGGCTGGACGCCCACTATGTCGTAGTGCGCGGTGAGTTCCTCGGGCCAGAGAAAACTAGAGACAGCTGTCAGGGCATCACCGCCGGGGCCACCAGGGTTGATGAATATCGTGCCGCGGGACTGCGCGGTGGCAAGACGGCGCACGAATCCGACCTGGATGCTGCCGCGCTCGGGGGGCATCGTAGAAAGTAGGCACGGTGATGTGACCGCACTCGGCGCCAGGTGCATCGACGTCTGCGGGGCATGGTACCCAATCGATGGCTGGGATTCCTGCGGGCGCTGGGGTTGGTGAAGGGCCAGCAACGGTGGGTGGTGCGGCAATGGCTGGTGAGCTGACCATGAGCCCCACACAGGCGAGCAGTGCGGCGGCAAGCGTGGCTGTCACCGCGCGAGCTGAGCCGAAAACGTGAGAAAGGCGCATAATAGAACTCCTTGCCGGTCTGGCTACAGTTCTAGTTTATGCGCCTTGAGCAGTGCTTTTCTTAGTTTCGACCTCTGCGTGTGAGGCTATGTGCAACCTCACACGCTGGTGGAAAGGCCTACTGGTTCTGAGGCTGCTCGGCCTTAGGCTGGTCGAAGAAGCCCGGGGCATCGGCGGTGTTGACTTCGCCGGTGCGCAGGTAGTTAACCACAATGTTGTCAACAGCCTTGTTGCCCACAGCGAAGTGGCCGTGGCCCGGACCATGGACGGTAACCACGCGGGACTGCATCGGGTCCGACAGTCCACGGAAGTGAGCGTACGGCGTCTGCGGGTCACCGGTGGACTGGATCTGCAGTGGCTTGGTCTGCAGGTTTGCACCGTTGACTGCTACCGGCTTGGTAATGGGGGCGCGGCCGCCACAGCCAGAGCCGGAGGAATACAGGGAGTTGAACAGGGTGAACGGGTCCAAGGTGAAGTAGTTCGACCACAGGAAGGCCGGGATCTTGGTCGGATCCGACGGAGCAGTGTTCTCATTGCACATGATGATGTTCTGCATGCTCGTTGCATTCAAAACCGCCTGCTGAGCCTGCTTCGGGTCCTGCGGACCTTCCTTAGCTGCTTCCTCGAAGTTGATGGGCTCAATGCCTGCAACGTGCTTAGCCAGGGTCTCCCATGCCTCTGGGCGGGGCAGCAGCTCACGGGTGGTGTTCAGCGTAGGAGAGGTCACCTGAAGGGCCTGCGGGTTGCGAGCCTTGCCCACCAGGTGCTCTGCCTGCACGCGCAGCTGGCCGGTCGCGGTCATAATGTTTGCGCCGGGCTGGCCAGCGAACTCAAGGCCCGGTGGGAGGTCACCAATCTGTGCATCCGGTGGGAGAACGGTGGGGCGTACGCCGGCCTCGGCAGCGACTACCTGGGACCAGCGCTCGTATGCCTTCAGCGGGGTTTTACCAGCGTGGTAGGTGGCGTCATTCTTAGCCATGTAGGTAAAGAAGTCTTCCAGGGCGTTTTCGTAGCCCGCCTGCTGGGAGGCGAAGATTCCGTTCCAGGCCATGTTCGGATTCATACCGGAATCGAGCACCATCTTGTCGGTGTGCTGCGGGAACAAGGTGGCGTAGGTCGAGCCCAGGAAGGTGCCGTAGGACAGGCCAGCGATGTTGATGCGCTCCTCGCCGAGTGCCTGGCGCACGACTTCCCAGTCACGGGCGGTGTTTTCGGTGGTGATGGAATCGGTGTAGCCAGGGGTGTTCTTTTCACAGTCTTGGCGGGTAATGGCACCGATCTGCGTTAGCGCAACGATTGGGCTATCACCAGGGTTGCTTGCCGTGCAGTTGACGGGTGCGGACTCGCGCAGGCCTCGCGGCTGCACGCCGATGATGTCGAACTCCTGCTCTACTTCTTTCGGCCATGCGGCGTTGTTGACCCAGCCATAAGCGTCACCGTTCGGACCACCCGGGTTGGTGAACAGGCTGCCTTTTCGTTCACCGGTTGCCTTCAGGCGGATAAAACCAACCTCAATGGTGCCCTTGTCCGGGGCATCGTAGTAGGTCGGTACGGTCACATGACCGCATTCGGCACGCTCGTGGTCAACCCCCTCTGGGCACTCTCCCCATGTGATGGCAGGCTGGTCAGCGTGGGCAACGGCGGGTACGGCAACTAGGCCGGCAGCCAGAGCTACCGGGCCTAGAACCGAGCCCAGAACGCGAGAAAGGCGCATAGAACAAGGCTCCTAAAATGGTGAGTAGGTACTCGCCTTATCCTATGCGCCATGGGTGATGCGTGACAGCTAAGTCAGCATGGAGGAGGGGGAGTGGCTACCCCCGTTTACCTCACTACTTAACAATCACCACAATGAGATCGCGCGGACCGTGGACACCCTCGACACGGGTGAGCTCAATATCGGACGTCGCAGACGGGCCGGAAATCCAGGTGGCTGGGCGCTCCGGGTTCATGCGGGAGACAACCTCCGGGATGCCGTACACGATCTGGTCGGCGCGCACGATGCAGATGTGGCGGTCCGGAACCAGAGTCAGGGCACGGCGGCCACAGAGCTCGTTGGACTCCAAGACGATGGTGCCGGTCTGTGCCGAGGTGACGTGGGACTCGGTGAGCACCGCGTCAACGTCGTTCAACTCGCGCGGATCCTTAGCATTGTCATCCGGGTTAGTGGTGCCCTCGAAACCGTTGAGCAGGCCGGTATCGATACCGGGTGCGTAGGTGACGGTGGAGCAGCCACGGTCCTTCAGGATGTCCAGGATGGTGGAATTCAGCCCAGCCTCATCGGTGACGTGGACGTCAGCCTTGTAGTCCTCGAGGCGGTCGACGAGCATGTCGCGCAGCTCATCGGCGTTCAGCGTGCCCTCATGCTGGTACTCACGCGGAACCTCGACGTGGTCTGGCAATCCGGCCTGTTTCTGGGCGGAGGAGATGCGCTTCAGAATCTCTTCCTTGGCGGCGCTGTGCTTGATGGTCACTTGATGCCCTCCTTCTTGGCTTGGGCGAGGAGTTCTTGGGCTTCGTCAGAGTTGAACCACTGACGGAAGGACTTCTTCGGCGGAACGGCGGTATCGCGTACGTCGGACCAACCGGACATGAACAACGGCAGCTTGTCGATGACGCCATTGAAACCACCGAGGACGCGGCCCAAGGCCACCATGTGGGTGACCTGGTTCCATACCTTCGGGTTGCTCCACAGCAGCTGAGGAACCTTGAAGATCTTCTCCTCAATCGGCGGGGTAGCGTTGGTGACCTTCTGGTGGCGGTTCTCCAGAATGACCTGGGAGAGCGGGATGCGTACCGGGCAGACCTCGTCGCAACGGCCACACAGCGAGCAGGCATAGGGCAAGCTTGCCGACGGATCATTGTGGTCCTTCATGCCCGTCAACTGCGGCGTTAGGGAGATACCAATCGGGCCCGGGTAGACGGAGCCGTAGGCGTGGCCACCGGCGCGCTCGTACACCGGGCAGACGTTGAGGCACGCGGAGCAGCGGATGCACTTGAGCGCTTGGCTGCCCACCGGAGAAGACAGGGCAGCTGTGCGGCCGTTGTCCAGGAGAACCAGGTGGAAGTTCTGCGGGCCGTCACCTTCGGTCACGCCGGACCACATCGAGGTGTACGGGTTCATGCGCTCAGCGGTGGAGGAGCGCGGCAGCAGCTGCAGGAAGACTTCAAGATCCTGGAAGGTCGGGACGAGCTTCTCAATACCCATGACGGTAATGAGGGTCTCCGGCAGGGTCAGGCACATGCGGCCATTGCCCTCAGACTCCACAATGTTGATGGTGCCGGTCTCGGCCACACCGAAGTTAGCGCCGGAAATGGCGACCTTGGCCTTCATGAATTGCTCGCGCAGGAATTGGCGGGATGCCTCGGCAAGCTCAGCCGGCTCGGCCTTGAGGGAGTCATCGGTATTCGGCATCTTGTTGACGAAGATGTCACGGATTTCCGCACGGTTGCGGTGGATGGCCGGGACCAGAATGTGGGACGGCTTGTCCTCGCCCAGCTGGACAATGAGCTCAGCCAGGTCGGTTTCGCGAGCGTGGATGCCGGCTTCTTCGAGATGCTCGTTGAGCGCGATTTCCTGGGTAGCCATGGACTTGACCTTGACCACGTCGGTCTCGCCGGTCTCCCGAATGAGGCCCTCGATGATCTCGTTGGCTTCCTTGGCGTCACGGGCCCAGTGCACGATGCCGCCGCGCTTGGTCACCTGCTCCTCAAACTGGAGGAGGAGCTCGCTCATGCGGGCGCCGACGTCCTCCTTGAGGGCGGAACCAGCGTCACGCAGCTGCTCCCAGTCCGGTGTTTCATCGACAGCGCCCTGGCGCTTGTTGCGAATGGAGGTGGTGGCGTGGTGCAGGTTGCGGCGCTGGGTTGCGTTGTTGAGGCCCACGTGTGCCAGCGGCACAAAGGCCTTGGAACCGCGCAGGTTGCCGTAGCCTTCAGGCGCGCGTGGCGGGGTGGTGTCGAGGAAGGAAGTCATTAGAGCATCTTCTCCTTAGAGTAGGCCGCAGACTCCGGGGTCCACGGGTGTTCCTTGGTGGAGGCGAGGATCTCAGCCAGGTGAATGGCGCGCACACCAGCTCGCTGACGGGACAGTGCACCACCGATGTTCATGAGGCAGGAAGAGTCACCACCGGTGACGAACTCTGCATCAGTTTCGCGGACGTGGCGGGTCTTGTCACCGACCATGGCCGCAGAGACCTCGGCGTTCTTGAGGGCGAACGTGCCGCCGAAGCCGCAGCATTCTTCCTTGCTAGGAAGCTCCACCAAGTCGATTCCCTCAACCTCCTGCAGTAGCTGGTAGGGGCGGTCACCAAGCTTGAGGAAGCGCAGGCCGTGGCAGGAAGGGTGGTAGGTCACGCGGTGCGGGAAGAATGCTCCCACGTTGGTCACGCCGGCGACGTCCACGAGGAACTCTGGCAGGTCCAGGGTCTTTTCCGTGGTCTTCTTAGCGCCATCGACATCAGCGGCGGTACCAAAGCGTTGAGCAATCATCGTGTGCTGCTCGCGCACTGCACCCACACAGGAGCCGGAGGCGGAAACCACGTAATCGATGGACGGATCAGCGAAGGCGTCCGCGTAGGAGCGGATCATGCCTAGGGTTTCCTTCTGATAACCGGTGTTGATGTGCATCTGACCGCAGCAGGTCTGCTCTTCAGGGAAGACCACGTCATAGCCCAGACGGGACAGGACGAGGGCCGTGGCCTTGTGCGCATCGGGGAACAGAGAGTCACCGATACAGGTGGAAAACAATGCTATTCGCATTAGTGTTGCGCTCCTTATCTGCCCCGCACGCCCTCTGCCGTCTTCATGGAGAAAACCTGCATGTAGCAGACAGGGGTGCGCAGAACATGTGCCTACAGGTATAGGCAGAATCCTACCGTGGAAAATCAGTTTTCTCGACACGAAAAATTCCCACTACCTGGCACTTTATCGCAACATTAATGTTGTGAATTTCTTACGTGCATAGATGCTGACACATCAGCCGCCGAGCAGTAAGTACTACTCAGCGGCTGGAGGAGCGGGTGCGCCCGAATCCGGGGGCATACGTTCTAAGGGGTGCGCGATGCGCCGACCAATTTCTACGGAACGAGGGCGCGGTTCTACGGAACCAGGAAGCCTAGAACGTTGGTCATGAGGAAGACGATGATGCAGACGACGGCAAGGAAGGCTACGGAGTAGCCCACGACGGCCTTGAAGATGCGGGATTCCTCGCCTTCCATCTTCACTGCGGTAGCGGCAATGGCCAGGGACTGTGGGGAAATCATCTTGCCCACAACGCCACCGGAGGTGTTCGCTGCCAGCATGAGGTCCGGGTTGACGCCGATGCGGTCGGCGGCGGTGACCTGCAGGTTGGCAAAGAGCGCGTTGGCGGAGGTATCGGAACCCGTCACGGCGGTACCAATCCATCCCAGAACCGGGGAGAAGAGCGCGAAGATGCCGCCAACGGAGGCCACAAACTGGCCAATGGAAATGGTCTGACCGGAGTAGTTCATGGTGTAGGCCAGCGCCAGAACCAGGATGATAGTCAGCGCGGAGAACTTCATGCGGTTGATAACTTCGCCGAACTTCGTCAGCGGCGCGGAGGCTTCCAGCGTGTAGCGGCCGTTTTCGTTGAAAGCCATGTAGATGATGGCTACGATGATGCCGGAGATGAGTAGCAGAGTGCCCGGGTTGCCCAGCACGTTGAACTTAAAGGCGGTGTCCATGGCGTTTCCGTCGGCGTCGATAATGGTGCCGTCGAGAAGCGGCCAGGCGATGTTGAGCTGGATGAAACCGAAGATGGCCGGCCATGCAGTGGCCACGGCGAAGACGGCGGTCACCACGGCGTAGGGCAGCAGCGCCATCCAGATGCGGCGGCCGTTGAGGTCAGAGACCTCCTCCTGAGCGGGCAGCTCCATACGCTCACGCAGGCTGTCCACGCCCTTGGGTTTCCACACGCGCAGGAAGAGGAAGCCCGCGCCTAGGGAGACAATGCAGGCCACGACGTTGGTGAGCTGGTACGCAAAGAACGTGGCGGCCGCCCACTGCGCGATGGCGAAAGACACACCAATGACCGCTGCGGCGGGGCCGGCCTCCTTGACGCCACGCATGCCGTCGAGGATGAACAGGATGAAGAAGGGCACGACCGCCGCGATGAGCAGCACCTGCAAGGAGATGAGGCTGGCGATGTCCGCGGTCTGCTCGGCGGTTCGGCCACCGACGGAACCGGCGGTGGTGACCGGGATACCCACGGCACCGAAGGCCACCGGTGCGGTGTTCGCAATCAACACGGTGGTGGCAGCCTTCAACGGCTTCACACCCAAAGCCAAGATCATCGTGGCGGTAATAGCCACCGGTGCACCAAAGCCAGCGAGGGCCTCCAGCAGGCCGCCGAAACAGAACGCAATGAGGATGGCCTGGATACGAATATCGCCATCACCCAGCAAGTCAAAGGTCTTGCGCAGATCCTCAAAACGGCCGGAGGACACGGTGACCTCGTAGAACCAAATGGCGGTGATGATGACCCAAACGATGGGGAAGAGGCCGAAGAGGCCGCCGCGCAGCGCGGAGGACAGTGCCATATCGGCTGGCATGCCGATGCCGAAGATGGCGATGAGAAGCGCCACGAGAAGTGCGACTGCACCCGAGGTGTGAGCGCGGGCTTTCAGGCCCAGCAGCATGATGAAGAACGCGATCAGCGGCAGGGTAGAGACCGCTGCGGTGGCTCCCACGCTGCCAGCAATGGCATCGGTGGTGATGTTGAAGGTTGACATAAAGCTCAATTCACAGTGTTTCTCGTACCTCCTCCGGGTACTGCCTGCCCCACTGAGAGGCAGTGACCTGTATGAAGGAGGAGGTGCGAGGCGATGGAACGATACAGTTAGCGTGTTTAGCGTAGAACCTCACACCCAGATGTGCCGCATTGTTCACCTGATGGGGGTGAGTGAGCTTCCTAACGCTTGGGCTTCCCAGGTGCGCGAGAGACCTGATAGTGCCTCCCAGCGGCAAGGACGATAGACTTTGGCCCTATGAATCCTGAAGATCTTTCCGCCCTGATCAAAGAGACCGCTGCGGCCGTCCTCACCGAACATGAGCTGGACGCATCCGTCCTGCCAGAGACTGTGACCGTCGAGCGCCCGCGTAACCCGGAACACGGTGATTACGCTACTAACCTGGCCCTCCAGGTGGCCAAGAAGGCGGGCACCCAGCCGCGTGAGTTGGCGCAGTGGCTTGCCGACGCCCTCGCAGGCAACGACGCCATTGATGAGGCCTCCATCGCCGGCCCAGGTTTCCTTAATATCCGCCTTGCTGCAGCGGCTCAGGGAGCGATTGTCTCCCAGGTGCTCGCTGCCGGCGCGGAGTTTGGCCGTAACGACACGTATGCGGGCAAGAAGATCAACCTAGAGTTCG
The DNA here is from genome assembly GCF_001812805.1 of Corynebacterium sp. HMSC078H07. GTDB lineage: Bacteria > Actinomycetota > Actinomycetes > Mycobacteriales > Mycobacteriaceae > Corynebacterium. Next base: position 34,761 of record NZ_KV810497.1, on the reverse strand, counting down.
TCTCCGCGAACCCGACTGGTCCCATCCACCTCGGCGGTACTCGCTGGGCAGCAGTGGGCGATTCGCTCGGCCGCGTGCTCGAGGCCTCTGGCGCGGACGTGACCCGCGAGTATTACTTCAATGATCACGGCGGCCAGATCGACCGTTTTGCCCGCTCCCTAGTCGCTGCCGCGAAGGGCGAGCCGACTCCGGAGGATGGCTACGGCGGCGATTACATCAAGGACATTGCCCAGGGCGTGCTCAAGACGAACCCGGCAGCCCTCGAAGGCAGCGATGCCGAAGTGCAGGAGAATTTCCGTGCCGACGGCGTGGAAATGATGTTCGCCCACATTAAGGACTCCCTCCACGAGTTCGGCGTTGATTTCGACGTCTACTTCCATGAGAACTCTCTGTTCGAGTCCGGCGCTGTGGACAAGGCTATCCAGACGCTCAAGGACAACGGCAACCTGTACGAGTCCGAAGGCGCGTGGTGGCTGAAGTCCACCGAGTACGGCGATGATAAGGATCGCGTGGTCATCAAGTCTGACGGCGATGCCGCCTACATCGCCGGTGATATCGCCTACGTTGCGGACAAGTTCGACCGCGGCCACGACCTGGCTATCTACATGTTGGGCGCGGACCACCACGGCTACATCGCCCGCCTGCGTGCTTCTGCCCAGGCGCTGGGCTATGACCCGGAGTCCGTGGAGGTGCTCATCGGCCAGATGGTGAACCTGCTGCGCGACGGTAAGGCCGTCAAGATGTCCAAGCGTGCCGGTACTGTCATTACCCTCGATGACCTCGTCGAGGCCATCGGTGTGGACGGCGCGCGCTACTCGCTCGTGCGTTCTTCCGTCGACTCCACCCTGGACATCGACTTGGGCCTATGGGCCTCCCAGTCCGCGGATAACCCGGTGTACTACGTCCAGTATGGCCATGCCCGCATCTGCTCCATCCTGCGGAAGGCAGCGGATCTGGGTCTGGATACTGCGGCGCTTGGCAGCGCCTCCCTCGACCTGCTGACCCACGACAAGGAAGGCGACCTCATCCGCACCTTGGGCGAGTTCCCCGAGGTCGTGGCCACCGCAGCGACTCTGCGCGAGCCGCACCGCATTGCGCGCTACGCCGAGGACCTAGCGGCCGTCTTCCACCGCTTCTATGACCAGTGCCAAGTCCTGCCGAAGGCAGACGAGGAGACGGAGCCTATCCACCTCGCTCGCTTGGCACTGGCCAGCGCTACCCGCCAGGTCATGGCCAATGCCTTGACCATGGTGGGCGTGAGCGCGCCGGAGAAGATGTAAGAATGGCGGATTTCAATTCTCTTCCCTCTCACGTGTGGCCGCGCAATGCTTCGCGCGGCTCCGATGGCGTCGTGTCCATCGCCGGCGTCAAGCTCACCGAGTTGGCGGAAGAATACGGCACCCCGCTCTACGTCTTCGATGAACAGGATTTCCGCTCGCGCTGCCGCGACATGGCCAAAGCTTTCGGTGGGCCCGACCATGTGCACTACGCCTCCAAGGCCTTCATCACCAAGCGCATTGTGCGCTGGGTTGATGAGGAAGGCCTGTGCCTTGACGTGGCCTCGCTCAATGAGGCCAAGCTCGCGCTGGCCGCAGGCTTTCCGCCGGAGCGAATGACTGCGCACGGCAACAACAAGGAAGATGAATACCTTGAGCTGTGCGTCGAGAACGGCATCGGCCACGTCGTCCTCGATAACGAAGAGGAGCTCTCCCGACTCAACGGCATTGCTGCGGCGGCAGGGCGTGTGCAGCCGGTGATGATCCGCGTCAAACCTGGTGTGGACGCCCACACTCACGAGTTCATCGCTACCGCTCACGAGGACCAAAAGTTCGGCATTTCGCTCTCCACCGGCGCTGCCTTCACGGCTGCCAGCAAGGTGCTCGAATCCGCCAACCTCAAACTGGCTGGCCTGCACTGTCACGTTGGCTCTTCGGTTTTCAATGCGGATGGCTTCAAGCTGGCCGCCGAGCGCGTGCTCAGCTTGTACAAGCGTATCCACTCTGAGCTCGGCGTAGCGCTCGAGGAGCTGGATCTGGGCGGCGGCTTTGGCATTCCGTATATGGAATACGAGGAGGCCCTCGATGTGGCCACCTTGGCCAAGGACCTCTTGGAAGCCGTCGAGTGCACCGCGACCGAGCTCGGCATCACGCCGCCCTTCGTCCTTGTGGAGCCCGGCCGCTCACTGGTGGGTGCTTCCGCCGTGACGCTCTACCGCGTCGGCACCGTCAAGGATGTCGAAACCGGCAAGGCAGATTTGCCGATGCGCCGCTACCTGTCGGTCGATGGCGGCATGTCGGACAATATCCGCCCAGCACTCTATGGCTCGGACTATGACGTGCGCGTGGTCAACCGCCGCACGCAGGGCGAGCCGGTGGATTCCCGCATCGTGGGTTTCCACTGCGAGTCGGGCGATATTCTCGTCGACGAGCGCCGATTCCCCTCCGACATTACGACGGGAGACATCCTCGCCTTCGCCACCACAGGCGCCTACCAATACATGATGGCGTCTCGCTACAACGGTGCGCTGCGTCCAGCAGTCGTGTCCGTGCGCGACGGGCAACACCGCCTCATGCTGCGGCGAGAGACCATCGATGACTTGCTGGCGCTGGACGTCGATTAGCACTGCGGCACCATTTCATTCAAGGGGATGGCGCCGGTCGCGGGGGCACTTTCCAGCGCCTGCGTGGAAATAGACAGCTCGTTCTGTATAGTGATGGGCTGTCACGTAAGAACCACACGTAACTTCGCAAAGGGACACCATGACGACGACGAACCGCACCGCTAAGCCCGAGGGCGAGCCCGTAGGAATCGCCCTGCTTGGATTCGGCACCGTAGGCGCCGAGGTTTTCCGCCTCGTGCAGGAAAACGCCAACGCTTTTGCCCATCGTATTGGCGGCCCCGTGGAGATCCGCGGCGTGGCCGTCCACAACAAGAACAAGCTGCGCCCGGGCGTGCCCCAGGACCTGCTGACTGATGACGCCAAGGCCCTCGTCCTCCGCGAGGACATTGATCTCGTCGTCGAGGTTATCGGTGGCATCGACTTCCCACGCGAGCTCGTCCTCGCCGCCCTCAATGCCGGCAAGTCCGTGGTCACTGCAAATAAGGCCCTGGTGGCCGCACATGCTGATGAGCTGGCTGAGGCTGCCGACCGCGCCGGCGTGGACCTCTACTTTGAGGCCGCCGTGGCCGCTGCCATTCCGGTTGTCGGCGCCCTGCGCCGCTCCCTCGCCGGTGATCAGATTCAGCGCATCTCTGGCATCGTCAACGGCACCACCAACTTCATCCTTGACGCCATGGAGTCCACCGGCGCCTCCTATGAGGACGCACTGGCGGAGGCTACCCGTCTGGGATACGCGGAGGCTGACCCCACCGCGGACGTCGAGGGACACGATGCCGCTTCCAAGGCTGCCATCCTCGCCTCCCTGGGCTTCTATACCCGCTTGACCTTTGACGATGTCTACTGCGAGGGCATTTCCAAGATCACCGCTGAGGACATCAAGGCCGCAAACCAGGCGGGCTACTCCATCAAGCTGCTCGCCATTTGTGAGCGCCTCGTGGACGAGGAGAGCGGTGCGGAGTCCGTCAACGCCCGCGTGCACCCGACCCTCGTGCCGAAGGATCACCCGCTGGCTTCCGTCAGCCAGTCCTACAACGCCATTTTTGTCGAGTCGGAAGCTGCAGGTTCTCTTATGTTCTACGGTAACGGTGCCGGTGGTAACCCGACTGCTTCGGCGGTCCTCGGTGACGTCGTGGGCGCTGCCCGCAACATTGTTCACGGCGGCCGCGCACCGGGGGAGAACACCTACGCCAACCTGCCCATCGCTGAGTTCGGTGAGGTGGAGACCCGCTACCACGTGGACATGGAGGTGGATGACCGCACCGGCGTGCTGTCAGTCATCTCTGGTGTCTTTGCCCGCCATGGTGTTTCCCTGCGCACCGTGCGCCAGGAAGATGGTGAGGAGACCGCTCGCCTTATCGTGGTCACCCACGCGGCGAAGGAAGCCGTGCTGGAGGATATCGTCACTGCGCTCAGCGAGCTCGACGAGGTCAAGGCCGTTCACTCCGTTATCCGCCTAGGCGTCTAGGAGTTTGCCATGAGCATCGATATCGAAGTGGGCACCAAGGTCACCGTTAAAGTACCGGCCTCCTCTGCCAACTTGGGCCCGGGCTACGACACCCTAGGTATTGCGCTGAGCCTTTATGACACCGTGGAGGTCGAGGTCATTCGTTCCGGCCTGGAGGTGGAGATCTTCGGCGAAGGCGCCGACGAGCTGCCGCGCGATGACTCCCACCTTGTGGTGAAGGCGATTCGCTCGGCCCTCAAGGCGGCTGATGCCGAGGTTTCTGGCCTGCGCGTGGTGTGCAACAACAACATCCCGCAGTCCCGCGGCCTGGGTTCTTCTGCTTCTGCCGCCGTAGCTGGCGTCGCTGCGGGTAACGGCCTGGCTGGCTTGCCGCTGTCGGACGAGCAGGTGGTGCAGCTGTCCTCGGCCTTCGAAGGTCACCCGGATAATGCTGCGGCCTCCGTCCTCGGCAACGCCGTGGTCTCGTGGACCACTGTGCCCGTCGACGGGCGCTCTTTGCCCGAATACCGTGCTGCGACTCTCGATGTCCACGAGTCCATCAAGGCCACCGCATTGGTTCCGGATTTTCATGCGTCGACGCAGGCCGTGCGCCGCGTGCTTCCTTCCCATGTCACGCATGGCGATGCCGCCTTCAACGTCTCCCGAACAGCAGTCAACGTTGCGGCGCTGACCGCTTATCCGGACCTGCTGTGGGAGGGCACTCGCGACCGTCTACACCAGCCTTATCGCGCTGATGTCTTGCCGGTGACCGCTGAGTGGGTCAACCGCCTGCGCAATCGCGGTTACGCGGCCTACCTTTCCGGTGCTGGCCCCACCGTCATGGTGCTCCATACCGAGCCCATCGAGGAATCCATCTTGGAAGAGGCGCGCGAGCAGGGCTTGCGTGTTCTTGAGCTGGAGGTCGCTGGACCTGTGACCGTCGAGCGCGGCTAAATTAGGACGCGTTTTTCACGTTGACGCGGCAGACTCCGTTGCCGGACTGAGGGATGAGCTTAAGGCTGAGGCGCCCACCGGCTTCGGCAGCCGCCTGCTCCAGGTAGCCATCATGGATGGCGCACACGAAGGGTGAGGGGTGCACGCCTGCCGTGACGAAGGGACACGCGTGCAGTTCCAGATCCGTCTCACCCGTCTGGTTGAAGGTGTCGATGGAGGTCACCGGGTCAAAGCCCATGTCACGCATGGTGCGATAAAGCGGTGCTAAGGCATCAGCGCTGTTGAGTCCCTTGCCCGCCGTGGTTTGTGCCCACTTGCGGCCGATCTCTCGTGCCTGCTCAGAGGCAAAGTCATCGAGCTGATCCTTATCCGCCAACATCTCAGCGAGGACGCCAATGAGGGAGACGTATTCTTCCGCGACCGAACGGTTATCTGGGATCCGCACCTGGAAAATGAGGGAGGGGCGCCCGCGGCCCTGGGCTGGTGCAGTGATTACCCGTACGGCACCGGCGTTAACGAGCTCATCGAGGTGCCCGCGCGCAGTGTTGACGTGCATGCCCATGACCTCTGCAACATCGGCGGCTTTTGCACCCTGAGGGAAATCCTGGAGTGCTGTGAGCACCTCGCGCTGCTTGGGTGAGAGGCGAAGTGATTCAGGGAAAAGCTCCGTGGAAGAACGAGGGGTGTGCGTAGACATCGGCAGGTGGCTCCTTTGCTAAGTCCTAGCAGGATCCTACAACTAACCCTCTTATTTTCTACATTCTTGCGTGCCATTACCGTGCGAGAAAGCTCACTACGTGCGCTAATGCGGCCTATTAAATACGGGTGTACACACGAACAGCGTGTGGATCGAGCGTGCAGCGAAGCAGCGTGCCCGGCGCGAAGTCCTCGGCCAGGTCGGCGAGGCGTACGCGTTGGTGCCCTAAAGTAGCGAGGACTTCTCCGCTACCCAGGGCGGCGACAACCTGCAGGGAAAGCTCGCCATCTGCAGCCGCTGAGAGCGCCGTGCGGGGGAAGGCTGCCCAGGCAGGGCCATCTGCTAATCCTTGTGCAGGAAACGTGACCCCTTCGCAGTTAAACCTGCCGTCGTGGACGCTGCCCTCGAGCAGATTGAGGCCGGCCAGTTCCGCAACGAAGCGGTTTGGTGGTTGTGCAAGTAGCTCAGTGACAGGGCCCCGTGCGGCGATATCGCCGCCCTCCATGACGAGGACATCCGAGGCAAGCATGCTGACATCGTAGTGACTATGGGTGACCAGGATGGTCGTGCGGTCGGGAGCGGCAATGGAGAGAAGGTGACGCCAGCGCGCGGCGGATTCCACGTCCATGGCGGCGAAAGGTTCATCCAGCACGAGGACTTCTGGTCTGGCTGCCAGCGCACGTAGCAATGCAACCTGGGCGGCTTGCCCGCCAGAAAGGTCGCGCACGTGACCTAAGCTATCCAGCCCGGCGTGCCGTAGGAGGGTTTCGGCGCGGGCTTCATCTCTGGTGACCATGGTGAGCGCCTGGCGCACGGATGCTGTGGGAGGAAGGCCGGGGTTTTGTGTGAGCATGACGACTTGTTCAGCGGAGACCTCCGCGCCTAGTAGGCGCCCGGCGAGGAAGCGCAGGAGAGTGGTCTTTCCTGCGCCGTTGGGGCCGATGACGGCGGTTATGAGGCCGCCGCGGAACGTGGCCACAGTATGGCCCACGCGAAAGTGAACGTCCTGAGCTTCCCCTACGGGCGATGTGAGCCTGCGCAGCTGCTCAACATCCATTGCACCAAGCGTGCGTGCCGATGGCGCAGGGCGCTGTCGCAGAAGAAAAGGAAGCCCTGCGACCACCAGAAGAATAACCGCCAGCGCGATAAGCAGCGCGGAGAGCGCATAGGCGTTGTCGGCGCTGACCTCGCGTGCTAAGTAAATGCCACTGGATAACGTGCGGGTCACCCCGGGCATGGAGCCGGCGAAGGTAATGGTCGTTCCGAATTCTCCCAAGGAACGTGCACATGCAAGAGCCGCACCCGTGAGCACTGCCGGTGCAATGGCGGGAAGAGTGATGTGGCGCAGAATCTCGCCCGGGCGCATTCCTACTCCGCGAGCGCTGGCGATGACTTCGCTGTCGAGCTGCCGCAGCGCGGAATCCACGGCCACCACCACGAAGGGCAAGGTGACAAAGATGTGGGCCACCACCACGCCCACAAAGCTAAAGGCCACGCTGATTCCGGCAGCGTCAAGCACAGGTCCAAGCACGCCGCGCCGACCCAGTAAGGCAGTGAGCGCCAAGCCGCCTACTACCGGTGGGAGGGCAAAGGGCAGGTACACCACGAGGCGCACCACGGCCGAAAGGCGCTGCAGCTTCTGTAGCCAGAGTGCCAGGCATGTACCGAGAACGGTAGCGGCAATGGTGGCGAGCCCGGCAGAACTGAGCGTGATGCGCAGAAGATCTTGGGTAGCCGGTGCACTAAACGTGCTTGCCAGATGGCCCCACGGCACACGGAGTCCCAGTGCCACGATGGGCGCAAGGATATAGACGGCGGCAATCACGCCCACGGCTATGACCGCCCATGGCACCTGAGGGCGTCGTTCGCGCAGAGTAAGAGACATACTCACCTAGTCGGCGGGCGTGAAGCCGTACTTTCGCCACTCGGCATCAAAGTCATCCTCGAGGAGGTCCAACACTGCCTGTGCGTCCTCAGCGCGGTGGGAATTCGTGACTACCGCGCCGAGAATCTCATTGGGAAAAGAAGCAGCGCCGTCAATATCAATGGCTTCGACATCGTCGCTGGAGGCAGCATCGGTGGAGTACACCAATCCCGCATCGGCTTGCCCAGACGCGACCTTGCCAAGTACGTCTGCCACCTGGGATTCCAAGGAAAGCGGGTTGACGTGTAGGCCTTTAGACTCGAGAATTTTCTGGGATAGCTCGCCGCAGGGCACCTGTGCGTCGCAAAGGACAAGGCGCGTTGATTCATCCAGGTCGCTGATGGATTTAATGCCCGCCGGATTGTCCTTCGGAACCACGAGGGTCATCTCATTGGTGGCCAGCACCACCGGTTCCTTAACCTCGCCGCGATCGACAGCTGTCTGCATTGTCGCCGCTGAGGCGGTGATGAGGAGGTCGGCCGGGGCGCCGTCGTGAAGCTGCTGCACCAACCCGGAGGAGCCGCCGTTGTTGAAGGCCATGTCGATGTCGGAACGCGCGGTGAGATTCTCGTTGATAACGCGCGTCGAAGAGGCAGCGAAAATGCTCAGCGGCTCATTCTCCGCATCCCCGGCGCAGCCGGTGAGGGTGAGCACAGCGACAAGGAAGGGGATGATGAGTCGGCGCATGCTCCATTACTTTACGCGGTGCGCGTGAACTTTATGTGGACCTCCTCTGGCTCCTTCTTGAGGTACTCGAGGGCGAAGCGCTCCGCGCGGTTCTCCACTTCCTTGAGTAGCGGAAGCGGGTCATGTGGGGCGATGAGAATCATGGCCTCGCCCATATTCAGCGTGCTCAGCGCGCCGTGGATGGCGCCGTGGCGCACTGCATGCGGGATCTCCGAGGCGTTGAGGGTAGGAATCTCTGCGCCCTTGGAGGCGTCAATGAGGGGAAGATTCATGGTTGCGGTCCTTTCTGGCACTATGCGGCGTGCGTGCGTTGCCGCTCACGCAACTAATTTACTACGATTAAACCCGTGAAAAAAGAAGTGTCCCTGCTCGATGTCTCCCTCGCCGCTCGCCGGCGCTGGCACACCATCGCCTTTGCGCTGGTGGCATTCTGGATTCTGGTGGGCATCGGGCTCACCATCGCGGGCTTTCTTGGCGCTCCGGTGGTGTGGTGGGATACCATCCATCCCTTTACCCTCGGTGCACTGAGTACTGCGATTGTGGTCTTCTCCACGCACTTCACCGAAGCGCTAACCCGCACCCCTGCTACGGATTATCGCGGCGTGGCTACCCGCGTCGGCCTTATCCAAGTCGGCCTCATACTCCTTCTCATCGACCGAGCGGGGTATGACTGGGGCGCGCTTTCCGACGCCTCCTCCGCTCTCCTCATCCTCACCTTCCTCTGGCATGCGTGGGCGCTGTGGCAAAAGCTGCGCGGCTCGCTCTCCGGGTCCTTCGCGCTCACTGTGCCGTTCTATCTGGCCGCAGCGGGCTTTATGGTGAGCGCGAACGGCATCGTGCTCCTCGCCGCTCACGGAGTCGGCAACTATTCACTGTTCGTTGCTGCCCATTCGCGCGGCATGGTGTGGGGCTTTGCTCTGCTCACCATCCTGGGCACCGTGGTGACCTTGCTGCCCACGCTTACCCGGACACCAATCTCTGGTGCTGCACGGTCGCGCTGTACCCGCGCACTCATCGTGCATTGCGTGGGCTTAGCGCTTGCCATGGCGCTCGATATCGCGGGGCTGACTCGCGCGGCCGGTATGGCACAGCTGCTCGTCGTCGTGGCTGGCGTGCTCATCATCCAACCGGTCCTTGCCGGCGCGCTGGCCGGTACTAAGAGCACTGCGAGTATCTCCGCCATGGCGGGGCTGGTGTGGATGCTGGCCCTGTGCGCGGGCGATGCCGTAGCTAGCGCCGTTGGCGCATATCCACGTGCGGTCACGCTGCTGCTCATGCCCACCTTCGTTGGCGCTGGCCTTTTACAGCTGGTCACCGGCGTGCTGGGGCACATGCTGCCCATCCTTGCCCGCGCCCGGCGTACGGAGGCATGTCGCTTACTGCGCCTAGGGCTCATCAACCTCGGGGGACTAGCGTGCCTGCTTGGCATTCCGGTTGTGCACACCGCCGGGCTTATCATGATGGGGCTAGGCCTCATCGCCACCGTTGCGGTTCTTATCTGGGCCGTGGTTTCTACCAAAGGAGAAGTTCATGTCTAGCGCGCCTGCTCAGGCCCCTGAGACAAAGAAGTGGGCCGCATGGCTCATCATTATCCTCGCGCTCGTCGCGGTGATTGGGTTGGCGGTGATGAATTCCACGGCGGCTCAGCGTGGCGCCACCTCAGCCGCGCCTGCCGACGCCACCACGATCGACGTTTCCGTCGACGGCATGGCCTTTGTCCCCAACTCCGTGGACATCCCTGCCGGAACCCACCTCGTGGTGAACTTCACCAACACGGGCGACCAAGTCCACGATCTCAAAATCGGCTCGGCCGAAACCAATCGCGTTGACCCAGGTGACAGCGTGCAGCTCGATGCCGGTGTCATCACTGAATCCGTCGAGGGCTATTGCACCATTGCCGGCCACAAGATTCAGGGCATGACCTTCATGGTCAACGTCACGGACGAACCAGCAGATGGTTCCCAGATGGCCTCCGGCCACGACCACGGCGTGGCTGCCGCCGCGAACGTGCCATCTCTTGCTGAGCGTATGGCTCCACGCGAGGACTTTGAGGCTTTCGATCCGGCTCTTCAGCCGGCTCAAGGAGACGTCCATGAAGAGACCTGGACCATGACGGAGGAAGAGGTTGAGGTCGCTCCTGGTGTGCGCCAAACCCGCTGGCTCTTTAACGGCCAAGCACCGGGCCCTACGCTGCGCGGGAAGGTGGGCGATACCTTCCGCATCACTATTAAGAACGAAGGTTCCATGGGCCACTCAGTGGACTTTCACGCAGGTGAGGTGACCCCAAACAATGCTATGAAGACCATCCAGCCGGGCGAGTATTTGACGTATGAGTTTGTGGCGCACCGCGCAGGTGCGTGGATGTATCACTGCTCCACCATGCCGATGAGCCTCCACATTGCTAACGGCATGGCAGGAGCCGTCATCATTGACCCGAAGGGCGAGGATGCGCTTGCCGACGTCAACGCGGAATACCTCTTGACCGCCAGCGAAGTCTTCCTCGCTACGGCAGGCAAGGAGCAGGAAGGAGCCGACCCGCAGCGTGTGAGTGATGGCGATTATGAGCTCACCGCCTTTAACTACTACCCGAACCAGTATGACGATGGCCTTGCCCCACTCCACGCGAAGGTGGGCGATACCGTGCGCATCTGGCTGGTCAATCTGGGCCCAGATTTGCCGCTGAGCTTCCACGTGGTGGGAGAAATCTTCGACACGGTGTACAAGGAAGGCGGCTACCTTCTCAAGGGAGCTAAAGACTCGGGTTCCCAGGCCGTTGACCTTCTTCCCGCGCAGGGAGGGTTTGTCGAGATGACCTTCAACGAGCCGGGCACCTACTCCTTTGTTAACCACATCATGACCAATGCGGAGAAGGGGCAGCACGGCCAGATTATCGTCGAGTAGCTTGGCGTGCCTCCCGGCGGGCGCGCAGTTCGTCGACGGTATCGATATCGCGCACGGCTTCCGTTCCCGCAACGTGCGCGACGTTCTCGGCGAGGCGCAGCAGGCGCATGACGGGTTGGTCGCGTGGATCACCGAGCTCGTCCAAGGCTCGCTGCAGCGCTTCGGTGCGCCAGATCGCACAGAGAGGCTGCAGGTGGCCGTCGAGAGTAGCGACGGCGACGTCAGCGTTCGATTCTTCGAGGGCCGCGGCCAATGCTGGGAGCATCTGCGGGGAATCGGGAGCGTCAACCGCCAAGACGGCCGTGGTGTTCAAAGCGAGGTCTGAGAGTGCGGCATGACCTACTGCAATGCCCGCTACCGGCCCGCCAAAGATAGGAGACTCGCAGACCTGAGGCATGCCGAGCCGGTAGGGCGAGACCACCGCGGTGGGCATGCCGTAGGGAAGTTGGCGTACAAGGCGGTCGATGAGGCGCTCGCCGGCGAGGATGACGCTGGCTTTGTCGACACCGCCCATACGCGTGCCGCGCCCGCCGGCCAAGATGATGACGCCGCGCATGACTAGCTCTCCAGCGCGCCGGGCAACTCACGGGACCAGTCACCGGAGCGCCCGCCGGACTTGGCTGTGATGCCGCAGCGCCGGATATAGGCAGATCGGTCCACGCCTTTGACCATGTCAATGAGTGCTAGTGCGGCAACGTTAACGGCGGTGAGCGCTTCCATCTCCACGCCGGTGCGGTCAGCGGTGCGCACGGTGGCCTCGATGAACACATGGTCGTCACGCAGCTCAATGTCCACAGCACAACCATGCACACCAATGGTGTGGGCTAGTGGCAGAAGGTCTGGGACCTTCTTGGCGGCGGCAATGCCGGCCACGCGGGCCACCGCGAGGACGTCACCTTTAGGCACGGTGCCCTCGCGAAGTGCAGTGAGGATCTCCGGGGAACAGGCCACCTCACCTTGGGCGGTGGCGGTGCGCACGGTGGGGTTCTTTTCAGTCACGTCCACCATATAGGCGGAGCCGGCGTCGTTGAGATGAGTGAACTTCATGGTGTCAGGGTTCCTTTGTGCTCAGTAGGGATAGACGGTTAGCGTGTCCCCGGCGTTGAGGGGCTTGGTGATGAGAGCGAAAGCACTCGTGCCGAGTAGGGCGCCGACATGGTGGCTGCGCATCCTAGGGCCCGGGGGTGGGGCTGCGGTGACCGTGCCGTCGAGAGTGAGATGGCACGGTTGGATGAGGTGATGCGAGGCCGCGGGGAAATCGGCCGCTGCGGTGGCTGTGAGGCGTGGTCGGTCCCAAACGTTGAGCGTCCGGGGCAATCCAGAAAGCGTTCGCAGTACTGGGGTGAGGTACAGATGCGCGGAGACAAATGCCGCGACGGGGTTGCCGGGAAGACACACGACGGGCACCTCGTTCCACAGCGCGTGGCCTTGTGGCGCGCCGGGGCGCTGGTCCACGTGACCGAACCAGGGGCGTTCGCCGTGGTCGGTGAGCACATCACGCACAACGTCGAAGGCCCCGGCAGACACTCCGCCCGTGGTGACGATGAGATCGGAACCGGTGGCTCCTTGCGTAGCACTATCGAAGACTTCTCGCAGCTCCTTTGGGACATCACCGCAGCACAGCCGCGTGACGTCGCAGGTACCGGTGGCATGAAGGATGGCTTCCAGCATGGGGCCATTGGAATCGGGGAGTTGGCCGTTGAGAAGCTCCTCGCCGGTGACAATGACAGTGATGCGCGGGACGCGGTAGAGCTCGGCGGAGGTAATGCCGGAGGATAAAAGGGTGGCGAGGAGCGGGGCATCGATGAGACTCGAGGATTGGGCAATCTCCTCACCGCAGGCAATGTGGGAGCCGCGGCGGCGAATGTGGGACCGGGTAGGCAGACGGTGAACGGTGGCAGTCTCCGGAAGCGGGCCCGGGCCAGGGGAGATGTCGGTATCTTCGACGGGGATGACGAGGCCGTCAAAGCCCTCGGGGATAGCCCCGCCCGTCATGATGCGCACGGCCGTCCCAGGCTCCGGAGCGCGCGGCGCAGCACCAGCGGGTACGTCACCGACAACCTTGAGCGTGCACGGCTTATCCAAGTGCGTGGTCAGAAATCCATCCATCGCGGAATTATCCTGCGGTGGGATTGCACGGCGGGCGGTGACGGTCTGCGCAAGCACCCGTCCTGCGTGCACGGAGCCTTGTTCCGTCGACACGGGGCGGATAAGGGCATGCAGGCGTGAGAAGTAGTCCTCGATACTCGTGCCAGGCGTTGTCATTGCACCTAATCTAGCCGCCGATGGCGGACATAGGGCGATCGGGCTGGAGGAATCCCTCGTCATTGACTCCATGGCCTGGCAGCTTGCGCCACATTTCCCCGGCCCATGCCGCCGCGAGCTCGTCGTCGCTGGCGCCGGCGCGCATCAGATCTCGCAGGGACGTCTCCGAATTTCCGAACAGGCAATTGCGCACCGCGCCATCGGTAGTCAGGCGTGTGCGATCGCAGTTGCCACAGAAGGGGCGGGTAACGGAAGCAATAACGCCGATGCGTCCCGCAGGAACGGAGCCATCGCGGGAGGTTGCATCCCAGAGAGCAGCAGGGGCTGAGCCGCGCGGTTCTTCGGCCGGTGTGAGCTCAAACTCCTCGCGCAGGCGAGCAAGAATCTCCTCGGCCGTGACCATGCGGGAGCGTTCCCACTCCTCACGAGGGCCTAAGGGCATTTGCTCAATAAAGCGCAGTTCAGCGCCGCGCTCCAGACTAAAGCGCGCCAGCGAAAGGATGGCGGATTCATTGATACCCGGCATGATGACGGCATTGATTTTTACCGGGGCCATATCGGCGGCAAGGGCAGCGTCGATCGAGGCAAGCACGTCCGGCAGGCGGTCGCGCCGGGTAAGACGAGCATAGAGCTCGCGATCAAGGGTATCGAGGGAAATGTTGACGCGGTCTAGCCCTGCGTGCTGAAGCCCTTCAAGCCGCTTGTCCAACCCCAAACCGTTGGTGGTCAGCGCAGTGGAGGGAGCTTTACCTTCATCGGTACGCAGGGCGGTGGTGGCGGCAATAATCTCCTCCAAGGAGTTACGCAGGAGCGGCTCACCGCCGGTAAAGCGGACCTGGCGGATGCCGAGCTTCTCCACGGCGAGGCGAATGAGGCGGATGGTTTCGTCGTCGCTAAGCGTCTCTTCGGTTGGCATCCATTCAAAGCCCTCGGCCGGCATGCAATAGGTGCAGCGTAAATTGCAGCGGTCCGTTAAAGATACGCGCAAGTCACGGGCCTGGCGGCCGTAGCGGTCGAGGAGCGCGCGGTGGCCATCAGTGCTAGGCCCCGGTAAGTCAGCGGGAAGGCTGGCCGCGCCGGGGATGCGGGGCAGGGGTAGCGGGATGGAAGCGGACATTGCTCGTTACTGTAGCCCGAAGAGCGCCGAATTAATAGGCGGTGTGATCAGTCTTCGGCATCGAGACGTTGCGACTCACCCGGGCCCTTAAGCCGGATGATGTTGTACTCACCATCAGCCAAATGGGCACGCAGGTCCTTCTTATCGAACTTGCCCACGGAAGTCTTATCGATGGACTTCACAAAGGTCCAGTACTCCGGAAGCATCCAGGAGGGCAACTCTGAGCGCATAGCATCACGCAGACGCTCGGCGGTCTCAATGGTGGGGGAAATCCCCGCTGCCAACACTGTGACGGCAAGTGGGCGCTCGACCCATTGCTTATCGGGGTAGCCAATGACCGCGCATTCGAGCACGTCTTGGTTAGCCATGATGAGGTTTTCTAGCTGTACTGAATAGATCCACTCGCCACCGGAGCGGATGACGTCACGGGCGCGGTCCTCCACGGTGAGGAAGCCATCCTCGTTGACGTAGCCGACGTCACCGGTGCGCAGCCATCCATCCGCAGTGAACTTGGACTCGGCATCCTCCACGTCCTTGCCGCGGAACTCGTGGGCGGCACCGCCATCTTCGGAGGTGGGCGAGTGGTAGTAGGAACCAGTAACGAGGTTGCCGCGTACTTGAATCTCGCCGGCGTTGCGGTCGGTGGTGTTGACCACATGCCCGTCATTGACCACGCGAAATTGCAGGGAGGCAGGGAAGCGGCCTTGGGAAATGCGGTACGCCCAGCGTGCTTCGCCGGAAGCACCTGAAGGCGGGCGCGCGACGGTTCCGACGGTGGTGGTCTCGGCCATGCCCCAGACGTGCACCACGTCGACGCCGTAGCGCTCCTCCCACATCTTGATGAGCTGCGGTGGCACAGGCGAGCCACCGGCAAAAATCTCGGTCAGCGTCATACGCTCCGGCGGGTTCTTGAGGTAGTGCACAAAAAGCTGAATCCAAATGGTGGGCACGCCATGCGCCACGCGCGGGGAGGTCGCGGCGATGACTTTGGCCAGGGTGGCAGGGGAGACGTCGGCGTCGGGAAGCACCAGCGGCGTGCCCGTCATCCATGCCGCAAAAGGAACGCCCCAGCTCAGCACGTGATAGATGGGAATACAGCACAGGAAGGTCTCGCCATGCGTCACACAGAGCGAATCGGAAGCACGCAGCTGCATGCCCTCGAGATACAGCGCGCGGTGCGAGTAGAGCACGCCTTTGGGCGCGCCGGTGGTACCGGTGGAATAACACAGGGCGGCCGCGGTGTGCTCATCCAAGGTGGGCCAGTCATAGACCGTCGAGCGGCCATCGAGCAGCTCCTCGTAGCTGTAGACCTCGATGCCCTGGGGCATGGGAACAGTGAGCTTATCGACGTCCGTAAAGACCACCGCACGCACACACTCCACGCCCTTGAGGACATCTGCAAGCTGCTGGCCAAGGCGCCCATCGGCGACAATAACTTGTACTTCCGCATGGTTGACGATGTGCCTAATCTGGTCATTCATCAACTGCTTATTGAGCGGGGTAAAGACCGCACCTTTGCAGGCGGTGCCAAAGAGGACCTCGAGGTGCTCCGCACAATTCCATAGCAATGACCCCACGCGTTCATCGCCGGTAACACCGAGAGTGTCATGAAGCGCATGTGCGAAGGCCGCAGCGCGTGCCCCAATATCGGCGAAGGTGGTTTCCTCGCGCTCATTGCCCGGATCGTCACTATGCCACGTGATGACTTGGGTTTGGCCGTGGACGGAGGAACCGTACTCCAGGATGCGCGTCAGGGACAGGGGGATATCCTGCATGGTGGAGAGCATGCGTACCACTTTAGCCGTGTCAGTGTGAGCGCGGTGGAAGGATGCGGTATAGTTATCCGCGACTGGCGGGGAGGCCTTCCCCGCACCTTCCGAGCATCCTCCACGGTGTGCACTCGTGAGACTGTGCACGACGGTGAAGGGGAGTAGAGATACGCTCGCAGTCGCCTCTTAAAACATCTCCCATCAGTGACCCACGGCTCTAGTTTTTTCCGCGCCGCGGGGGCGCGTCAACGAGGGGAGAGCCACACAAACCCACCGCCCACGGGGATCGCGGTTGCGTGAACTCGCTGGTGGCGGCGGACCACTTCAATTACACACTGGCTTCCAACGCCCCACGCGTGGGCTGTACCGCTTGATTGCGGCCTGGCCATGTTGGTGCTCGTTGGTGAAGCGACGAAAGGATATCCGTGAGCGATACGGACAAGACCGCAGCACAGGACTTGGCGTCCCTGAAGCTGCCGGAACTGCGCAAGCTTGCAGCGGAACGCGGACTCCGCGGCGTCTCCGGACTGCGCAAGGGGGACCTCATTACTGCTCTGACCACCGGCCAGGTTCCGGTGCGTGCCGCGAAGGCAGCGGCAAAGGCTGCCGACGCCCCCAAGGCAGAGGACAAGACCGAGGAGAAGGCCTCCACTCCGCGCCGCGCAGCGCGCAAGGCCTCCCGCCCGGCAGGCTCCGCCGAGGAGAAGAACCACGATGCCCAGAAGGGCGCGAACAACAACCCTGAGCAGGGCTCCGACCAGGGATCTGAGCAGGGTGACAACAACGCGGACAAGGGTGGCAAGAACGACGAGCAGCGCTATGAATCGCGCTCCCAGGCCCGCCGCGCTCGCCGCAACCGTGCCCGCCGCCAAGAGCGTGAGGCCCGCGAAGAGGCTAAGGCTTCCGGTCACGATGACCACAACAACGGCCAGGACAAGGGAAACTCTGGCAACCAGGGCGGCAACAATAACGACGGCCAGGGCAAGTCGGAGGACAACCAGGGCCGCAACGACAATGGTGGCGGCAACAATAACGGTGGTAACAATAACGGCGGCAACAACCGTCGTGACAACAACAACCGCCACGATGATGACAACAACCATGGCGGTGGCGGACGTCGCAACCGTCGTAACCGCCGAAACCGTCGCGGCCGTGACCGCGATGGCGGCGGCAATGGTGGCAATGATCTGCAAATCCGCGAGGGCGATGAGGTACAGGTCGTCGGCGGCATCCTGGAGGTCGTGGATAACAACGTGGCCTTCCTGCGCACCACGGGTTACCGCGCGGCTAGCTCCGATGTCTTTGTTAACAACAACCTCGTGCGCCGCTTGGGCTTGCGTTCCGGCGATGCGCTGACCGGTAAGGTCAAGGTGTCCGGTCCGACGCATACCCACGGCAACGGCCGCAACCGCCGCAAGTACAACCAGCTGGTGGAAGTCGATACCGTCAATGGTCTCGATCCGTCGAGCGCCAAGGAGCGTCCGGACTTCGCCAAGCTCACCCCGCTCTACCCGAACCAGCGCCTGCGCCTGGAGACGGATCCGAAGATCCTCACCACCCGCGTCATTGACCTCATCATGCCGATTGGTAAGGGCCAGCGCGCGCTCATCGTCTCCCCGCCGAAGGCCGGTAAGACGACGATTCTGCAGAACATCGCCAACGCGATTGCTGCCAACAACCCCGAGTGCTACCTCATGGTCGTTCTCGTTGACGAGCGCCCTGAAGAGGTCACCGACATGCAGCGCAGCGTCAAGGGTGAGGTCATTGCCTCTACCTTCGACCGCCCGCCGTCAGAGCACACTTCCGTGGCAGAGCTGGCCATCGAGCGCGCCAAGCGCTTGGTGGAGCAGGGCAAGGATGTCGTCGTCCTGCTCGACTCCATTACTCGCCTGGGCCGTGCCTACAACAACTCTTCGCCGGCCTCCGGCCGCATCCTTTCCGGCGGTGTGGACTCCAACGCCCTTTACCCGCCGAAGCGTTTCCTCGGTGCTGCCCGCAACATCGAAAACGGCGGTTCGCTGACCATCATCGCCACCGCGATGGTGGAGACCGGCTCCACCGGTGACACCGTCATCTTCGAGGAGTTCAAGGGCACCGGCAACGCCGAGCTCAAGCTTGACCGCGCCATCTCTGAGCGCCGCATCTTCCCGGCTGTGGACGTCAACCCGTCCGGCACCCGCAAGGACGAGCTCTTGCTCGTCCCGGAGGAAGCACGCATCATGACCAAGCTGCGGCGTATCCTCTCTGGTCTGGACTCCTTCGCCGCCATTGACTTGCTCATCAAGCAGCTCAAGAAGACCCGCTCCAACGGTGAGTTCCTCATGCAGGTGGCGTCCTCTGCGCCTATGGCAGCAGACACCGATGAGGAGGACTACAAGTAATGTCGAACCAGGTTTCCCTCGTTGACGATATTGTCTCCGAGTACCAGGGCATCGAAATGCAGATGGCTGATCCGGAGGTAGCCGGTGATCAGTCCCAGTTCCGCAAGCTGTCCAAGCGCTATGCCGAGCTGCGACCCATCGTCGCCGTGAACGACGAGCTGGTCCAGGCCCGACAGGACTTGGCCGATGCCAAGGAAATGGCCTACGAAGACCACGAGTTCCAGCCTGAGGTCGACCGCCTCGAGCCGCTCGTCGTGGAATTGGAAGAAAAGCTCGCTGACCTGCTCGCACCGCGCGATGAGCAGGACTCCGAGGACATCATTATGGAGATTAAGGCCGGTGCCGGTGGTGAAGAGGCAGCCCTCTTCGCCGGCGACCTGGCTCGCATGTACGAGCGCTTTGCCGACAAGGCCGGCTTCCAGTGGGAGGTCCTAGGCCTCAACGAGTCGGATTTGGGCGGCGTGAAGGACATGTCCATCTCCTTCAAGTCCAAGACCCCATCCCGCGACGGTGCCTGGAGCGTGTTCAAGTTTGAGGGCGGCGTGCACCGCGTGCAGCGCATCCCGGTAACGGAGTCCCAGGGCCGCATCCAGACCTCGGCTGCCGGCGTTCTGGTCTACCCGGAACCGGAAGAAGTCGAAGCAGTCAACATCGACGACAAGGATATCCGCGTCGACGTGTATCGTTCCTCCGGTAAGGGCGGCCAGGGTGTCAACACCACGGACTCCGCCGTGCGTATTACCCACCTGCCAACTGGCCTGGTGGTGACGTGTCAGAAGGAACGTTCCCAGATCCAGAACAAGGCGCGTGCCCTGCAGGTTCTGCAAGCTCGCCTCGACCAGATGGAACGCGAAGCCCGCGAGGCCGAAGCCGGCGAGCAGCGCGCCTCCCAGGTGCGCACCATGGACCGCTCCGAGCGCATCCGCACCTATAACTGGCCGGAGAACCGTATTACCGATCACCGCATTGGCTACAAGGCCAACAACCTAGACGCGGTGCTCAACGGCGATATGCACGAACTTATTGAGGCCCTCCAGGCCCAGGAGCGTGCCGAGCGCCTTGAGGCCGAAGGCTAGGGCAATAAGGCTAGGACGACACACGGTGACGTTTCACACCTATCAGGAGGCGCTTCGCGATGCCGCGGGGCGCCTTCGCGCTGCCGGAGTCCCCTCACCCGAGTGGGACGCACGCCTGCTGGCCGCGCATCTCATCCACTGCGGTCACATGGATATCCCCATGGATCAAGCACCCATCCCGGGTTTTGACGTGGCCTATGGGGCGCTGGTGGGGCGTCGTGAAGCGCGCGAGCCCCTCCAACACATCCTGGGCCACGCGTGGTTCGGTCCGCTCGAGCTTGAGGTGGGACCTGGCGTGTTCATTCCGCGCCCAGAGACGGAGGTGCTTGCCGATTGGTGCGTGAGATTTCTTCAGAAAACTCACGCAGAGGATAGTCGTGTCGTTGACCTGTGCACGGGGTCCGGGGCGCTGGCGCTCTACGTCGCGCACTATCTGCCGCGGGCACAGGTGTGGGGCGTGGAGCTTTCCGACGCCTCCCTGGCCTATGCCCAGCGCAACGCCGCACGTCACGCCCCTGAACTTCAGTTGGTTCAGGGTGATGTGACAGACCCACAGGTCCTTTCCGAGTTGGATGGCACCGTGGACTTCGTGCTTACGAATCCGCCCTACGTGCCCGAGACTCCGGACCTGGAGCCGGAGGTGTACCAGGACCCCCACGAGGCCGTCTTTGGTGGGGCGGACGGGATGGACACCATTACCGCCATGATTCCCACCATCGCGCGCCTATTGCGCCCAGGCGGGCGGGTAGGTCTTGAGCACGATGATGAGACTTCCCACAAGGTCCAGGAAGCATTCCGCGCACATGGCGGATTCGAGCAGGTCGACATACTTCATGACCTCACAGGTACCGCGCGGTTTGTGACGGCGGTGCGGGGAGTACAGTAGATTGGTCAAGGATTGGCCAACCAGCCGACGCACAATGAGCGTGGCATAAAGGAGAATCTCACCGATGCAGGGACAGATTTTTAACTGCGCGGATGCAGCCGAGCGCGAAGAAGGCATGGAGCTCGCAGTCAAGGCCGCTAAGTCTGGGCGTCTCGTGGTCCTGCCCACCGATACCCTCTACGGGTTGGGCTGTGACGCCTTCGATAACGACGCGGTGGCCGGCCTCCTTGCCACCAAGCATCGCGGGCCCGATATGCCGGTACCGGTGCTGGTGGGCTCGTGGGATACTGTCAAGGGCCTCGTGGCACGGTTGGATGACACTGCGCAGAACCTTATCGAGGCGTTCTGGCCGGGCGGGCTGTCGATCGTCGTCGAGCAGGCTCCCTCCTTGCCATGGAACCTGGGGGATACGCGCGGCACCGTGATGCTGCGGATGCCGCTGCATCCCATCGCTATTGAGCTGCTGCGCGAAGTCGGCCCCATGGCAGTCTCTTCAGCGAATATCTCCGGCCACCAGCCGCCGACGACCGCCATTGCTGCCAAGCAGCAGCTGGGCAAAGCCGTGACGGTGTACCTCGATGGTGGGGAAGCAGAGATTGGCAAGCCCTCGACGATCATTGATCTCTCCGGTCCGCACCCCTATTTGCTGCGCGAGGGAGCGTTGAAGGCCGAAGAGATCGCTGAAGTGATTGGTGTAACCCCAGAGTCCCTGCGCACCCGCCCGAGCGCACAGAGCTAAGGAGCGCTCACCGTGGCAGGAACAGGTGTGCCGCTGCGCGAATTGGCCCTAGTCATTTTCGTCGCTGCTGCCTTTACGTATCTCAGCACCGGTCTGGTGCGTACTTTTCTCGTGCGCACGGGCCGGGTGGCGGAGATTCGCCTGCGTGATAGCCACTCGCAACCCACCCCGCAGTTGGGCGGCGTGGCTATGTTTACTGGCTTTGCTGCGGCAGTCTATCTTGCGGGCCAGCTTCCAGCCTTGACTCGTGGCTTTATGCCCGTGACTCCTGAGATGAATGCGGTGCTTTGGTCGGCTGCGGCCATTGTGCTGGTGGGCGTGGTCGATGATCTGATTGAGCTGAGCGCGATAGTCAAACTGGTGGGCCAGCTTGTCGCCGCTGCACTCATGAGCGGTTTAGGCCTGACCTGGACGCTGCTCTTTTTGCCGTTTGGTGATGGAACCACGGTTATCCTCGACCAAGTTCAGAGCACACTCTTGACTGTGTTTTTTACGGTGCTGCTCATCAACGCCATCAATTTCGTCGATGGTCTCGACGGTTTGGCTGCGGGCCTTGGCATGATTGCTGGTGGCGCCATTCTCGTCTTCTCGCTCACGGTACTGCATGACCAAGGCGGGGCAGTCTCGGCCTATCCGCCGGCGATTATTGCTGCCGCACTCGTGGGAATGTGTGCCGGCTTCTTGCCGCATAACTTCGAGCCCTCGCGCATCTTCATGGGGGATAGTGGTGCGATGCTCATTGGCTTGCTGCTGGCGGCTGCATCCACCTCGGCCTCGGGCAAAATTAACATGTCGCTGTATGGAACGGTGGACATGGTGGCGCTCATGTCACCGGTGATCGTGGTCATCGCGGCGGTCTTTATTCCAGTCCTGGACCTTGTCTGGGCGGTTATTCGCCGCGTCTCTCAGGGGCGCTCGCCCTTCGCAGCAGACAAAGCGCATATCCACCACCGCTTGCTGTCATTGGGACATACTCACCGCCGTACGGTGCTGGTGCTCTACTTGTGGGTCTCAGCGGTGGCGTTTGGTGCGGTGTCCTTTTCCATCGTTCCTGCGCCAGTGGCGGTGGCTCTAGCCGTACTTGCCCTTGTCGGCGCCT
The DNA here is from genome assembly GCF_001812805.1 of Corynebacterium sp. HMSC078H07. Lineage (GTDB taxonomy): Bacteria > Actinomycetota > Actinomycetes > Mycobacteriales > Mycobacteriaceae > Corynebacterium. The sequence continues at coordinate 12,202 of NZ_KV810497.1, read as the reverse complement.
TCGTCGTGACCCTCATTCCGCTGCGCCAGGGCAAGATTGGGCGCAAGTCTCGTCCGACCAGCGTGGTGTTCGAATCGGATCCCTCCTGAGGTAGGGTAAGGGGCTGTGACTGAATCAACGAGCTCCGACCAGCTATCGCCGTACGATGATCACCGCCGCCCGCTGAAACGCGCACTGCGCCTCGGGGCGATGGGCCTCGTGGTGGTGACCATTGCTTCCCTCGCTATTTGGGGCGGTGTCCGTGGCACGCCGGGTCTTCTGGGCGTGCTGGTCGGCGCAGCCATCGGCGGTGGCTTCGTGCTTTTCACGGCAGCCTCGGTTCTGTTGACTGCACGCACGACGCCATCTACGACCATGGCCGTGGTCCTTGGCGGTTGGCTGCTCAAGGTGGTCATCCTCATCATGGTCCTGCTGCTGATTAAGGACTTGGAGTTTTACGACACCATGGCGCTTTTCGTTACCGTTATCTGTGCGCTGGCGGTCACCCTTGGAACTGAGGTATGGGGAGTCGTGACCTCCAACGTTACGTACGTGTCCTAGCGCAGCGGGCCAAATGTCCCGACCACCATGTTCACCACCCTTACTGGATCCCCCAGGAGGGTGGCTTTTGTATTTGTTCGTGTGGCACTGCGGACAACCGTAGTTACCCCCGTCAAGGTGGGAAAACAGGGGTGTGTGACCAAATCCACTGACTGGGGTTTGGGCAGAATGCGGGCGTTTTAGGTCTATCCGTGAGGGTGGGGTAGCAAGATGCTTAAGGCACGGTGCCCCCACGTGCGAAAACTTGTCATCAAACTGATACCATTCACTTCGGGTTACCGCGGGTTAGTGTCATGCTAGCCCGATACAGTGCGGTTTATCCTTGTCTTGTTCACGCTGATGTGCGACGGAGTCCGTGAGCAAGGCAAAGAGCTGAAGACGTCCATCGCACCACATAGCCTTCGACAAGCTGTGTGGCCCGAACACGGGAGAGAACGCTGAGCGTTACAACATTGGCCATGAAGGGTAGCTTTCACGCACCCGAACTGGATCCAGAAATTTTCCCGGGGCACGTAACCGATGACGGTGAAGTCGTCGACCTTTTGTTCGCTGACTTCGCTAACGGTTGGTTCGCTTTGGATCGCATCATGCTGGTTCGCCTGTTCATGGCAGCCATTTTGGTGCTCCTTTTTGTTGTCGCCTTTAAGAACCCCAAGTTGGTTCCTAAAGGATTGCAGAACGTAGGCGAGCACGCGATTGACTTCGTGCGAATTCACATCGCAGAAGACATCTTGGGCAAGAAGGAAGGGCGCCGTTTCCTTCCGATTTTGGCCTCTATCTTCTTCGGCGTTTTGTTCTGGAACGTAGCAACTATTGTTCCGGGCCTGAACATCTCTCCGAACGCCCGTATTGGTATGCCGATCGTATTGGCCATCGTGGCGTACATCGCCATGATCTATGCCGGCGCGAAGCGATTCGGTTTCGGCAAGTTTGTCAAGTCCTCGGTGGTTATTCCTAACCTTCCGCCGTGGCTGCACGTTCTTGTTGTGCCGATTGAGGCATTCTCTACGTTCGTTATGCGCCCAGTCACGCTGGCACTTCGTCTGATGGCGAACTTCCTGGCTGGTCACCTCATTTTGGTCCTGTTGTACTCGGCAACGAACTTCTTTTTCTTCCAGTTCAACGCCTGGACTGCATTGAGTGGCCTGACGCTGGTCGCAGCGGTTCTGTTCACGATCTACGAGATTATCGTCATCTTCCTGCAGGCATACATCTTTGCCCTGCTGACGGCGGTATACATCGAATTGTCGCTGCATGCAGACTCGCACTAACAACAACGCGAACCTCGCGGTTAACTAAATATCCCCAGAATCCATCCTCACTGCTTCCTGCGGAACAGTCCGCGGGAGAAACATTGAAAGGGAACGACTTTCATCATGAACGAAATCATTCTTGCTCAGGACGCTGCTGAGTCCACCCTCAAGGGTCTCGGCGCCATCGGCTACGGCATCGCAACCATCGGCCCGGGTCTGGGCATCGGTATCCTCGTCGGCAAGACCGTCGAGGGCATGGCTCGCCAGCCGGAGATGGCTGGTCAGCTGCGTACCACCATGTTCCTGGGTATCGCCTTCGTTGAGGCCCTCGCCCTCATCGGCCTCGTTGCAGGCTTCCTGTTCTAAAGAGCGCTTTACACAAGTAAATCGAACTTTAAGAACGGAGCCCCATGAACAACGTCATTTACTACCTTGCAGCGGAAGGAAGTGAGCACCTGCCGCTGGAGAGCGGTAACTCCATCCTTCTGCCCAAGATGTACGACTTGGTCTGGTCTCTCATTCCGTTCGCCGTCATCCTGCTGATTTTCTGGAAGTTTGTGCTTCCGGCATACAGCAAGATGTTGCAGGAGCGTGAAGACCGGATCGAGGGTGGCCTTAAGCGTGCGGAGGCTCAGCAGGCCGAAGCAAAGGCCGCTTTGGAAAAGTACAACGCTCAGCTCGCTGACGCCCGAGCAGAGGCTGCTGAGATCCGTGAGCAGGCGCGTGAGCGTGGCAAGCTGATCGAGGCAGAGGCTAAGGAAGCTGCAGAAGAAGAGACTCGTCGCATTCTCGCCGCTGGTGAGAAGCAGCTGGAAGCTTCCCGTGCACAGGTCGTGTCTGAGCTGCGTTCCGACATCGGACAGAACTCCATCAACTTGGCAGAGAAGCTTCTCGGCGGCGAACTTTCCGACGCCACGAAGCAGTCCTCCACCATTGATAGCTTCCTGTCCGAGCTCGACACTGTGGCACCGGCCGGAAAGTAGGCAACGATGAAGGCAGCTAGCCGCGAAGCACTCGCTACCGTTGAGTCGAAGCTGGATGGTTTTCTCTCCGGCGACAACTCGGTAGCTACTGCTACCCAGGCAGGCCAGGACCTCTTTGAGGTTGTCCGCGTCCTCGACGGTGACCGCGAACTGCGCGTTGCCCTGACCGATGATGCGGCTTCTTCTGAGGAGCGTAAGTCCCTGGTCCAGAAGCTTTTCGGCGGCAAGATTTCCCCGGTAGCACAGCAGGTGCTCGAGGAAGCCGCCGCCGCACAGTGGTCCTCCCCGCGTGATATTGCCCGTGGCCTCGTGAGGCTTGGCCGCCGCGCTCTTCTGCGTGGCGCTGAGTCCGAGGGCAAGCTGGGCCAGGTAGAAGACGAGCTCTTCTCCCTGTCACGCGTGCTGGACCGCGAAGGCGAACTGACCCAGCTGCTTTCAGACCGTACTGCGACGTCCGACCGCAAGGTTGGACTGCTGGCAAGCGTGCTCTACGGCAAGGTCACTATGGTCACTGAAGCGCTCGCGCTGCAGGCCATTGGCCGCCCGGAGCAGAACCCGATTGATGATATTGCCGCACTGGCAGACTCCGCAGCCGAGCTGCAGGGCCGCTCCATTGCGCGCGTGACGTCGGCGGGTGAGCTAAACGATAGCCAGCGGGCAGCACTCGCTGAAAAGCTGGGCAAAATTTATGGTCGTGCGATGTCCATCCACTCTGAGGTTGACACCAGCCTCCTCGGTGGTATGACCATCCGCGTTGGCGACGAAGTCATTGATGGTTCGACGGCAGGCAAGATTTCCCGCCTTCGTGCTGTGATGGCATAAGCCGAAACGACAGAAACGATTAAGTAATTGCTGGAAGATACTACCGAGAGCAGGAAGAACATGGCGGAGCTGACGATCTCCTCCGACGAGATCCGTAGCGCGATTGCGAACTACACCTCGAGCTACTCCGCGGAGGCCTCCCGTGAGGAGGTCGGCGTGGTCATTTCGGCAGCTGACGGTATTGCGCAGGTTTCGGGCCTGCCGTCCGTCATGGCGAATGAGCTGCTCGAGTTCCCAGGCGGCGTCATCGGCGTCGCTCAGAACCTTGACACCAACTCCATCGGTGTCGTGGTCTTGGGCAACTTCGAGTCCCTTAAGGAAGGCGACGAGGTCAAGAGGACCGGCGAAGTCCTCTCCATCCCTGTGGGCGAGGAATTCCTCGGCCGCGTTATCAACCCACTGGGCCAGCCGATTGACGGCATGGGCCCGATTACCGCTGAAGAGGACCGCGTCCTCGAGCTGCAGGCACCGTCCGTGCTGCAGCGTCAGCCGGTGGAAGAGCCGATGCAGACCGGCATCAAGGCAATTGACGCCATGACCCCGATTGGTCGTGGTCAGCGTCAGTTGATCATTGGTGACCGTAAGACGGGTAAGACCGCCGTCTGTATCGACACCATCCTGAACCAGAAGGCTAACTGGGAGTCTGGCGATAAGAACAAGCAGGTCCGCTGCATCTACGTCGCCATCGGCCAGAAGGGCTCCACCATTGCTGGTGTGCGCCACACCCTGGAGCAGCACGGCGCCCTAGAGTACACCACCATCGTGGCTGCTCCGGCATCCGACGCCGCCGGCTTCAAGTGGCTGGCACCGTTCTCCGGTGCAGCTCTGGGTCAGCACTGGATGTACCAGGGCAACCACGTCCTGATCATTTACGATGATCTGACCAAGCAGGCTGAGGCCTACCGTGCGATTTCCCTTCTGCTGCGCCGCCCGCCGGGCCGCGAGGCATACCCGGGTGACGTCTTCTACCTCCACTCCCGTCTGCTGGAGCGTGCTGCAAAGCTCTCCGACGACATGGGTGCAGGTTCCATGACCGCACTGCCGATCATTGAGACGAAGGCGAACGACGTCTCCGCCTTCATTCCGACCAACGTTATTTCTATTACCGACGGCCAGGTCTTCCTGGAGTCCGACCTGTTTAACCAGGGCGTCCGTCCGGCAATTAACGTCGGTGTGTCCGTCTCCCGTGTTGGTGGTGCAGCACAGACCAAGGGTATGAAGAAGGTTGCTGGTAACCTCCGTCTTGAGCTGGCTGCCTACCGTGACCTGCAGGCCTTCGCTGCCTTCGCGTCCGACCTTGACTCTGCCTCCAAGGCTCAGCTGGAGCGCGGTGAGCGCCTTGTTGAGCTGCTGAAGCAGTCCGAGTCCTCCCCGCAGCCTGTCGAGTACCAGATGGTTTCCATCTTCCTCGCAGACCAGGGCATCTTCGACGTCGTTCCCGTCGAGGACGTACGCCGCTTCGAGAAGGAGCTGCACGATCACCTCAACTCTGCAACCCCGCAGGTGTTCGAGCAGATTCAGGGCGGCACCGCTCTGACCGACGAGTCCAAGGATGCGCTTGTTGCCGCAGCCAAGGACTTCACCCCGTCCTTCCGCACCTCTGAGGGCCACAACCTCGGCACTGAGGCTCCGGTGGATCCGCTCGACGCTGAAGAAATCAACAAGTCCGAGCTCAACGTCTCCCGCAAGACGGCCAAGTAGAGTCCGCACACTCTAAGAAGTAACCGTCTAGAAAAAGAAGGGAGGAGCGAAAACCATGGCTAATCTTCGTGAACTGCGTGACCGCATCAGGTCCGTCAATTCCACTAAGAAGATCACCAAGGCACAGGAGCTCATTGCTACCTCGCGCATTACCAAGGCACAGGCCAGGGTCGAGGCGTCGCAGCCTTATGCGCACGAGCTGTCCAACGTGTTGAACAAGCTCGCCGCGCACACAAACCTGGATCACCCGATGCTCCGTGAGCGTGAAGATGGCAAGGTCGCCGCAATCCTCGTGGTCTCCTCTGACCGCGGTATGTGCGGTGGCTACAACAACAACGTCTTCAAGAAGGCGGCCGAGCTCGAAGCATTGCTGAAGAGCGAAGGTTTCGAGACCGTCCGCTACGTCACGGGTAACAAGGGCGTTGGCTTCTACAAGTTCCGTGAAGCCGAGGTCGCAGGCAGCTGGACTGGATTCTCGCAGGATCCGACCTGGGAGGCGACGCACGACGTGCGCCACCACATCATCGACGGCTTCATCGCCGGTTCGAAGGGCCAGGCTAAGACCCGCGAGGGAATCAATCTCGAGGGCGAGACCGTCCGCGGTTTCGACCAAGTACACGTTGTGTACACCGAGTTCCAGTCCATGCTGACCCAGACGGCGCGTGTGCAGCAGCTGCTGCCGGTGGTACCGGTTATTGAGGAAGAGGACTTCAACATGGGTGAGTCCGCGCTTTCCGACGCCTCGTCGGCCAATCAGGTCACCCCTGATTACGACTTCGAGCCGGATGCGGACACCCTCATGGAAGCACTGCTCCCGCAGTACGTGTCCCGCCTCCTGTTTGCGATGTTCTTGGAGTCCTCGGCCTCCGAGTCCGCCGCACGCCGTACCGCAATGAAGTCTGCAACTGATAACGCTACCGAGCTGGTCAAGGACCTCTCCCGCGTTGCCAACCAGGCACGTCAGGCGCAGATTACCCAAGAAATCACAGAGATCGTCGGTGGCGCTGGGGCGCTCGCCGAAAGCGCAGAAAGTGACTAGATTATGACTACAGCTCTGCAAGAGCAGAACACACAGTCGTCGGCTACCGCCGGCCGTGTGGTGCGTGTCATCGGTCCGGTCGTCGACGTGGAGTTTCCGCGTGGCGGGCTGCCGGCACTGTACAACGCACTGACCGTCGAGGTGACCCTCGAGGCTGTTGCAAAGACCGTCACCCTTGAGGTCGCTCAGCACCTCGGTGACAACCTCGTCCGTGCCGTGTCCATGGCTCCGACCGACGGCCTCGTCCGCGGTGCAGCCGTAACCGACACTGGCAAGCCGATTTCCGTCCCCGTGGGCGATGTGGTCAAGGGCCACGTCTTCAACGCCCTCGGTGACTGCCTCGACCAGCCGGGGCTGGGCCGCGATGGTGAGCAGTGGGGCATCCACCGCGAGCCGCCGGCATTCGACCAGCTGGAGGGTAAGACCGAAATCCTCGAGACCGGTATTAAGGTTATTGACCTTCTCACCCCGTACGTCAAGGGCGGCAAGATTGGCCTCTTTGGTGGTGCAGGTGTGGGTAAGACCGTTCTTATCCAGGAGATGATTACTCGTATCGCACGCGAGTTCTCCGGTACCTCCGTCTTCGCCGGCGTTGGCGAGCGCACCCGTGAGGGCACCGACCTGTTCCTTGAGATGGAAGAGATGGGCGTTCTCCAGGACACGGCCCTCGTGTTCGGCCAGATGGACGAGCCGCCTGGAGTCCGTATGCGCGTGGCTCTGTCCGGTCTGACCATGGCGGAGTACTTCCGCGATGTCCAGAACCAGGACGTGCTGCTGTTCATCGACAACATCTTCCGTTTCACCCAGGCAGGTTCTGAGGTGTCCACGCTGCTCGGCCGTATGCCGTCCGCCGTGGGTTACCAGCCGACTCTGGCCGATGAAATGGGTGTTCTGCAGGAGCGTATTACCTCCACCAAGGGTAAGTCCATTACCTCCCTGCAGGCCGTCTACGTGCCGGCCGATGACTACACTGACCCGGCTCCGGCCACCACCTTCGCCCACCTCGATGCCACCACCGAGCTGGACCGTTCCATTGCTTCCAAGGGTATTTACCCGGCAGTGAACCCGCTGACCTCTACCTCTCGTATTCTGGAGCCGTCCATCGTGGGCGAGCGCCACTACGAGGTGGCACAGCGTGTCATCGGTATCCTGCAGAAGAACAAGGAACTCCAGGACATCATCGCCATCCTTGGTATGGACGAGCTGTCTGAGGAGGACAAGGTCACCGTTCAGCGAGCACGTCGTATCGAGCGCTTCCTGGGCCAGAACTTCTTCGTCGCAGAGAAGTTCACCGGTCTGCCGGGCTCCTACGTGCCGCTGGCTGACACCATCGACGCCTTCGAGCGCATCTGCAACGGCGAATTCGACCACTACCCAGAGCAGGCCTTCAACGGCCTGGGTGGCCTGGACGACGTCGAGGCTGCGTACAAGAAGCTGAGCGAGAAGAAGTAGGGAGAGGCACATGGCTGACATCACCGCCGAATTGGTTTCCGTCGAGCGCCTGCTGTGGACCGGCAAGGCCACCATGGTGACGGCTGAGACCACCGAGGGTGAGATCGGCGTGCTTCCTGGCCACGAGCCTATGGTTGGTCAGCTGATCAACAATGGCGTCGTGACCATCCACCCAGCGGACGGCGAGCGCCGCGTCGCTGCCGTCCAGGGTGGCTTCCTCTCCGTGTCCGAGAACAAGATCACCGTCCTCGCGGACTGGGCCATCTGGGCCCGCGAGGTCGATGAGGCACAGGCTCAGGAAGACCTGAAGTCTGAGCACGAGTTGACGAGGTCCCGCGGCGAAGCTGCATTGCGCGCCGTGCGCCGCTTCAACAGCTAACGGATTAGCGGAGAGGGGAGAGAACGGGCAGCAATGACCGCCCTTCCCACTCTGGCTTGAGAAGAACCCCCTGCACCTCCTTTCACGAGGAGAGGCAGGGGGTTTAGCCTTTACCCACGCAAACTGGCATTGCAATGTTGCTAGGCGGTACAATCGTTGAAACAAATCGCATTGCCGTAAAGGACTGTTTGTCATGAATTCTCAGGTGTTGCAAGGGCTACTCTTCGTCCTCATCCTGATTATTCTGGCTGTCATCATCCTCGCCGCAGTGCGCTTTTTTACGTTGCGCTCCCGCGGAACTACGGTCCTTCTGCGCCTCCTGCCGGCCAAGGATTCCCATTCGTGGCGTCATGGGCTGGTGCGCTATAACGGCGAGTATATGGAGTACTTTAAGCTTCGCTCTGTTCTTCCCCGCGCCAACATGCGGTTCAATCGCCTCGACATCACCTTGAACGGAATCCGTTCGCTGGATGATGACGAGGCTTCTTTTATGCCCGCTGGCGACCAGGTTATGGGGATCAGCGTCCATGGCAAGGACTATGAGATTGCCTCTGATGCGCACGGCATCATGGCCCTGAATGCTTGGGTGGAAGCAGCGCCTTCGAAGCGCAAGGAGAAGCTGAACTATCATCAGATGCGCCAGCGTGCCAGCCGCTTTCCAAAGAAGTAGTCCTTACCCGTTAGGGTAGAGGGCATGCGTGTTGTCATCGCCCGTTGCTCTGTAGATTACGTTGGTCGCCTCGACGCCCACTTGCCTATGGCGGACCGACTCATCCTTATCAAGGCCGATGGCTCGGTGTCCGTCCATGCGGATGACCGTGCCTATAAACCTTTGAACTGGATGACTCCTCCGTGCTCCCTGGAGGAGTCTGAGATTACGGATATCGACGGTGAGGATACCGGCGAGAAACTATGGTTGGTGGAGAACCCCAAGGGCGAACAACTCCGCATCACCATCGCAGAGGTGCACCAAGACATCGCTATGGACTTGGGCGAAGACCCAGGCCTGGTCAAGGACGGTGTCGAAGCACACCTGCAAGAGCTTCTAGCGGAGCACATCGAAACGCTTGGGGAGAAGTACTCGCTTGTCCGCCGCGAGTATCCCACGGCGATTGGTCCGGTGGACATTATGGCCAAGAATCCTCAGAACGAGTTTGTGGCGGTGGAGGTCAAGCGCCGTGGAGGTATCGATGGCGTCGAGCAGCTTACGCGTTACCTGGAATTGCTTAACCGCGATGACCTGCTGGCGCCGGTCCATGGTGTGTTTGCGGCGCAGGAAATCAAGCCGCAGGCTCGTACCTTGGCTGAAGACCGCGGGATTCGCTGCGTGGTGCTGGACTACCAGGAGCTGCGCGGTATCGAGTCCAACGAGCTGCGCCTGTTTTAATGCCACGCCGAAACCGAAGAATCCGGGAGGAACCTCGCTTCTTGCCGCGGGATGGCGGCGCGTTGCTCGGTTCGCAGACCGTTCCGGGGCCAAGCTGGACGAATGGGGAACCTTTCATCATGCGGCACATCGGCAGTTCGGCCGCGCAGAAGTACTACGTGTGCCCCGGCTGCAACCAGAACATCCCGCCCGGGGTCGCGCACATTGTGGCGTGGCCGCGCGATAGCGGTAGACAAGGCGATGACCGCCGGCACTGGCACCGCCACTGTTGGGAGCGGCGGTAGACTAGCGGGCATGATTGTTGCCTTTTCTGTAGCCCCGACCATCGTGGGTGATGAGAGCGCCGAGATGTCGGACGCCGTGGCGGAGGCCGTGCGCGTGGTCCGTGCATCCGGCCTACCCAACGAGACCAATGCCATGTTTACCCTCATTGAAGGCGAGTGGGACGAAGTCTTTGCGGTGATTAAGGAGGCCACCGATGCCGTCCGTAAAGTCTCTCCGCGCACGAGCCTGGTCATTAAGGCCGATATTCGCGAAGGCGTCACCGGGCAGATAACCCAAAAAGTAGAATCCGTTAACCGTTACCTGGAGGAGAATCAGTGACCGGACCATACGTTGGAGGCGCCCTCGATTTGGGAGCCATCAAGCAGCAGGCAGAGGCCAAGGCGAAAGCACAGGAACAGGGCACTACCGGTGCCCCTGCAGGAATTCAGCCCTTCTTTGAGGTCACGGAGCAGAACTTTGAGAATGACCTTGTGCGCCGCTCCGCCGAAGTCCCGGTTATCGCGCTTATCGGTTCCCCGCGTTCGCCAGCCTCAGAGCAGTTGAAGAAGGACTTCGAGGAGATGGCCGCGGCAGGCGGCTTAAAGTTCATCGTGGGCTACATCAACGCTGATGTAGTGCCGCAGGTCGCCCAGGTCTTCGGTGTGCAGAACCTACCCACCACCGTGGCCATCGCTGCGGGCCAGCCGGTCACCAACTTTGAGGGGAGCCAGCCACGGGAGAACCTGGAGCAGTGGGTAGCGGCGATCGTCGATAAGCTCGGCCCCCAGCTGCGCGGCCTGCAGGATACTGGTGCTGAGCAGCCCCAGGCGGAGGAAACATCCGACCCGCGCCTGCTCGTGGCAGAGGACGCGCTGAATGCCGGCGATTTCGATGCCGCTATTGCTGCTTACGATGAGGTGCTTGCCGCCGAGCCTGACAATGCCGAAATCAAGCAGGCGCGTGCCACCACCGTGGTGCTCAAGCGGCTTAAGGCATCCGCGAAGGATGGCGACCCCATCGCCGAGGCTGAGGATAATCCACAGGACGTGGATAAGCAGCTCGCGGCTGCTGATGCCCATATTGTTGCCGGGACTCCGGACGTTGCTTTTAGCCGGCTTATCGACGCCATGAAGGTCACCGCCGGCGATGACAAAGCACGTTTGAAGGACCGTCTGCTCGAGCTGTTTGCCCTCTATGATTCTGGCGATCCTCGCGTACTCGCGGCCCGCACGCAGCTCGCTAGTGCGCTGTATTAGTACCTAGTCTCGCTGTCTGACCCGTCAACTTTTTCTGGTTGGCGGGTTTCATCGTCTCGGCGCTTGCCTCGACTAGCTGTGGGATCGCCGATCTGCCCGCTGACCGTGGTGTGGTCGGCGGGTTTCGGTGCCGGCGCGTGCTTTCGGCGTTCCGGCGCTCGTGTTGCCTCATCGCGGGCGTTTAGCCTGCGCCCGGCGGGTCGGGTGGTTGGCTTGTGGTTTGTCTTGTTTGTTCGGCGGCGAGTCTGGCTGCGGCTTCTTGGTATTCGGGCATGGCGGTAATTGGTGTGCCCCAGGGCGGGATGTAGCTCACCCCGGTATTCA
>NZ_KV810497.1:0-702 GCF_001812805.1 Corynebacterium sp. HMSC078H07 | reverse complement strand
CCCCGGTATTCAACCGGAACATGTAACCCCTGCCGGTGGGTCGTTTCGGGTCATCGTCGTTAATACCGTTGTGGTAAGCGCACAAGAAGGTGAGATTTTTAATGTTGGTAAATCCTCCTGCCTGCCAGGGAATGAGGTGGTGGACTTCGCAGTAGTCCGCCGGCTTGTTACACCCTGGTCTGGAACAGGTTTGGGTTTCGGCGCACAGGCTGATGCGTTGCTTCCAACTGGCATGCCGCTGAATCCTATAAGAGTTAATGGGCCCTTCAAGGGGGTGGATGATGGTGGCGTAGCCAATCTCGGCAAACTTGTAGGCCAAAAAGTCTGCGCCGGTCATGCGTGCGCCGTTGGTGAGGTTAAGTTCTATTTCCTCCCCATCCCCGTTGATGATTTGGTCGAGTTCGTTGAGGGTGACTACGACTTGGGCATGTACGGCAGGTTTGGTGCCGATACCGCCGGTGACAATGACGGTGCGGGCAGCCTCAAGGAGGTTTGTTTTATTGACGGATTCTAGGGTGCCTCTGATGTCGGCGATGACGGTGGGGGTGTCGGTGATGGTGATGGAGTTCGGTCCCTTAGAGCGGTAGGTGAAGCGGACTCCGGGTTTGGCGGTGCGCTTGGACTGAAGTTCTTTTAGGCGTGTGGTGGCAACCTGGCGGATTTTGTGAGCGGGGGTGCCGGCAAGCTTGATGCGTAGGTTCC
>NZ_KV810496.1:11411-14834 GCF_001812805.1 Corynebacterium sp. HMSC078H07 | reverse complement strand
CCCGGAAATCCAAACCCTCGTCAACACCATCACCGCCCCAACCCTTCGGCACTAAATTGGCCTAAGTCAGGAATCACTTCGGGCTCAAGGTCTATTCCTAGGAATCAGCCCTGCATTTAAGGGCACTGTGGGGAGTCCGCCACCCCGCCAGCTGTGTCGTCACACACTCAAACTTTTCGGTGTGCCCGTGGACAGCCGCGGACTGCTCCCCAACTGAGAACAGAGGCGTTCAGCATGCGCTAAGCTCACGGCATGCGCCTTCCCTCCCGCCTCGCGGCTTCTCTCCTCGCCATCACCTCCGCTGTCGTGCTCAGCGCCTGCGGCAGTTCTTCTTCCACGGTCGCAACGATTACCACGACTACGCTGAACCTTCCGGGTGCAGGCGCCGGTCTGGAGGGCGGCGGCGCCCCTGATAATGAGCAGCACCCCGATACGCAGGCCTCGGAGAAAGGTTCGGACAAGGTCCTCGATGGTGACGCGCTGTGGGATAACACCACCGAAATTCCCCAAGCCGAGCGTCCAGAGCCGCGCGTTGACCTAGCCCAGCCGGAAGCGGCCGAATACTTCATGACGGCAGGAGTGCTGACCCCGGGTGTTGCAATCTACAACCTCGAAAATAGCGGACGCTGTTCCGCAGGCCATTTTGCGGGCGACGGCCAGCGCCTCTTCATTCTCACCGCAGGCCACTGCGGCGATAAAGGCGATACGTTCTATTACAACGACAGCGCCGGAAACCGCGTCAAAATTGGTGAGATGGTCCTAGAGGCGCGCAACACCAACACCGAACACATTAACTCCGCCGATATCGGCCTAATCGAAGTATCTAATCCTGCAGCCAAGGTATCCACATCCCCGGCTCTCAACGCACCGTTGATCGGATGGATGAGCCTTGACGAAGTCGACCTGGCACACCCCACCATCTGCCGCGCTGGCTCCACGCGAGGGGTTTCTTGTGGTAACTATCTTGGGCGAGATGCTGACCAAGGGTTGTTTGCCTTCGGTAACGACAGCGACCGTGGAGACAGCGGCGGCCCCGTCTACGCCGTCATCGATAACGAGCTCTACGCCGTGGGCGTCATGTCATACGTCGTTGATGAGCCCAATAATCAGGAAGCCGGCGCCATGGAAATTGGCAACACAATGCAGCATTTTGGTCTTACCCTCTACATCTAACTCCCCCAGCAGCATCGCACGTTCTGGACTACGGTGGAAACAGTAAGTTTCCTGTCTGCTACCTGCCAGAAAGGCTTTTGCAATGGACATCACCGCACAGCCACAATGGGCCGCGCTCACTTCTCTTTTTGAGAGCAAGAAGGACCTCAATTTGCGCGAGCTCTTCGCCAGCTCTCCTTCCCGCGCCACCGACTACTCCTTCGACGCCGCGGGCCTGCATGTGGATCTGTCGAAGAACCTCATCGATGAGGACGTCGTGTCCAAGCTCGTGGACCTCGCCCGCGCCGCGGACGTCGAGGGCCGCCGCGATGCCATGTTCGCCGGCGAGCACCTCAACAACACTGAGGACCGCGCTGTGCTGCACACCGCGCTTCGCTTGCCTGTGGAGAAGGACTTGAGCGTTGACGGCCAGGACGTTGCTGCTGATGTCCACGAGGTGCTCGGCCGCATGCGCGACTTCGCCACCGCTTTGCGCTCCGGCGCGTGGCTGGGGTATACAGGCCACACCATCAAGAAGGTCGTCAACATCGGCATCGGTGGCTCTGACCTGGGGCCAGCCATGGCCGCCAAGGCCCTGCGCTCCTACGAGGTAGCGGGCATCAGCGCAGAGTTCGTCTCCAACGTTGACCCGTCGGATCTCGCCGCGACTCTCGACGGCCTCGACGCCGGCTCCACCCTCTTTATCGTGGCCTCCAAGACTTTCACCACCCAGGAAACCCTGGCCAATGCTCATGCCGCGCGCCGCTGGCTCATCGAGCAGTTTGATGGTGATGAGTCGGCCGTCGCTAAGCACTTCGTTGCAGTCTCGACCAACGCGGAGAAGGTCGCCGAGTTCGGCATCGATACCCAGAACATGTTCGGTTTCTGGAACTGGGTGGGCGGGCGCTACTCCGTCGATTCCGCCATCGGCCTGTCCCTGATGTGCACCATCGGCCCGTTGGACTTCATGCGCTTCCTCGAGGGTTTCCACGCCATGGATGAGCACTTCCGCACCGCGCCTCTGGAGAAGAACGTTCCGGTGCTCATGGGCCTGCTCGGCGTGTGGTACTCCAACTTCTTCGGCGCGCAGACCCACGCGGTTCTGCCCTACTCCGAGGACCTCGGCCGCTTCCCGGCCTACCTGCAGCAGCTGACCATGGAATCCAACGGCAAGTCCGTTCGCCGTGATGGCACCGCAGTCAGCGCCGGTACCGGCGAGATTTACTGGGGCGAGCCAGGCACCAATGGCCAGCACGCTTTCTTCCAGCTCATGCACCAGGGCACCAAGCTCATCCCGGCGGACTTCATCGGCTTTGCCCGCCCAAAGGAGGACTTCCCCACTGCAGATGGCACCGGCTCGATGCATGACCTGCTCATGGGCAACTTCTTCGCACAGACCAAGGTCCTGGCCTTCGGTAAGACTGCGGAAGAAATCGCCGCCGAGGGTGTGGACGAAGCCCTCGTTCCGCACAAGGTCATGCCGGGCAACCGCCCCACCACCACCATTCTGGCGGAGGAGCTCACCCCGCAGACCCTTGGCGCGCTCATTGCGCTCTACGAGCACATCGTGTTCACACAGGGCATCATCTGGGACGTCAACTCCTTCGACCAGTGGGGCGTGGAGCTGGGCAAGCAGCAGGCCAATGACCTGGCACCGGCTGTCTCCGGCAAGGAGGAGGCCGCATCCGGCGATGGTTCCACGGATGCTCTGATTGGCTGGTACCGCAGCCACCGTTAAGCACTGCTTGGCGACGTCTCACCAACCCCCGGCCGAACGGTCGGGGGTTCACCCGTTTTTAACGGGCAATCGACGTGTGGGATCGCCAACGCCGCGGAGGCCCGGTGGGGGCGTCCGCGTGGGCGGTGTGGTGCTTGGGGGGGTTCAGCCTGGCCGGGGGAGGTTGTTCTGGGCTTGTTGATACGCCGCCTGGGCAGTGATTGGTTCTGCCCAGGGTGGGATGTAGTCCACTTCGCCGCGGAGGCGGAAGACGTAGCCGGCACCGGTGGGTTTCTCCGGGTCATCATCGTTAATACCGTTGTGGTAGGCACACAACATGGTTAGATTCGGCGGGTCGGTAGTCCCGCCCGCTTTCCACGGCACTAGGTGATGCACGTGGGCATAATCAGCCGGTTTATTACAACCTTTCCTGGCGCAGGTGGGGTGCTCGGCACTGGCCATGATGCGTTGCTCAAACCCGGCTAGGCGTTTCATGCGGTGCAGCCATACCGGCCCGATGGTGGGGTGGATGAGGGTGACGTAGCCGATCTCAG
>NZ_KV810496.1:0-11311 GCF_001812805.1 Corynebacterium sp. HMSC078H07 | reverse complement strand
TGACGTAGCCGATCTCAGCAAACTTGTAGTTCAAAAACTGCGTGCCCGTCATCCGGCCACCGTTGGTGAGCTCGAGGATGATGTCATCCCCGTCGCCGGAGACAATCTTGTCGAGCTTATCCAAGGTGACAACCACGCTGGTGAATACGGCGGGTTTGGTTCCGCCGTGGGACTTGTTGAAGAAGACCTGTTTGGTTGCTTCCAGCAGGTTGTTCTGGTTGAGAGATTCTAGAACGCCACGCATTTCGGTGACGGTCATGGGGTCATCGGTAATGGTTAGCGAGTGCGGGCCTTCCGAGCGGTAGGTCATGCGCACCCCAGGTTTCGGCACACGTTTAGGCTTGAGTTCTTTTAAGCGCTTGGCTGCCACGGCTGGGATGTTTGGTGCTGGGGTGCCGGCAAGCTTGACCCTCAGGTTCCAGGCATGCAGCTGATTTTTCAGCTTCTTGGTGTAGGACTCAATCAGGCTGAGCGTGGCTAAGTCGTGGCCTTGCTCTGCGGCCCGGTGGCGGGCTTGACGTTGTTTACCCGTGAATTTCGTGGCGCCGAAGTAAATGTGGTTCAGGCGTGCTAGTTCGGTGGCATCGGCTAGCGAAGCGCCGAGTGTGCGTAAACGTTTCTCGCCTCCTACCGCCTGCTCCACCAGTGTGATCCCCGAGTTGCGGTAGGAGAAATAGGTCTCTAAATCCCCCATGACCCAGAACACTAAAGCACCCTCACCAACCCCGCAACCGGAGAGAGAATCGTTAGAGCTTGATCATCGACTCCCAGCCGAAGGGGATCTCGTCAGAATCGACGATCTTGCGGCCGAACGGGAAGCACGTCACCGGGATCATCTTCAGGTTGGCCCACGCAACCGGAAGGCCCACGATGGTCACGGCCTGCGCCGCTGCAGTGGTGACGTGGCCGATAGCCAACCACAGGCCAGCGACCAGGAACCAGACAACGTTGGAGAACCGCGACATGCCACCAGTACCCTTGACCGGCTGAATGACGGAGCGCCCGAAAGGCCACAGCGCGAAGTTCGCCATGCGCATCGAGGCCACGCCCGCAGGGATGGTCACGATGGGGATGCAGGCCAGGATGCCCAGAAGGAAGTAGCCTAGGGCGAGGACAAGGCCACCAGTTGCCAACCAGATGATGTTAAAAATGATCTTCATACATCCCAGCCTAGCGACGCGGCTGGCAGTGTGGGCACCACCAGATGACGCGCTCCAGCTCGCCTTCGTCGCCGCCGGCATCCACTCCGCCCAGCATGGCCTTCTCAATGAGAGTGCCGCAGCGCCGGCAGCGCCGACGGTTACGGCCAAAGACATACGTGGTCTCCCCCGCCCGCTTCACACCGGTGGTCACGCGCACCGGGGAATCGCGGTTGGCCCAGATGAGGCGGCGGGAGAGGGTGAGGATATGGGGGACGTCGACAAGCGCTACCGGCGTCGCTGGATGAACGCCAGCCAAGAAGCAGATTTCGGCGCGGTACTCGTTGCCCAAGCCCGCCACGTTGCGCTGGTCCAGGAGGGCCGCACCGATGCTGCGCTCAGGGCGGGACTCGATGCGACGCACTGCCTCCTCAAAGCCTCCTTCTAACCACTCCGGCGCGAGGATATCGGGGCCCAAGTGCGCCATGCGCTGCTCAAACTCGCGGGCGGGGAAAGCCTCGACCAGCCCTAGCCAGTGCCCCACCAACTCGATGTCGCGCGGGGAGTTCTCTAACTGCAGCACCACGCGCGCGCTGTGGCCCGGCTTGCGCCAGCGGTCCCCGGCGTAGTGGATGGCCCACGTGCCCTCCATCTTAAGGTGGGTATGCAGGATGAGCTCGCCACCAAAATCCATGAAGAGGTGTTTGCCATAAGGCCAGACTTCCTCGCACACTAGCCCGTCAAAGCGCACGGTGGCATAGCGGGGCACGCGCAGGGATGAATAGGTCACGCGCCGGTCTTCCATGAACTGCAGACGGTTGGACAGCTGCAGAACGGAATCACCCTCTGGCACAGTAGAACCTCCTCACCGAACGGGTGCCTACTCTACCGGTGCGTCCTTTCCCACACCGAATGCCAAGGAGGCGGAGAGTGTTCTAAATCTCGGCGGCGAATAATTCGCCGACGCAGGCGAAACGCTGATGTAGAGCAATCAGCGCCGGCGCCGGCGCGGGCGGAAGCCGCCGGGACTGCTGGGCGCAGATGGTGGGTCGTTAGGCTCAGAGGAGTCCACGGGGTCGTCGAAAGTCAGCTCCTCTATGGCGTCCACAGCACGGCGCCCGCCTCGGAGCAGGGGACGGTGCGGCTCGGCGGAGCGCGCGTCCTCTCCAGGTTCGCCGTGCTGTCCTGCACGGCTGGAAGAAGAAGTGTGTGCGGAGCCGCTCATGCGCACTCCCTTCGGGGTCAGCGCGGCGCCCAGGGCGCGCAGTTCGCCGGCGAGCTCAGTTTCGAAGATGGAGCGGCCGTTGGCTTTTTCAATGACGAGCTTGCTCAAACGCCCAGAAGCCACGAGTTCATTGAAGCCGTGGAGAATCGCAGACAACACCTCGGCGCGCTCGATTCCCTCAGGAAGTGCGTTAAAGAACGTGGTCAGCGTCTTCCCGCCGCGGGTCAGGTGGGCTACGGGCAGGCCATCCATGAGTACGACGAGTGCACCGGCGGCACGGGGTGGACGGGCTGCAGAGTCGGGGCCGTCGGAGGGCGGCCAGGATAGCGCAGCACCATACGGGTTGGCCGGGTCGGTCGCGGCCAACACATAGGTCTGCGGCTCGCGGGCACCGGACGGCCAGCCGGTGACGTCGGGCGAATCTGCCAGCCCGCGCAGGCGGTCGATGACCGCTGGCGTGGAGAATTGCGCCGCGCCCAAGCCCTCAATGACGTAGCCGCGCATCGCCTTGCCGGACTCCTCGAAGCCGGAGAGCACCTTGTAGGCCAAGGCGAAACCGCCCAGGACATCCTCGGCCACCACAGAACCGCGGGTAAGCACGCCATAACGGTCCAGCCAGGCCTCGCCGTGCGCAATGGAACGCGAGGTTGCGTCCGTGGCGGCTGGAACGGATAGCGACCAGCGTCCCACCACGTCGGGCGCGGTCGGCGAACCAGACGCAGTGTGTGCTTGCGCAAAGGACGTGCGCCCCATGCGCAGGCGTGAGCGCGAAGGCCGGTGCTTGGCTCGGTGTGCGGCGCGTCCGGCTCGGCCGCCTGCGGCCAAGTGGGCGCGGATGGGTGCGAAGGAATCGGGGCTGACCAAGCCTGCTTCCACCAGTCCCCAGAGGGCCTCGCGAACTTCCTCGGCGGTGCCGCTCAGCTGCGACTGAATATCGGAGATGAGGTAGCTGCCACCGCCCTGCAAAGCCTCCAGCAACTGGGTCTGCAGCAGGGACACGCCAGCCTCCTCCGCGGAGACCTGCGGGGCGAGCTGCGCGGCATAGTCCGCTGGCAACAGCATGATCCACGGGTCGTTGGAGCCGGCTTTGCCGGCGCCGAGGATGAGGACCTCGCCGCTGGCGGTGAGCTCATCGAGCATCGTCGGCGAATAATCACCTACGCGCGCAGGCAAGATGAGGCTCTCCCAGGCCGAGGCCGGCAGGCGCACACCGGCCAGCTGCTCGATGACGGCAAAGACGCCGTCCACCCCTCGCAGCACTGGGCGCCGGCCTACGGCAGCCACCTGCTGCCACTCCGGCAGGAAACGCCCGAAAGCTGCGGGCGAGACCGGCTGCGTGGCCGCCCGGGCAGCAGCCAGCGAGCGCGAGCGGATGACCTTGAGCACTTCTGCCGCGCAGTATTCCTGCTCTTCCACGCCCTGCCGGTAGTGCCCCGCCAAGATGGAATCCAGACCGTTCAGCGTCGAATGCGCCACCGCGGCCGAGAGACCAAAAGCTTCTTGCACATCGCGCGCCACAAACGGACCGCGCGTGCGCGCCCAGCGGCTGACAAGCTGATCCACGGCGTCGGTAATCGTGGCCTGCTGGGCGGGGATGCCGGGCGGAACGGGGATGCCCAAACCGTCGCGAAGCAGCGGCGCATCCAATGATTGCGCCACGTGTACGCGGCCGTTGATGCGTACCCGCATAATCCGCGCACCGAGCGCATCGAGTGCGCTCAATGGAACCGTGGCGTGCGTACCGAATTCCTCAACCGAGATGGGGCCGAGCACACGCAGCAGGTCCGCGACCTCCTCGGTGGTGCGCGCCTGTCGTTCCGGAGTGGTGCGTTGCAGTTGGGCGTGGACTTCGGCGATAACGTCGGCGTCGAGAAGCTCGCGCAGCTCCACCGTTCCCAAAAGCTTCGCCAGCAACGCCGGGTCCAGGGCCAAGGCCGCCGCGCGCTTTTCCGCCAGGGGTGAATCCCCCTCATACATGAACGCGCCGGTGTAGTTAAAAAGCAGCGAAGATGCGAACGGCGAGGGCTGCTCCGTGGTGACCTCCGCAATGCGAATGCGACGGTGCGCCAGCTCCCGCATAACCTCCGTGAGAGCTGGCAGGTCGTAGACATCCTGCACGCACTCGCGCACGGTCTCCAGGATGATGGGGAAAGAGGGGTAGTTGCGGGCGACGTCGAGAAGCTGCTCCGCACGCTGGCGCTGCTGCCACAAAGGCGCGCGCTTGCCCGGGTTACGCCGCGGCAGAAGCAGCGCTCGCGCCGCGCATTCCCGGAAACGCGAGGCAAAGAGCGCCGAGTTGCCCACCTGTTCGGTGACGATGTCGGCGATCTCATCGGCGTCGAAAAGAAAGAGCGCGGCATCCGGGTCCGCCTCGCCCTGCGGCAGGCGCAGCACGATGCCGTCATCACCCGCCACGGCCTGCGCATCCATCCCGGTACGCTCCGCCACGCGCTGTCCCACCGCCAGCGCCCACGCCGCATTCACCGGCCTGCCAAACGGGGTGTGCAGGAGCACGCGCCAATCCCCCAGCTCATCCGTGAAGCGCTCCAACAGCAGCGTCTTCTCATCCGGAATGAGCCCGGTGGCCTCGTTCTGTTCCTGCAAGTAGGCGGCGATGTTGCGGCGGGCGAGCTCGTCAGCATCGCGCACCACGGACGGATCCGCATATGCTTCACGACGAAACGCCCCCAGCGCCTTGCCCAACTCATAAGGCCGCCCGGCCTGGTCGCCGTTCCAGAACGGCAGCCGGCCCGTGTGCCCCGGCGCGGGTGTGACCAGCACCTGGTCACGCGTAATCTCCTCGACCCGCCAACTCGTTGCGCCGAGGGTGAAAATATCGCCCACGCGGGACTCATACACCATCTCCTCATCGAGCTCGCCCACGCGGCGCGGCGCGGAACCGGCTTCACCAGTTCCCACCAGGAAGACGCCGAACATGCCGCGGTCCGGAATGGTGCCGCCGTTGGTCACCGCCACGCGCTGCGCGCCAGGGCGCGGAGTGAGGATGCCTGTCACGCGGTCATAGACCACCCGGGGTTTGAGCTCCGCAAAGTCCGTCGAGGGATACACGCCACTAACCAGGTCCAGCACGGAGTCAAAGACCTCGCGCGCTAGGTCCTTATAGGGCCAGGCGCGGCGCACGGTGTCATACCACGTGTCGGCGTCGAGTCCCTCGCTCGTGCCCGCGCTTGCCGACGCCACCACCGCCGCCACCGTCTGCTGTGCCAAGACATCCAACGGGTTGCGCGGGGAATGCATCTCCTCAATGAGGCCCTCCTCCATGCGGGCAACGGTGAGTGCTGATTGCACGAGGTCCGCGCGGTGCTTGGGATAGAAAGAACCGTGGGAGACCGCGCCCACAGAGTGCCCGGCGCGGCCCACGCGCTGCAAGCCGGAGGCCACCGAGGGCGGCGATTCCACCTGCACTACTAGTTCCACCGCACCCATGTCGATTCCCAGCTCCAGAGAGCTCGTGGCCACCACGGCTTTGAGCGTGCCTTCCTTGAGCATGGTCTCCGTCAGCGCGCGCTCGTCCTTGGACACTGAACCGTGGTGAGCGCGGGCGATGACGGCAGGAGCCTTACCGGCGACGTCGACCTGTTTCATCAGCTGGGCTGGGTCGCGCCGGGTAGCCGGGCTCAAGGACTCCGGATCGTGCTCCTGAGCATAGAGCTCGTTGAGTCGGCTGGTGAGCCGCTCGGCAGTCCGGCGCGAGTTGACGAAGACGAGGGTGGAGCGGTGCTCCATGATTTCAGCGTAAAGCTCTTCTTCGATGAAGGGCCAGATGGATTTCGCTGTGGGCAGAGCGGAGTCTCCTGGCCCGCTCTCTTCCCCGCGTTGCGAGTGTAGGCGCAACGTGTCTTGAGGGCCTGCGGTGATGCCAAGGGGGTCGTCGACAGTAGCCTCCCCGATGGGCGAGCCCTGCTCCGGGGTAGGCAGATCCGACATGTCTTCCACCGGCACGTGGACGTCGAGCTGCCAGCGCTTCTTTGCTGGTGGTGCGATGATGTCGACGGGGCGGTCACCGCCCAAGAAATTCGATACAGCGCTCAGCGGTCGCACCGTGGCGGAGAGCCCAATGCGTTGGAACTCACCCGCGATAAGCCCGAGGCGCTCCAAAGTCAGGGCCAAGTGCACGCCGCGTTTGGTGCCGGCGAGCGCGTGGATCTCATCGATGATGACGGTGTCCACGGTCTTCAAGATTCCCGCAGCCTTGGAGGTGAGCATAAGATAGGCCGATTCCGGCGTGGTGATAAGGATGTCCGGTGGCTTGCGCACCTGGCGGGCGCGTTCGGCTTGCGGGGTATCGCCGGAGCGTACTCCCACAGTGATATCCGGTACATCTAGGCCAAGGCGCTCGGCGGTCCGCGCAATACCGTTGAGCGGGGCGCGCAGGTTATTCTCCACGTCCACGCCCAGTGCTTTGAGCGGGGAAATGTAGAGAACCCGCACGCCATCGTGGGCACCTTCACGGGCTGGTTCATTGCTCAGTGGCAGCGCGGTCTGGCCCTCGCGCTCCACCAAAGAATTCAGCGCCCACAGAAACGCCGCGAGCGTCTTACCGGAACCCGTCGGCGCCACCACGAGTGCATTGTCACCTGCGGAAATGGCCTGCCAGGCTTCCTCCTGAACGGGGGTGGGGGTAGCGAAAACGTCCGCGAACCAACCGGCTACCTGCGGGCGGAACTTCGCCAGAACGTTTTTGGGCATGCCCTACTGTAGCGCGCGCGGTAATCTGGGCAGCATGACCGTTGAGATTTCTGATTCCCGTCTAACTAATTCCCTCGCCGATGGCTGCGGTGAGATCCTCAAAGGCGTGCGCAACGGTGGCCTGCTGCGTGGCTTGGCGCTGGGTGATGCCGGCGATGAAGCCGCTCAGGAATGGATCGCCCGCGTCCTCGAGCAGCACCGCCCACAAGACGGGGTTCTGTCCGAAGAGGCCTCCGATGACTTGAGCCGGCTGAAAAAGGACCGCGTGTGGATCGTTGACCCACTCGACGGCACCAAGGAGTTCGCTACCGGCCGCCAGGACTGGGCCGTCCACATCGCGCTGGTAGAAAACGGCGTCCCCACCCACGCAGCAGTAGGCATGCCGGATATGGGTGTCACCTTTAAGTCCTCCGATGTGCGCGCGGTGACCGGCCCGCTGTCGAAGAAGTTTGTGGTCTCCCGCAACCGCCCGCCGAAGGTCGCAAACTATGTTGCAGAGAAGATGGACTACGAGACCGTGGGCGTCGGCTCCGCGGGTGCCAAGGCCATGCACGTACTCCTCGGTGACTATGACGGTTACATTCATGCTGGCGGTCAGTACGAGTGGGATCAGGCTGCTCCGGTCGGCGTTGCTTTGGCTGCGGGCCTGCACTGCTCCCGCCTTGACGGTTCTCCCATCACATTCAACAACGAGGACACCTTTATCCCCGACCTGCTGGTCTGCCGCCCCGAGCTGGCCGACGACATCCTCGAACACGCCGCCGCCTACGCGGAGGCCAACGGCGGGTACTAGGTTTCTTGTGCGGCGTTCCCCTCCTACGCAGCGCCGCTAAGTCAAAGTCCCAACTCGTCTGCAAGACGAGAAACCATTCGAGCATGAAACTCGTGGTAGTCATTTAGTGTGTCTTTGCCGAGGTAACCGAAAACCTCGGCATTAATCACGCCAATTATCTGTATCCACGCCTCAAGCGCCTTTTCCATGACGTCAGCGGGAAGTTCCACATCAAGTTCATCAGATGCCGCCGCAAGGTCTTGCGAGAGCTGAGAGGAACGCGGTTCTAACTCTTTAACCGAGGTCTCAGTTAACAAAACGGCTAGTCGCCGACTAACTTTTGTACCCGCACCCGTTGTTTCTGAGGCGGGCGCTTCGTATCCAATGATGGGCGTGCCGTAAATAAGGGCCCACCTTTGAGGAAATTTCAAAGCCCACATTCTCATAGCGGCAACAAGGCTCACGAATTTAGCTCGCGTCCCAGTGGCCGCACCCACTCCTTGGGCAACGGCGCCATCGAGCGCTTCAAACGCATCGATAATCAGCATCGTTAATAGGTGGGCCCTGTCGGGCACATAGCGGTAGATACCCGAAGAAACTATCCCCAAATCACGAGCAATTGCACGCAGATTCAAGGCTTCTGGGCCACCTGCATCAAGCTGCTTTCGTCCGAGCTCAACAATGCGCGACATCGTCTCTTCGCGAGCACGCGCTCTTGGTGTCATCGACATATGAAAACTATATCAACACAAAAGAGAGCACTGCTCTTGACGGTAGCCGAGTGCAACTATAACCTAAGAGAGCACCAGTCACTAATAAGAGTGGAGGACACTCAATGCACTTTCTCATCACCGGCGCGGGCCCCGTTGGCCGTGCACTATCACGTGAACTCGCAAAAAGAGGGCACACATGCACAATCATGACGCGGCGACAGCCCCAATTCGCCACCAGTGAAAACGTTGATTTCAAGAAGGGCGACGCAACACACAGTGACGCCTACCCCGACCAGATCGACGGCATTGCCCACTGCATCCACGCCCCATATGACGCACAAAAGTGGCGCGACCTACTCATTCCAGCTGAAGAAACCGTGCTGAAGGTAGCCACCCAACGGGGCATCCCCGTCGTCTTTCCCGAATCGATGTATGGGTTCGACCAGACTTACGAGGTGATTTCGCCTGATACTCCCCTCACCCGATCTCGCAATGGAAAACCCGGTGTTCGAGCGACCCTAATCGAGAACCGCTTAGCCTCCCCCTCGCGCACTACCTCAGTAATCGCGGCCGATCTGTACGGACCAGATGCCGGCCCCGGATGCGTTTACCATCAGCTCATCATTGGGAAGAAGCGTCCCCTTGCTCTTTTTAACGCACACGCTAAACACTCGGTCACGTATCTTCCAGACTTTGCACGAGCGTTGGCAGACGCACTTTTAGGTGATTCAACACCCCCAATAATTTCCACACCTTGCGCTCCCGCTCTGACTCAAGCTGAGTTTGCTCGACGTGCCGGATGCCAACACTCCCCCATCACTATTCACTCATGGATGCTAAAAGTAGCTGGCGTTGCCAGCACGGACCTCCGAGGGCTGAAAGAAATGAGATACCTGTGGGACCGTCCCTCAATTCTTACCGGCGCCACGTCCTCATGGCAGGCGACCCCAACCGACGAAGCTCTAGAGGCTATTTATCAAGCCCAGCTATCGAAATAACAAATCTCATCACCAGTACCCCTACCGCTCTACCTAAGATTTCTCCAACGTTCTACACTTGGACATCATGAGTGACACTCCCATCGCTTCTTCAGCCCTCACAACACCATATGAGGATCTTCTCCGCCGCGTCCTCGAAGAAGGCACACCCAAAGGCGACCGCACCGGCACCGGCACCCGCTCCCTGTTCGGCGCCCAGCTGCGCTACGACCTGGCGGAGTCTTTTCCGCTGCTCACCACCAAGAAGGTTTATTTCCACGGCGTGATTGGTGAGCTGCTGTGGTTCCTGCGCGGCGAGTCCAACGTGAAGTGGCTGCAGGACAACAAGGTCCGCATCTGGAACGAGTGGGCCGACGAGGACGGCGAGCTGGGCCCTGTCTACGGCGTGCAGTGGCGCTCGTGGCCCACGCCGGATGGCCAGCACGTCGACCAGATTCAGGTCGCGCTCGATACCCTGAAAAACAACCCGGATTCGCGCCGCAACCTGGTCTCCGCGTGGAACGTCTCTGAGTTGGACAAGATGGCGCTCATGCCCTGCCACCTGCTTTTCCAGCTCTATGTAGCTAACGGCAAGCTCTCCATGCAGGTTTACCAGCGCTCGGCGGACATGTTCCTCGGTGTCCCCTTCAACTTGGCCTCCTACGCCGCGCTGACCCACATGTTTGCCCAGCAAGCAGGCTTGGACGTAGGCGATCTCATCTGGACTGGAGGCGATTGCCACATCTACAACGACCACATAGAGCAGGTCAAGGAGCAGCTCTCCCGTGAGCCGCGCGAATACCCGCAGCTCAAGCTCCATAAGGCCGCGAGCCTCTTTGACTACGACTTCGAGGATTTCGAGGTCATCGGCTACGACCCCCACCCCACCATCAAGGCGCAGGTGTCCGTCTAATGCTGGGCGCAATCTGGGCCCAGTCCCTCGACGGGGTCATCGGTGACGGTGCCGTGATGCCCTGGCACGTGCCGGAGGATCTCAAGCACTTCAAAGAGGTCACCATGGGCGCGCCCGTCATCATGGGCCGCAAGACGTGGGAGTCCCTCAACCCCAAGTTCCGCCCGTTGCCGGGCCGGGACAACATCGTACTGTCCAGCCATGAACCCGGCGAATGGTCTGCGGGTGCCACCGTGGTGGACAACCTCGATACCGCACTCGACGCCACGCCTGGCGACGCCTGGATCATCGGCGGCGGCCAGCTCTACCGCTCCGCCCTCGACCGCGTGGACACCATAGAGCTGACCCTCATGGGCGTACAGGTCGGCGATGCCTACGGCGCGGATGCCGTCCTGGCCCCCGCCGTCCCGGACGCATTCAGCCTGTCCGCTGATAGCGACTGGATTACCTCCGCATCCGGTCACCTCACCAGCCCAGGCCAGCCGCCCAGCGAGCTGCCGATGAAATACCGTTTCCTCACCTACGACAGAAAGGCTGCTGCTTAATGGCTATTGCCCCGGAAACCACCGAACACGTCACCATCTTCTACGCCGACTGGTGCCCGTTCTGCCAGCGCCTCATTTCCGCACTCAACCGCACGGAGACCCCGCACGCGCTTGTCGACGCCGAAGCCGAAGGCACCGAAGACATCAACGCGTGGATTGAGTCCGTCAACGACGGCAACCGCATCGTGCCCACCGTCCTCTACTCCGACGGCACCCACGCCACCAATCCCGCTGCTAGCGAGGTCCGCGCCAAGTACGCGGAGCTGGCCGGCGAATAAGCCCCCCCATTACGTTGTTAGCAGTTCCGCTTGAAGGAG
>NZ_KV810495.1 GCF_001812805.1 Corynebacterium sp. HMSC078H07 | reverse complement strand
TCACCACGGTGTTACTAGATACCCCTGCGCAACATTAACAGCCAACTGCCCGCGCAAACACATGCAGATAAGCGTTTGGTGCTCTTGGGGCAGAGGTTTAAAAGCGTTCATTTGCTTGAAAATGCTGTTTTGCTGAGGTCATTAAATGCGCCAGCTTCTCATACGGGCGCGTACGAAGGTACGGTTCCCTCTCCAATTAGGCGTGGTTCATTGAAAAGCGGGTGCCCCAGGAGTTCTCCCTGGGACACCCGCGTGTTTCTCTTAGCTCTTTAGAACCAAGGAAGTTAGGGC
The DNA here is from genome assembly GCF_001812805.1 of Corynebacterium sp. HMSC078H07. Taxonomy (GTDB): domain Bacteria; phylum Actinomycetota; class Actinomycetes; order Mycobacteriales; family Mycobacteriaceae; genus Corynebacterium. The sequence continues at coordinate 40,312 of NZ_KV810495.1, read as the reverse complement.
CAATCTACTTAACAACAATCTTTACCATTACCGGCTCGTCATTGACAGTTACTTCCTGACTACCCTCGAGCACTCGCGCGGAGGAAAGGCTGGAAAGCCCCGAACAAGATGCGTTGATGGTATGTGAACCAGGTTCCAACGCGTAGAAGTACACGCCATTGGCATTAGTCGTGTGTACCTTTTCCTGCGAAAGACCAATAAGCTTACATTCGCCTGCCGGGTTACCACTGGAGGTTACAACTTGAATCGTTGATTCTCCTGCATTGGGCTTGGGCTGCTCATCGTCGGGGAGACCTTGGCCTACACTGATTCCAACAACTAGGGAAATAATGCCCAGAATGGTACCAATGAGTCCGAGAAGATTACTGGGGTTATTGATTAGAGCTTGAACCTGAGTTGGAACCGGGATCGGTGGTTGCATTGTTTTGGCTCTCCTTAATGTCATTGAAGGTATTTAGCATGCTTGGGCTGATACGTAGGGCACTGTTTTCAGGGAAGTCTAGCTGACTGATGCCATGCGTGTGAATGCCAATGGCAACGTTGTCTGTTGTATAGACCGGCGAACCGCTTTGTCCGCCCGTGGTGTCTAAGTTATATCAGAGTCGAGTTTGGGTTCCTGGCTGAAGAATTCCGCTCATTGTCCACAGTTGCCCGTAGTCGCGAATCAGGCTCGTACCTTTCTCTCCTGGAAATCTGGTGACAGTTGCTTTTGCCCGGAGAAAGCGGAAGAAGCATCGCTCGGTTTAATTCCAAACCAGCTGGAAGAAATCGGCTTTGCGAACTTTACAACTCCCCAGTCATGATCGTTTGCGACCCTTAGTGTGGTGTAACGCTTGCTGATGGTGGGCCCCGGAAAGAAGTGGGCGGCCACCCAGACGGGCGACCAGCCACATACGACGCCCACATCGACAACGAATGGAACCCCAGCTTAGGCGTAAGAAAAGGCTGGGTCGGGCGCTTTATTCAGAGTCGGTCGGTGCGCAGGCAGCAGCGATGATGCCAAGTGCAGCCAGCAGACCAATGCCACCAGCGGCGTACTGAGCCTCACGCGGGAAATTACGAGTGAGCGACTCAATCTGCTTCTTCACTGGCTCAAGGCCCGGGATGTTGAGCTTTGCGCCGAAGCCGCCGAGGAAAGCCAGCGGAATGGCGAGGGCTGCTGGGATGGTGAGGCCGAGGACCGTCGGCAAGCAGCGCTCGCTCACAGAGGAACCATCTGCTGGGGCGGCTGGCTTGTCGCCGGACTTGACGGTTTCTGAGGTGCCGTCGGTGTAGGCGATAACGAGGTTACCGTCGGCATCCGTGGTCACGGACTTAATTCCGCGTCCGTCTTTGCCGTCCTTGCCGTCTTTACCGTTTGCGCCATCGGTGCCGTCGCGGCCTGGTGCGCCATCGAAGCCATCGCGGCCCGGAGTGCCCTGGTCGCCCTTCGAGCCAGCGAGGGTGCCGAGGATTTCAGAGGTGCCGTCGGTGTAAGTAACGACGACTTCGCCCTTGTCGTTGGTGGTCACGGACTTGATGCCACGGCCGTCTTCGCCATCCTTACCGTCCTTGCCGTCCTGGCCGGGTTCGCCCTTATCTCCCTTGCCGCCGTCTTTACCGTCGTCACCGTCTTGCCCGTCCTTGCCATCGGAGCCGACGACCTTGCCAGCATCCTCGGTGGTGCCGTCGGTGTAGGTGATGATGAGGTGGCCTTCGTCGTTGATGGTGACGGAGTTGATGCTGCGGGCGTCGTCAGACGGCGTTGGATCCTCGGACGGGTCGCAGTCCTTGAGATCGTCAGTGGAGCGCTCGACGGTGCCGAGGTTGAAGCCCACCTTGACTGGGTCGTGGTCGGAGGAGCGGTAGGGGTTGTCGGCCTCAAAGACGTCGCCGCCGGTGTAGTTGCGGCGGGAGTACTCCATGGCAATCGGCTCATCGGAGTTGATGTTCCAGGTCTGTGCGGCCTTGGCGTCGACGTGCTCGTTGGCGAGGATGTGGTCCAGGGAACCAATGCGGCCGGAGAACTGGTAAGAGGCCACTGCCTGCCACTCGGACTCGGGGTTGAGTTCCTCAACTGGGATGGTGTAGCCGGCGTTGCGGAAGATGGAGATGGCGTCTTCCTTGGAGTAGGAGTTCAGGTCACCCATGACGAAGGTGGCCTTTTCCTGCCACTGCGGCTGCTTGGACAAACCATCCAGGACTGCCTGAGCGTGAGCATTGCGCACGTTCGGGTTATTGCCCTGGCCGTCGCCGGTGTCCTTATCACCGTTAGCCACGGAGCCCTTGGACTTGAAATGGTTGGTTACCACCACGAAGGAATCAGGGACCTCAGGAGCGCACTTATCAGCCTTTTCAGCAACCGGCTTGAACTCCGCAGCGAGCGGAGTGCGGGCGGTACCCTTGAAACGCTCGTCCTCAAGGAGGGTAGCCTCACCAACCGGCTCGACGCGATCCTTCTTGTAGATGATCGCGGTACGAATGACGTCCGTATCTGCTGACGCGTTCGCCGGGGCCTTAACGTAATCCCACTTCTCAGAACCCGCGCGGGTATTGAGCTCACCCACGAGGTACTTCACGGCGTCATCGTAGGAGCCACCCACGGTGTTCGCGGCGTTTTCGATCTCAGACAGTCCAATGACATCGGCGTCGAGGCCCTCCAGCGCGGTGAGGATCTTGCCCTTCTGGTCATTGAACGCAGACTTCGACCACGCGCCGCGGAAGGTGCCGCTATCAGAACCCACGCCGTTACCGAAACGGTCCTTGTACGCCTTCGCGCCGTTGTCCTCACCCAAGTTGATGAAGAAGTTGAGCACGTTGAACGCCGCCACGGTGTAATCGCCTTCCACCTGTGGGGCCTCCGGACGAGCCGGGTCCCACGTAATCGGCAGGTCTGCGGTGGCAGAGTCGCCGGTAATCATCGAGGTGGGCTGGAAGCGCCACTGGTTGTGGCCGTAGCCCAAGATGACGCCGGAGTCCGCAAACTCCACCTGGTTGGTGGTGCGGATGGTCTTCACATCCGAGCCGTTCTGCATGATGTACGGCAGCTTCGTCGAGGCACCATCACGGGTGAAGTCACGGGTAGAGCCGTCATCGAGGATGACGTACTTCGCCGCGTTGGACTCTTCCAGAGCATGCATTTCCGTGCTGCCTGGGGCGAACTTGTCTGTCGGTTGGCGCAGCGCTTCCGTGCCCGGGGCTAGACCCAGCTCGCCGTAGCGGTTAAGGCCGTAGTTGTCAGTCACTGTGTGCACGCCGGGCTTGAGCAGCATGGATTCGAGCTTCTCACGGGCCTCGTCACCCTCCGGAAGGGCGTCGAGGGATAGTGGGGTGACGGCGGGGAGGGCGTCGGTAAGCACAGAGCCCTGGGTCAGGGCGATTTGGGTCTGGCCGTAGTACTCATCAACGCTGCCGGTGACCTCGACGGACTCGCCGATGGACGGGTAGAAGCCAGTGCCGCCGGTGTAGACGAAGACAGCCTCGGAGGCCTCGGTCGGGGCGGTCGCACCCGTGCCCGGGGTCTGGATGGTGAAACCGTTGAGGGACTTCTCACCCTGCCACACGGCGGTGACAACGCCCTGGGTGGTGACGGTCTGGCCCTTGAGCGGGGACTCTGCGCCGGTGCCCTGGATGTCCGGGATGGTGACGGTGGAGCCCGGCTCGGCCGGGGTGGGGTCCGGTTCCGGCGCGGTTGCGCCGCCGCCGGATTTCGGTGTTGGGGCGGCGGTGGCGAGGTCGGCCGCGTTGTCGTCGGTGTCGGTACCGGCGTCGTTACGCTGTGCGGAGGTGGTGCTGCTCAGGGCTTTGGCGGGGGAGCCTTCGCTTATCGACGCCGCCCCGTACCCCACCACGTCAACCTCGGACCCGGAGGCGTCGTAAAGCTTCACCGAGCCCTTGGAGCCGGACATACTGAGACCGCCCTCGGCATCCGGAGTGGGCAGCGGAGCTCCCTCGCCGCCGCCACCTTCCTGGATGAGGTAGTAGCCGCCGGCCGGGATGGAACCGTTAAGCGTGGTCTTTCCGCCGGAGTTGCCCTTGGAAGAGAAGTACTCCACGGACCAGCCGGAGACATCAATGGCGGTATCCGTCGGGTTGTAGAGCTCAATGAAGTCGTGGGTAAACGGGGCGTTCTTGTTACCGCCGCCGCCATACACCTCAGAAATGACGGCGGTGGAACCGTCCACCGCGGCAGTGGCCTGAGGAACAACCACGCAGGTGGAAACCAGCGCGGCGATGGCGAGCGAGCCAATACGCTTGAGACGCATGAGAAGAGTCCTTGAATCGGGGAGATGAGTGACAGTGAATCTTGTTCTACTCGCTGGTGGCGTAGTGCGATACCGGAGAGCTGGGGGTTAAAGAGAGATTGTCCAAGAATTCTTCACTCGTTTAGGGGTTGTTCACCCCCTGAGGATTCGCCAAACCTCCCCGGTTGCGCGATAGACTGACGGGGCACCCATACTCACGCACAGTAAGGCAAAATTTTCATGGCTCGTGTAGTTGTCAATGTCATGCCCAAGGCCGAGATTTTGGACCCGCAAGGTCAGGCCGTCGTCCGCGCGCTGGGGCGCCTCGGGGTTGCTGGTGTCAGCGACGTGCGCCAGGGCAAGCGTTTCGAAATCGAGGTCGATGATTCCGTGAGCGCTGAGGAGCTGGAGAAGGTTGCTTCCACCCTGCTGGCCAACACGGTTATCGAGGACTACGAGGTCATCCAGTAATGAAGTTCGGCGTTATTACCTTCCCGGGCACGCTTGACGACGTCGACGCGGCCCGCGCCGCCCGCACCGCCGGCGCCGAAGTCGTGTCCTTGTGGCATGCGGACGTGGACCTGCGTGGCGTCGATGCCGTCGTGGTTCCCGGCGGCTTTTCCTACGGCGACTACCTGCGCTCCGGCGCTATTTCGGCGCTTGCTCCGGTGATGCGTGCGGTTGTCGAGGCTGCGAATAAGGGCATGCCGGTGCTGGGCATCTGCAATGGTTTCCAGATTCTCACCGAGGCTGGCTTGTTGCCCGGTGCGCTAACCCGCAACCAGGGCCTGCACTTCCACTGCGTGGATACCTACCTTGAGGTTGCCAACGCTGAGACGGCGTGGACCAGCGAGTTTGAGCAGGGCCAGCGCATTCTCGTTCCTGCCAAGCACGGCGAGGGCCGCTTCCAGGCGGATGCGGAAACCGTGGAGCGCTTAGAGGGCGAGGGCCGCGTGGTCTTCCGCTATACCGATAACTTCAACGGCTCCATCAATGACATTGCTGGTATCACCAACGAGGCCGGCAACGTGGTGGGGCTCATGCCGCACCCGGAGCATGCCATCGATCTTCTCACCGGCCCGTCTACCGACGGTCTGGGTTTGTTTGTGTCCGCCCTCAAGGTCGTCGCTTAGCACGCGCCGACGGTTATAAGGAGAAACAATGACCGTACACAACGACACCGTCGAGCAGGCCACGCAGCAGTCGGACCTGGAGCAGCCTTACCGCGAACTTGGTCTTAAGGATGATGAGTACGCCCGTATTCGCGAGATCCTGGGCCGTCGCCCTACCGATGCCGAGCTGACCATGTATTCCGTGATGTGGTCGGAGCACTGCTCCTACAAATCTTCCAAGGTGCACCTGCGCTACTTCGGCGAAACCATGACCGAAGAGATGGGCTCGAAGATTCTCGCTGGTATTGGTGAGAACGCCGGCGTGGTAGACATCGGGGACGGCAACGCGGTGACCTTCCGTGTGGAAAGCCACAACCACCCGTCTTATGTGGAGCCGCACCAGGGTGCTGCGACGGGCGTGGGTGGTATCGTCCGCGACATCATGGCTATGGGCGCGCGCCCGATTGCCGTAATGGATCAGCTGCGTTTTGGTCCTGCCGATGCCCCGGATACCAAGCGCGTCCTGCCGGGCGTGGTTGATGGCATTTCGCACTACGGCAACTGCTTGGGCCTGCCCAACATTGGTGGCGAAACCGTCTTTGATGAGTCCTATGCCGGCAACCCGCTGGTGAACGCTTTGTGTGTGGGCACGCTGAAGGTCGAAGACCTCAAGCTGGCTTTTGCTTCCGGTACTGGCAACAAGGTCATGCTCTTTGGCTCGCGCACCGGCCTCGATGGCATCGGTGGCGTGTCCGTGTTGGCCTCCGACACTTTCGAGGACGGCGCGGAGCGCAAGCTGCCGGCGGTTCAGGTGGGCGACCCGTTTGCAGAGAAGGTCCTCATCGAATGCTGCCTGGACCTGTACAAGTCCGGCATCGTCGTCGGTATCCAGGATTTGGGCGGTGCGGGCCTGGCCTGCGCGACCTCCGAGTTGGCTGCCTCCGGTGACGGCGGCATGGAGATCAACCTGGACAACGTTCCGCTGCGTGCGGAGAACATGTCCGCTGCAGAAATCCTGGCTTCCGAGTCCCAGGAGCGCATGTGCGCCGTGGTGACCCCGGAGAACGTGGAGAAGTTCAAGGAAATCTGCGCGCACTGGGATGTCACCTGCGCGGAAATCGGTGAGGTCACCACCGGTGACCATCTCATCATTCGCCACCAGGGCGAGGTAGTGGTGGATGCCCCTGCCCACACCATCGCTAATGAGGGCCCAGTCTATGACCGACCGTATGCCCGCCCGGAGTGGCAGGATGCGCTGCAGGAGTTCCAAGGCGTCGAGAAGCAGGACCTCACCGTAGCGCTGAAGAAGCTCGTGGCTTCCCCGGCGCTGTGCTCCCGTGATTTCATCATTGAGCAGTACGACCGCTACGTGCGCGGAAACACCGTGCAGTCTCACCACGCCAACGCTGGTGTGCTGCGCATTGACGAGGAGACCGGCCGCGGCGTGGCCGTCTCTGCTGACGCTTCTGGTCGCTACACCAAGTTGGACCCGAACATGGGCGCACGTTTGGCGCTGGCAGAGGCCTACCGCAACGTGGCCGTCACCGGTGCCCGTCCCGTGGCCATCACCAACTGCCTCAACTACGGTTCCCCGGAGAACCCGGACGTCATGTGGCAGTTCCGCGAGTCCGTGCATGGGCTTGCCGATGGCGCCGTCGAGCTCGGCATCCCCGTCTCCGGCGGTAACGTCTCCTTCTACAACCAGACTGGCGAGGAGCCGATCTTGCCGACGCCCGTCGTGGGCGTCCTCGGCGTCATCGATGACGTCCATAAATCCATCGGCAACGAGCTCGGCCATGTGGATGAGCCGGAGGTTCTCGTGCTGCTGGGTGAGACCAAGGATGAGTTCGGTGGCTCCATCTGGCAGCAGGTGAACGCGCACGAGCAAGGCCACCAGTCGAAGGACGGACTCAACGGCCTGCCGCCGCAGGTAGACCTGGCCAACGAGAAGCGCCTCGCGGACTTCTTCGTGGGTAACGAGGGCATTACTGCTGCTCACGACATCTCCGAGGGTGGCCTTGCCGTCACCGCATTCGAGATGGCCAAGCGCAGTGGTGTGGGCCTGAGCCTAGACCTGTCGAAGGCGCATGAGGATTCCTTTGTGGCGGCCTTCTCCGAGTCCGCCTCCCGCGTACTGGTGGCCACGACTGCTGATCGCGTCGACACGCTGCTGCAGCGCGCCGAGGAGTGCGGTGTTCCGGCCGTCGTCGTTGGCCAGACCACCGACAACGGTGAACTGGAACTCGGCGGCGAGTCCATCGCTGTCTCTGAGCTGCGTGGGGCCTGGGAGGCCACCTTGCCGGACCTCTTCGGCCACGCGGTGGGCGCCAACTCCGTCGTGGAGTAAAGCACACGCCTCGCACTGCGACCGGGCAGGGTTTCTCGCTACGGCGAGGCCCTGCCCGAGACGTCTAAGCGCTCCAATTTACGTTGTAGACTCAAGCCAATAACTGAGTACAGGCAGTCGGGGGGAACAACAATGGAAGACACGAAGAGAGCCGAAACTTTGTATGTTTTTCTCGATGAATCGGGGGATATGCAGTTCGGTGCGAAAGCTTCCATGCACTTCTTGATGACAGCATTTTGTACGTTTGATCCAGCGGGCACCGCGTCAAAACTGCAGGCTTTGAAGTACGAACTTATGGCATCGGGGAGCAAGGACCTTGAGTTTCATGCAACAGAAAATTCGAAGGGAACGCGAAAGCGAGTAATCGACCGAATTAATGAGATAGAGCGGTGCCGTGTTCACACTATTTGGGTGGATAAGCGAATGACGCATCCGGCTTACCAATCTCCTCCGCAGCTTTTGGGGCTCTTTGCTGGCGCAATGGGGAGATGGATAAATGCGGTGTGGGGAGACGCAGAGGTCAGTGAAGTGATCTTAATCTTCGATTCAGTACTTACAGGCAAGGAAAGGTCGGCATTTGAAAAAAGGATAAAGCCTCTGTTGAAAGGGCTTCAGCTAAGGTTTCGTGTGCTCTTTCATCCTGTAAAACAGGATCTGAATGGCTAGATTGCTGACTACTTTTCGTGGTCCTGGTTTCAGAAAATGGAAAGGGGGAAGGATGAGTACGTTCGAGCACTTTCGAGCCGGCACAATTGGGATCAGTTTAATATGTTTGCAGCGGGAAAGTCTTATTACTGGAGTGGGCCGGTCCAAAAGCGACCGCCCCACCTACCGGGGTAAGCCGGAAAGCCTTCAGGGGCTCTTTCGGTGGGGCGGAACCTTTGACCTCAATTTTAGACCTTCGTCGCGCGGGGAAGCAAGGGTGTCATTTAGAAACACGGAGGCCAACGAAGTGGTGATGGACGACGGTACTAAGGGCACCGTTGTGCACAGCAAAACGTGTATGCTTACGGCCACGTAGGTTAGGACACCTGAGGGGAACGTAGCCATGACTCCACCAACCACAGTTCCGAATGACCAAGAGGCCCGCATCCAACGCACCTACTGGATGGCAGACCGCGGCCCGCGGCCACTCACGCGCGGCTGGGGGCATTTCTGTGCGGCCATTCTATCGGTCATCGCCTCCACGGTTCTCATCACGTTTGCGTGGATGACGCTGCCGTGGTGGCAGGGGCTCGCGGTAACGGTGTACGGCGTGGGCGTGGTTGGTCTCTTTACCGTTTCGGCGCTGTATCACCGCTGGCCCTGGGTATCCATGCGCGCGGTGCAGTGGTGGCGGCGCGCTGACCACGCGACGATTTCGGTCTTCATCGCGGCGACTTACACGCCTTTGTGTGCCATCGTGCTAAACCCCACGCAGGCGCTGTGGATGCTGAGTGCGGCGTGGGTGGGAGCCATCATGGGCGTTGTCCTGAATCTGGTGTGGATTAACCACCCACGCTGGCTGGATGTGGTGGTGTATCTCGTGCTGGGCTGGCTTATTTTGCCGCTGCTGCCGAACCTGTGGCAGTCCGCGGGCCCAGCCGTGGTGTGGCTATTGTTTGCAGGTGGAGTGGTCTATTCGCTAGGCGCATTGATATACGGCTTTAAGTGGCCGGGGCGCAATGCGCGGTGGTATGGCTACCACGAGCACTTCCACACCGCGACGATTGCCGCGGCGGTGGTGCACATGGTAGCCATCTGGATGGTGGTGGCGGGCTAGCCTCTTACAGGGCAGACCATGTGGAGGGACCTAGTCGGTGAGGTCGTCGGCGAGGGGGTACTCGAGGGCGACGTCGTGGCACAGAACGCGACCTGTCGTTGAGCCGTTCCACTCGGGGTCAAAGCCCACGGCGCGCAGAGCTTCGACGAGCTGTTCGCCGACCTTGATGGTTGCCTCTTCGCTTTTCTCCATGGCGGAGAACCCAAAGTACAGCTCGCCGTTGTAGATAACCCGGCTGATGTCTTGGCGGTGGCAGTAGACATAACCGCTGCGGCCTTCTTCTTCGGCGAGTTCGGAGCCCACCCAGACGCCGTCTGATAGATCCCAAGCTTCGTTGAACGTGAAGGAGATATCGCATTGAGCTAGCTCGTCGCGCAGGGCATCGAGACGCTTAACATCCTCCGACTTTTCAGTGACCAGCCGGCCGTATTCTGCGGCGACTTCGTCGATGATGGCGTCGAAATCCTCTGGATAAGGTTCCTCATGGCTAGCCTCCCATTCGGTGGGGTCATCGAGGACTTCAATGTAGTCATTGTGGATGTCTTGGCGGGATTCGCCGTGGCAGAGCCTCAGAGCGATGTCGTTGCGAAGCGGGCTTGGCTCAAGGAGATCATCGGAGGGCGGAAAGGAACTGGAGAACATTGGATGCTGTGTGGTCATAGCTCAGAGAGTAAACAGTTCTAATCGGCACTGTCTGAAAACAGGGAAGACACCCCGCAGGCGGGGTGTCTTCCTAGAAATGCGGTAGTGGCTTACTTGTGGAGCGGATCCACGCCGGCCTCGTTAAGCATCGGGATGTTGTGAGCCTCAGCCGGAACGCCGAAGGCATCCACGAGCACGACGGACCACGGAGCAAGCGAATCAACGAGGTCGTTGATGGCCGCGCGGGCAGCCTTGATGCGGCCAGCCGGGATGAGGTTGTGCTCCTGGTACCACCCGGCGTGCTGCACCAAGGTGTCGAAGACGAAGAGGTGGCGCAGCTGCTCGAAGACCTGGCGCGCCAGCGAGCCTTCCTCCAGGCGCTCTTCTGCCTCAATCATGGCTTGTACGAGCAAGGTGTCCACGCGAGCCCAGCCGGCGGCGATGAGGTGGTCCTGGCACTGGTCCACGATGGCCGCAGCCTGAACCTTGTCTGCCTTACGTGCCGGCTGGATGCGGCGCACGAGGGAGAAAAGGACGGACTGGGCGCGGTCGTCGATAAGCTTTGCCTGGTAGGTGGCGTCGAACAGCGAAGCTTCGGACGGGTTCACGCGGTCCACCAGGCCCTGCAGGCGGGTAGTGAAACCGTAACGACGCTTGACCACGTCAGTAGCGGTGGTGGCGGCGTACTTCACGGTGTCCCACGGGCTCATGTCATTCATCTCACGGCCGTAGGCGGTCAGCAGGTTCTTGCCCACCATCTGGATGAGCACGGTGTTGTCACCTTCAAAGGTGGAGAAGACATCCGAATCCGCTCGGTACGTGGTCAGGCGGTTTTCCGACATGTAGCCGGCACCACCGCAAGCCTCACGGCACTCTTGAATGGTGCGAGTAGCGTGCTGGGTTTGAGCAGCCTTAATAGCCGCAGCTAGGGACTCCATCTCACGGGAGGCAAACTTCTGCTCCTCCGTCGGCTCCGTGACGGACCACGTGCCGGCCTCGTGCTGGTCGTTCTGCTCCTGGTAGCGCTCCAGAATCTGGTTGTAGAGAAGGTGCAGCGCGTAGGTGCGGGCCAGCGGGATGAGCAGGCGGCGGCGGTGCTGGCGGTGCTCGATAAGGCGCTTTTCGGCTCCGGTTGCGCCTTCGAACTGACGGCGGCGGTTGGCGTAGCGAATCGCGATGTCGAGGGAGGCCTCGGTAGCGGCACCCGCAGCGCCGGATACGCCAATGCGGCCGCGGATGAGGGTGCCCAACATGGTAAAGAAGCGGGAGTTCTTCGACTCGATGGGTGAAGAGTACTTGCCGTTCTCATCGACGTCAGCGAAACGGTTGAGCAGGTTCTCGCGTGGCACGCGGACGTTGTCGAAGCGCAGGGTGCCATTATCGACGCCCACCAGGCCACCCTTGTGGCCATGATCGCCCAAGGTCACGCCCGGCAGCTCGTTGCCCTCTTCGTCGCGGATGGGGACGATGATGGCGTGAACGCCGTGGGAACGCCCATCGCTTTCTGGCGTAATGAGCTGAGTGAAGACGACGGCGGCGCGGCCGTCCTTGGCGGCATTACCGATGTAGTTCTTCACCGCGGTATCGGATGGGGTGTTCACCACGAATTCTTGGGTCTCAGGATCGTAAGTGGCGGTGGTCTCCAAAGATTGGACGTCGGAACCGTGGCCGCGCTCGGTCATGGCGAAACAGCCTGGCAGCTCGAGGCTGGCAGCCTTCTTGACCCACTCGATGTGACGCTCGGTGCCCAGTTGGTCGAGGGCACCGCCCCACAGACCCCACTGCACCCCGGACTTAATAGCCAGGGAGCCATCGACCCAGGCCAGGCCCTCGAGGGTAAAGGTAGAGAGGTTTGGTTTGCCAGCACCACCGTTGGCGCGGCGCAGGCCATGAGTGAAGCCGCCGAAGTCGCGCACCTTGGCCAGATTGTTAAAGGTGTGCTCGCGCTGCTCTGCCATGGGCAGGTGGGACTTCGGGAAGAGCTCTGGGTCATTGAGGAAGGTGCGCAGATCGTCGCGGAAGGCGGCGTGGGGGCCGTCGAGAAGCGCGCCCAGCTCCGTAGCTACGGATGGTTTTGGCGTGGTGGGCAGGCGGTGGGGGCTGCGGGCCTCGGCCTTGGGGGCGTCGTTCGAGGCGTTCTTGTTGAGGTCGACGGTGGACTTCTTATCGGAGGACTTGGTCAAAGGCATGATGGGATTTCCTTTCTGAATAAATTCTTTAGCGCTCGACGATGGCTGCGACGCCTTGGCCGCCGGCGGCGCAAATGGAGATGAGGGCGCGGCCGCCGCCGTTCTCTTCGAGAATCTTTGCAGTCGTTGCAAGAATGCGGGTTCCGGTTGCGGCGAACGGGTGGCCGGCGGCGAGTGAGGAGCCCTTGACGTTGAGCTTGGCGCGGTCAATAGGGCCCAAGGCGGACTGCAGGCCGAGGCGCTCGCGGCAGTAGGTCTCGTCTTCCCATGCAGACAGGGTGGCCAGAACCTGGGAGGCGAAGGCTTCGTGGATCTCGTAGAAGTCGAAATCCTGCAGGGAGAGGTTGTTGCGCTCCAGTAGGCGCGGGACGGCATAAGTAGGGGCCATGAGCAGGCCATCCGGACCGTGGACGAAGTCGACGGCAGCGGTTTCGGAATCCACGAGGAAGGCACGCGGTTCAATGTTGTGCGCGGCTGCCCACTCCTCGGAGCCCAAGAGGGCGACCGAGGCACCGTCCGTCAGCGGTGTGGAATTACCAGCCGTCATGGTGGCCTGGGCGCCGTGCTGCTCAGCGTCGCGCTTGCCGAAGACCGGCTTCAGCTTGGCCAGCGATTCCAGTGAAGAATCCGGACGCAGGTTGGTATCGCGATTGACGCCGAGGAAGCCGGTGGTCAGGTCAGTAAAGAAGCCTTCTTCCCAGGCCTTGTGGAGGTTCTGGTGAGAGGCCAGTGCGAGCTCGTCCTGTGCTTCGCGGGTCACGTGCATTTCACGGGCGGTGATGGCGGCGTGGTCACCCATGGACAGGCCGGTTCGTGGCTCGCCGTTCTGCGGCTGCTCTGGGGCCAGCTGGGAGGGGCGGATGGAGCCGATGAGCTGGGCGCGCTGTGCGGTGGACTTGGCGCGGGTGAGGTTGAGCAAGGTGCGGCGCAGGTTGTCATTGACCGCCAGCGGGGCATCTGACGTGGTATCCGTACCACCGGCGATACCAGCGGAAATACGCCCCTGGGCGATGGCATCGCCGACGTGGATGGCGGCGGCCAGCGAGGTGCAGCAGGCTTGCTGGACGTCGATAGCCGGTGTGGTGGAATCCAGGGCGGAACCGAGGACAACCTCGCGGGTGAGGTTGAAATCACGGGAGTGCTTGAGCACGGCGCCGGCAGCGACGAGGCCCAGGCGTTCGTCGTGAAGCCCGTAGCGTGCCACCAGGCCGTCGAGGGCGCTGGTGAGCATGTCCTGGTTGGATGCGTGGGCGTACTGCTTATTTGAGCGGGCAAACGGGATGCGGTTGCCGCCCAGGATGGCGACGCGGTGCTGAGGGGTGGTCATCTAATGCTCCTTCGCGGGGTGGTTTGTGCGAGTCATCGCGGTGAGAGGGGTGGAGACCCCTCAAGGAAGTGCGCATCACAACTTAAGTGATAGTGTTAGTTCTATCACTCAATTAACTAACCTTGCAACCAAGTCAACAAAGCTCGCAAGGTTGTGAAGATTTAAGAAAGGATCGCGCCACCCTATGTCGCACGTCACTATTGCTGAGAAGCTCATCAACTCCCCATTGGCCGCCAAAGCGGGTGTGCCGCAGGGCTACCCCCTTCGCCGCCACAAGGCCGGTGAACCTGCCCTCGAAGGCCCGATCGTCTTGGGTGGGCAAGGCCGTATTGCCGAGTTCCTCCGCTCCCAGCTGGCCGTGGACTACCAGGTCATCGATGCATCTGCGGAAGCCAAGCGTGCGGCGCTGGTCTTCGATGCCACTGGAATTGAGGCCCCAGAGCAGCTCCGTGAGCTCTATGACTTTTTCAACCCGCAGATGCGCAACCTCCTGCCGTGCGCGCGCATCGTCGTGGTCGGCACCACCCCCGAGGCAGCCGATACTATCGACGCCCGCATTGCCGCCCGCGCCCTCGAAGGGTTTACTCGCTCCCTTGCGAAGGAAATGCGAAAAGGTGGCACCGTGAACCTGGTGTGGGCCGACCCAGCAGCCATCGCAGAGGTGGAGTCCACCCTCCGCTTCTTCCTGTCGGGCAAGTCAGCATTCGTCGACGGTCAGGTCGTCCGCGTCAGCGCACAGGGCGCTGAGGTGCCGGGCGCACAGAACTGGGAGAAGCCGCTTGATGGCCGTCTCGCCGTCGTTACCGGCGCCGCCCGCGGTATTGGCGCCACCATTGCTGAGGTGCTTGCCCGCGATGATGCAGATGTCATCTGCATCGACGTTCCACAAGCAAGCGAGCACTTGGCCAAGACGGCCAACCAGGTCAAGGGCACGGCGCTGCCGCTCGACGTCACCGATCCGCAGGCAGCCGACAAGATTGCGCAGCATGCTCAGGAGCGCCACGGACGCGCCATCGACGTCATCGTTCACAACGCCGGAATTACCCGCGACAAGCTTATGGCCAACATGAATGAGGGCCAGTGGGATGCTGTCCTCGCTGTTAACCTCCTCGCCCCAGTGCGTATCACCGAAAATCTCCTCGAGTCTGGCTCCCTCGCGCCGGGCGCGGCCGTGGTTGGCGTGTCCTCCATGGCCGGTATTTCCGGCAACCGTGGGCAGACGAACTACGCCACCACCAAGGCCGGAATCATCGGGCTGGTCGACGCCCTGCGCCCCGTCCTCGCGGAGAACGGCTCCACCATCAACGCCGTGGCACCGGGCTTTATTGAGACAGCCATGACCGCAGCGATGCCGACCGGACCGCGCGAGATTGGCCGCCGCCTCAACTCCCTGCAGCAGGGCGGCCAGCCTATCGACGTCGCTGAAACTGTCGCTTTCTTCGCCGCCCCTGCGTCTGCGGCAGTGACCGGCAACACCGTCCGCGTCTGCGGCCAGAACCTCATGGGAGCCTAAATGAACTACACCACCCTGACTGAGATTCCCGATCTATCCGCCCTCTACCGCACGCTCATGGTCGGCGCAGTTCCGGTACCCGGCATCGGTGCAGGCAAGCGCACGGTCGCTGACCCCCGCACGGCCTTCCGCGTTGACAGCGTTCGCGTGGACACGGAACACTTAGCGCGCTACTGCCAGGCCACCGGCCTGCGCCTGAGCAACGAAGTGCCCGCTACCTATCCCTATGCGCTGGCTTTCCCGCTGGCCATCAAGGTCATGGCCGCCAAGGACTTCCCCTTCCCGGCATTGGGCGTAGTTCACCTGTCCAACCGCATTGAGCAGACGCGCCCACTGCGCGTGGATGAGGCTTTCGACATCACAGTCCATGCTGAGAATCTTCGCCCGCACCGCAAGGGCCTCGTCATCGATATGGTGACCACCTACAGTGTGGCTGGCGAAGAAATCTGGCGCCAGACCTCCGCCTTCTTAGGTCAGGGCGCGAAGTTTACCAAGGATACCCCGCAGGAGGTCACAGCCCGCTCGGAGGCGGAGCGCTTCCTCGACTTCCCCGGTGATGAGGTGGGCACCTCCACCGCGACGCTGCGCTTTAGCTCCGAGAGCACCCGCGTCTACGCGGAAGCTTCTGGTGACAAGAACCCCATCCACGTCTCTAAGGTTGGTGCGAAGCTCTTTGGCTTCCCCGCCACGATTGCGCACGGCATGTACACCCACGCGCGGATGCTGTCTGTAATGGAAGGCATGCTGACCGGTGGTACCCGCATCACGGCTGACTTCTACAAGCCGGTTATCCTTCCCGCGACGACCGGTGTATACGTGGCACCTGCTGGTGCCGACGACGCGCGGGGAGCTGGCGCGCGCGACCTCACGCTGCGCAAGGCCAAGGACCCCAGCAAGCTGCATGTCGCAGCCCGCGTGGAGCCCCTCTCTTAATCCACGTGCTGGTGCTTCGGCGCCACCACCAAGGGTTTCGGGGAGTACTTGCCGCGCAGCCCGCGCAGGATGCCGGCGTGCTCCCAGAGGCGCTTATCCTCTTCGGTACGAGGAGTGAACTGGCGGGCGGCCAGCGGCTGCCAGTCGGCATCCATGGCCATGTACGACACCGTCGCGTGAATGGCAGTCTGTAGCTGCTCACGGCCGCCGCGAGGGTTGCCGGAGCGCACGTGAACTGACATCTGCATGGAGCGCGCGTCGGTACGCATCATGCGGGCATCGACCTCAATAAGGTCACCGATGTGAATCGGGCGATAGAAGCGGATGCCGCCGGCATAGACGGCCACGGTGTGCTCGCCAGACCACTCCATCGTGCAGGCAGAACCTGCCTCATCGATCCACTCCATCGCGGTGCCGCCGTGGACGTTTCCGCCCCAGTTGACGTCGGTAGGCTTGGCCAAGAATCGGTTGATCATGCGTGGCGCATCCGAGGGGCCGTCATACGTCTGCTTTTCCATCTCTTCCTCGATGGCATGACGCAGCTCAATACGAGACTGAGCAGCTTCCCACACGCGCTGATGCTCCGTGGTTTCCGGCTGCAGTGGCGGTACCGGGACAGACTTTCCAGTCTCCGTGTCTTTGGCCACGAAAATGACGAGGCAGTCACAGGCGCGGGTAAAAATACCGTCGCGTGGGTCAGCAGAGAGCACCTCGTTGACAATGTGCATCGAGGAACGGCCAGTCATGGCGATGCGGGAGCGCACCTCCACGAGGTGGCCCGAAGGGATGGGGCGTGTGAAATGGATGTGGCCCACGTAGGCTGTCACACAGTAGGTTCCCGACCACTGCACTGCACACGCATAGGCCGCCTTATCGATCCACTCCAGGACGCGGCCACCGCCAATGCCCTGGGCGCCAGCAATCGTGAGATCGGTGGGCGCGGCCATGAAACGCAGTGTGATGGAGGGGGACTTCCCGGTTTGGACCGGTTTTTTTTCTTCCGACAGAGTTGGTGACATGGATAACAAACTAGCAGGGAGCGTGGTTTACCTATGAAGAAGGCCGTTGATGCCGCCACCACCCGCGCCGCCGTGGAGGCCGTCGCGGACTGGATTCGCAACCCTGAAGAGATAGAAAAACCAGGTCGCACCGCACTCGCGCAGGCCACCCGCACCACCGCGCGCATGCTCGAGGCGGATGCGCCGGGCCATTCGGTCGAGCTGCGAGTCCCCCCATTCGTGGCAGTTCAGTGCATCGAGGGCCCGCGCCATACCCGAGGTACCCCTCCGAATGTGGTGGAGATGGATCCGCTTACCTGGTTGCAGCTGGCCACCGGCCTGTTGTCCTGGGAGCAAGCAGTAGCCAGCCCGCGTCTGGATGCCTCTGGGTCCCGCGCGCACGAGATCGCGGAGTGGCTGCCCATCATTCCGTTAGTTTTCACCGACCGAAACGACTAGGATTGGCGCCGTGGTAGCTGAACACGTCCAGAACAAGATTAAACCGCTATCGGAGGATCCTGCCCAAGATCCAGAGCCCCGTGAAGAATGTGGCGTTTTCGGCGTCTGGGCACCGGGGGAAGAGGTGTCAAAGCTGACGTACTTCGGTCTCTTTGCCCTCCAACATCGCGGCCAGGAAGCTGCGGGCATTGCGGTGGGCGATGATGACCGCATCGTGGTCTTTAAAGACATGGGCCTCGTGTCCAACGTCTTCGATGAATCCATTCTGACGTCCCTGCACGGCAACGTGGCGGTCGGCCACACGCGCTACTCCACCGCCGGCGGCAAGGAGTGGTCCAATGTGCAGCCGATGTTCGGAACCTCGCCCAGTGGCGTCGACATCGCCTTGGGTCACAATGGCAACCTGGTGAACTATCTGGAGCTGCGTGCGGAAGCCGTGGAACGTGGGCTCATCAAACCGCAGGAAGAGTCCGTCTCGGACTCCATGTGCTTGTCCATGCTGCTTGCCGCCGGTGTCTCGGACGGTACCTCCGTCTTCGACTCGGCCCTGCAGCTGCTTCCCGACGTCAAAGGTGCCTTCTGCCTCACCTTCACTGACGGGCACACTCTGTATGCTGCGCGTGACCCGCATGGCGTGCGCCCGCTCGCGCTGGGCAGGCTGAACACGGGCTGGGTTGTGGCCAGCGAGACCTGCGCCCTCGACATTGTGGGCGCGCAGTTCATTCGTGAGATTGAACCCGGTGAGCTCATTGCCATCGATGAGACGGGCATTCGCTCTGAGCGCTTCGCAGAATCTAAGCGTCATGGCTGCGTCTTCGAGTATGTGTACTTGGCGCGCCCGGACACGAACATCAGGGGCCGTTCGGTCAACGCGACGAGGGTGGAAATTGGGCGTCGTCTAGCGCGGCAGTACCCCGCGCCTGACGCGGACATGGTCATCCCCGTGCCGGAATCCGGAAACCCTGCCGCCGTGGGATATGCCCGCGAATCCGGTCTGACCTTCGCGCATGGCCTGGTGAAGAACTCCTACGTCGGGCGCACCTTCATTCAGCCCACGCAGTCCCAGCGCCAGATGGGTATTCGCCTCAAGCTCAACCCGCTGCGGGAGGTCATTGACGGCAAATCCATCGTGGTGGTGGATGATTCCATCGTGCGTGGCAACACTCAGCGCGCGCTCATCCGCATGCTGCGTGGGGCCGGCGCGGCCGAGGTGCATGTTCGTATTGCCTCGCCGCCGGTGAAATGGCCGTGCTTCTACGGCATCGACTTCGCCTCCCCAGGCGAGCTTATTGCCAACGCCAACCCCTCCGATGACCCAGAGGAAGTTGCCCAGACCATTTGCACCGCCATTGGTGCAGACTCCTTGGGCTTTGTCTCCATCGATGAGATGGTGGCCGCCACTGAGCAGCCGCGCAATGAATTGTGCTGCGCCTGCTTCGATGGCAAGTACCCGCTCGGCCTTCCCGCCGGTAACCCTAACGCTGAGGCCGTGCGCACCTTGCAGGGCTCGACCACGACTAACGAGTAAGGACTAGTTCACTCATGAGCGACAACACGTATGCAGCCGCTGGCGTCAACATCGAGGAAGGTGACCGCGCCGTAGAGCTGATTACCCCGCACGCGAAACGCGCTTCCCGCCCGGAGGTCATGGGTGGACTCGGAGGCTTTGCCGGGCTGTTCAAGCTAGGTGAGTACAAGGAGCCGGTACTCGCTGCTGGTTCTGATGGCGTGGGCACCAAACTCGCTGTGGCCCAGGCTATGGACAAGCACGACACTATCGGCATCGACTTGGTAGCCATGTGTGTCGACGACCTTGTGGTGTGCGGCGCGGAGCCGCTGTTCCTGCAGGACTACATCGCCGTCGGTGAGGTTGTGCCGGAAAAGGTCGCAGAGATTGTCAAGGGTATTGCCGAAGGCTGCGTCCAAGCCGGTGCGGCACTGCTCGGCGGTGAGACCGCTGAGCACCCAGGTGTCATGGGCAAGGAGGAGTACGACGTTTCCGCGACTGCCGTGGGCGTGGTGGAAGCCGATGAGCTGCTGGGACCCGACAAGGTCAGCGATGGCGACGTGCTCATTGCCATGAAGTCCTCTGGCCTGCACTCCAACGGCTACTCGCTGGCGCGCTACGTCCTGCTGGAGCAGGCGGGCCTGCCGCTCGACGGCTACATGGAGGACCTCGGTCGCACCCTCGGTGAGGAGCTGCTAGAGCCGACCCGCATTTACGCCAAGGATTGCCTGGCGCTGACCTCCGAGTGCGCAGTGTCTACCTTCTGCCACGTCACCGGAGGTGGCCTCGCCGGAAACCTAGAGCGCGTTATCCCGGAGGGCCTGACCGCTGAAGTGAGCCGTTCGACGTGGACTCCGGGTCAGATTTTCAAGACCATTTCCTCCGTGGGCAAGGTCTCCCGCGAAGAGATGGAAAAGACCTTCAACATGGGTGTAGGCATGATTGCCGTCGTCGCCCCAGAAGACCGCGAGCGCGCTCTGGCAATGATGACCGCCCGCCACGTTGAAGCCTGGGAATTGGGCGCCGTACGCGCCGCCCAGGATGGTGAGCCGCGCGTGGTAATGACGGGCGAGCACCCAGGTTTCTAAAACCTAAACCTTGGTGGGGCCAACATTAATGGGCCCACCAAGGGTGGAAATCCTCTTGGGGATAGCAGAGACGAAGAAGGCCGGAGGCCTCATCCCAGAGGGGGAATGGGGGCCGCCGGCCTTTCGCGTACGTGCTGAGAATTGAGCTTAGCGCTCGTCGGAATCGTCCTGATCCCACTCGTCCGAGTCCCAGTCATCCTCGGCGTAGTCCGAGTACTGGTCATCTTCGTCGTTGCTGGAATGCTGCGAAGCGAGCTCGCGCTGGAGAGAGTCCAGATCCATTTCGGGCGAATTGTACTTCAGCTGGCGTGCAACTTTGGTCTGCTTTGCCTTTGCGCGTCCGCGTCCCATGTGCATGACCCCCTTGAGGTGTGTAGGGCGGTCCAGGGATTCTTGGCCGCCCCATCGTCTTAGTCAGATATGTGTATGTTCCTGTAAGACACCATAGCGTGTGTGACGAAAAAATTCCGAACTACCCCCAGCGGCGGGCCAAAAAAGTGTTATACCCCGTGGCGGTGGGGGCATGTGCGATGCGCCACTACCGGCCGCGCAGTCGGTCGACGGCAGCACGTCCTGCCTTCGGGCCTTCATCCTGGGGGATGGAATCTGGTTCGACGGACGCGGCAACTGGACCAATAGAAAGGTCACCCTGGTTTAGAGCACTGCGCTTGACCAAGCCCAGCCCGATAGGGCCAAAGTCGCAATCGTCCACTACGGTGCCTAGGCGTCCTACCCGGCGTCCGCCAAGAGTGATGTCGGCGCCTGGTTCGGGGGCTTCAGGGGCGGAGCCGTCGAGGTAGAGCAGGACGAGCAGGCGCGGCGAACGGCCGAGGTTCTCCACTCGGGCCACCGTCTCTTGGCCGCGGTAACAGCCCTTGTCCAAGTGGACGAAGGCAGGGCGGTCATCGCTGCGGCGGATCCAGTGCGGAACCTCGTGGGGGATGGTTTTGCCGTCGAGGTCAGCAGCGAGTTCGGGTTCGCGGGCTTTGACTCGTTCAGCGGTAAAGGTCATCAGACCTGCCACGCTGCCGCCATGGGATTCCAGCTCGGTCACGGCGGCGGCGAGGTCAGCGCGCGGGACGAGGATATCCTGGCGCGGGCACCCAGGCCAGAAAACGGAGCGCTCAACCACGGTGGCAGCTGGCGTCGGCAGGGGAGCACCTAATACGGAGATGACGGCGAGGTCAGCCTCGTCCACGGTGACCTCGGACCAAAAGACCATCTTCGAGAGGAAATCCTTGAGCGAGTCGAATTGCGCAGCAGGGACATCGAGGAAGAAGGTTTCTCCCGTAAAGACCAGATCCATGTGGTGCAGCACGTGACCTTGCATGTCGAGGTCCGCGGCACCGGCGGCGAAACCCGCCTCAACGTCATCGAGCTTTTGACTCAACAAATTATGGAGAAAAGCCCGGGCATCCGGTCCGGAGACTGCGATGACACGGCGGTGGGAGCGATCAATAATCGCGGATCCGGTCTCCACGGCGCGCTGCTCCACCAAGGGGTTGCCGTAGTGCCAGGGGACCCCGGAGACGTCGACAAGCGTGGCGCCCTGCAGCTCAGCAGCTCCGGGCCGGGAAAGAAGCGGCGAAGAGTAACTCACGTCTTTCGATGGTAGGGCATAATCGAGTTTATGAGCCTTCAGCCCAGAAAAGAGCCGGTCATCTACGTTGTCGAACCTTTTGGAGGATCGGTGCGGCGGCACATGCCGAGCCTGCCCCTGGTGCACTGGGATGATGCTGCGGTCACTCGCGGCGATGGCATCTTTGAATCCCTCCTCGTCCGCGACGGCAAGGCGGCAAATTTCCAGCGCCATGCTGAGCGTTTCGCCCAGTCCGCCCGGGCGCTTGACCTACCAGAACCACCCATGCACAAGTGGGACGAGGCAACGCAGTTAGCCATTGCGGATTTTTGCGGGACCGAAGCTAGTGACCACGCTCTGCCGGAAGCCAAGTGCACGTGGACGTATACGCGCGGTAGGGCGTCGACAGGCGTGCCCTCGGCATGGGTTGTGGTTCAGGACATTCCGGAGGATGTGCTCAAGCAACGCGATACGGGTGTGAAGGTGATGAGCACGCCGCGTCTGTGGCAGGTGGCGGAGGAGCTGCCGGCGAAAACTCTCAATTATGCGGCGACCATGGCCACGCTGCGGCTCGCGCGTGAGCGCGGATTCGATGACGTCATTTTCACCGACCCACACACCGGGTCGGTGTTGGAAGGGGCGACGTCGACAGTCGTGGCCGTCAAAGGCTCGAAAATGCGCACACCAGCGGGCACAGGAATCCTGCCCGGCACGACGCAGGCGGCGCTCTTTGAGTACGCCACGGAACAAGGTTTTCGGTGCAAGTCCAAGGAACTCACCGTAGAAGACCTGCAGGGCGCGGATTCAGTATGGCTGGTCTCCTCCGTGCGCACGGCGGTACGCGTCACCCGTCTTGATGATGTGAAACTCAAGGCGCCGGGGAATGCGGAGGAGATTCGCGGGCTTATCGACGCCTCACTGGCCCGCTAACTACCTTTCCCTCGGAGTTCCTTGACGTGTGGTTGGCTTATTAGCCCGCGACGCGTGTGAGCTCGGCAGACATGAAGGGGCGCATCTCGCCATCGACGAGGCGCTCGTCGACCCAACCAAGGTTGTTATTCGGCATGAGACCGTACATGCGCTTGCCTGGGCCGAGGTTGGTCGGTCCGGTTTCAGTCACCATGGTCGAGGCAGATTCAAGCTGCCAGGCGCGCTCATTAAACAGCGAACCGTAGAAGATCTCGTTGATGCCATTAGAAGAGGTATAGGTCATCTCGATCTCGTCCTTGAGGGAGATGCGCCAGAAACCGGACTCGCGGACGTCGGGGCCAGTCGGGTTGCCCTCGGTGTCGATCTTCCAGGTTCGGGAGGTGTACGTCAGGTAGTTCTCACCGTCGTGCGCAATAATGAGCTGCTGGCCAAAAGCGTACTGCTCGCCATCAGTGCTGTGGGCCTGGCCCTCGCCCTGCCATACGCCGACGAGGGGGAGCAGGCCTAGAAGGCCATCGTGCAGCGACGGGCCTTGGCGAAGGTTAGCGGTTTCATCCGGAAGCGGGTTCTCAGCCACGTCCACGGTGGGGATATTGCGGGAGGCGGCATCCTTCCAGGCTTCGGCGGCCTGGTTGACGGCCTCGTTGCCATCAATCTTGGTGTTTTCCGGGTGCGCGTCCCGGCGGTCCTGGGACTCGTTGTGTTCATTGTTTTGTTCGCTCATGCTGCCCCAGCGTAGTCGTGCCGGCGGTACAGAAACCACTAGGCTCCAGTACTCTGGTGTGGCATGCGCGTGTTGCTCATTTCTAATCCGAATTCCACCAGCCAGAATGCGGCTCTCTTCCGAGAGGTGTTGCCCATCATTCGTGGCGTGGAGGGACTGCGCCTGCTGACGCAATTTACTCATTACCCAGGTCATGCGGAAGAAATGGTTCGCGGTATGACGCGAGAAGACTATGACGTCATCTTGGCCTTTGGTGGCGATGGCACGGTCAATGAGATTGTCAACGGCCTCCTCGGTCCGGTCGACGCTGAGTCACGTCCGTCCCCGCAAGATATCCCAGCACTAGCGGTTATTCCGACTGGTTCCGCTAACGTTTTTGTCCGCGCTCTCGGGTTCCCCAATACCCCGATTGAGGCCGCGCACGTGTTGGCGCGCATGCTGAACCGTGATATCCGCCGTGAGGTGTTCCTGGGCACGTGGAATGACCGTTGGTTCGCGGTCAACGCTGGTTTCGGTTTGGATGCTGACGTGTTGGCGCGTGTGGACCGAGCTCGTGAGAAGGGCTTTTCTGCTACCCCGCTGCGCTATCTGGCGGTGTCGTTTCAGGCCTACCAGCGCGCCCGTATCCGCCCGCCGCGCATCAATGTACGTGCAGTCTCGCGCTCTGGGGACACCTTCAAGGCGGATAATGTGCCGCTCATGTTCACCTCCAATACCAACCCGTGGACCTTCCTGGGCCCGCTTCCCGTGGTGACCAATCCGCGTAACTCCTTTGACCAGGGGCTCGGGTTGTTTGGAGTTTCCGACCTGCACGGGATTGATGGTTTGGTGGGCGTCCTTCACCTCTTTGGTGTGGATCGCCGTCACTGGCTTAACAAGGTAACGGATGCTCGTACCTTGCATTTTGAGGATGCCGCTGAAGTGGATTTGGAATGCCCCAAACCGCACCGCTTCCAGGCCGATGGCGAATCGGACGGTACCTTCACCACGATCCATATCGAGTCGGTGCCGAATGCACTCGAGGTCTTCGCGCCGATTGATCCGCGCCCGGCGTCCCAGCGCACAATCCGGGAAGTGCTGCGCGACTTTATCCGCATCAAGTAAACGACTGAGATGCCCGTCCTGTGGGGCGAGCGTCCGCCAGCTAGTTCTGACGCCAGCTGGGAGGCGTCGTCGGCGCGCTACCCACCTCGTTGGCAGTGTCCTGGGCCTTTTGTGCTGCGTCTTCTACGGCCTTTTCCTCCGAACCGTCGATTTCCAGAGGTGAGAGCTGTGTGGTTTTGAGCGTGATGTTGCGGCGCTGTACCTCGAAGGAAATGGAACCGCCGTGCAGTTTTACCGAGGTGGCTTGCGAAGGCAGCGGCAGTTCGCGTGTGTCCAGCACCAAGCTGAAGGCCTTCTGGAGGCGTTCATCGTCCGTGCCGTAGACGCTCATACGGAACTCTGGGCCCACGAGCCGCAGCGTGACGGTAGCGGTCGATTTGCTGGTATCTCCTGGAAGCGTGCCGGTCAGCTCCGCTTCGGCGGACAGACCACCGGTAGGGGACATGTCATCCGGATTGGCAATGGACAAGTCCGTAATTCCCAGCAAGCGGCCGAGCGCGACGCCATCGAGACTGATGCTACGTGTGTACGTCGAGACGGGTGAGCCCTCAAGATCGCCGTTAAAGAGCTGCTCGGGGCGAATGGTGATATCACGCAGGGTCGTCGAGGCATTCACCATGCCCAGCTTGGGTACCTCGACGTCGGAGGAGTTGACCTCGATGTAGGGGATCTCTTTGGTGAGCGCCGCGGCGGTAAAAGGCACACCACCAATGAAGACGTCCGGGGTATTCTCCAACTGCGAGCTAGCCTTAGCTTTTTGGGCCACGGTGTGTTCCGCATGCATGGCCACTGCAGAATCCGCCAGCCACGTAGTCAACACCACGCCTGCCACGACGGCGAGGCGCACGACGGTGCGGCTGAGATGGATGACGGTCACCCCTCTATTTCTACCGCACGTAGGCTGGGAACCATGAATATTGAAACCCGTACCTTGCCGCAGCGTCCCGACCTCGCGGAGCAGGTGGCGCGGCTTGCACAGAACGCCGCTGCCCACGATGGTATCGACCCGCTTTCGGAGCAGTTCCTCCTTGGTTTGCGCGATGCCCGCCTGGGCCATGAGCACCTGCTGGCCAGGGTCGGTGAGGACATCGTGGGCGTGGCCGCACGTGATGGCGACCAGGTAGAGCTCGTCGTTTCTCCCGACCATCGGCGAGCAGGGGTGGGACAGGCGCTTTACGACGTCCTCCCGGCCCACCCACACCTGTGGGCCCACGGCAATTTCCCCGCCGCACAAGCACTGGCGAAGAAGAATGGGATGGACGTCGTCAGACGCCTACTCGTCATGGCTATTGACGGCGACGCGCTGCGTGACGCTGCCGGGCTCCCCTCGCTGGAGGAAGAGCTGGACATCCTGTCCTATGCCGAGTCAGTCGAGCGCTTCGACCGTGCACGCGTGGAAGAAGAGTGGGTGCGCGTAAACAATGAGGCTTTTTCTTGGCATCCGGAGCAGGGCGGCTGGGACATCGAGCGCCTACATCGCGGCATGGAGGCCGAGTGGTTTGACCCGGCTGATGTGCTTTTCCTGTGGGACGGCATCGGAGGTACCGATGCCGGAAGTGCCGATGATAGCGCTGATGCCACGATGGCGGGATTCCACTGGCTTAAATGGCATACCGAAGAGGATCCTGCATTCGGTGAGGTCTACGTGGTGGGATTGGCGGAAGCATTCCGTGGACGCCGGCTGGGTGGTCCGCTTCTGAGCGCTGGGCTGCAGCGTGTGGTGGACAAAGGCGCTGAGAAGGTAATTCTTTATGTCGAGGCAGACAACGAGCCAGCTGTTAAGGCCTACGAGAGGCTTGGTTTTTTCATCGCTGAGGAGCACTGCGTCTGGGCTACAAGTGACTAGTCTCACGGGCTTTTGGTACAAGTTAACCGATTGTTCACCTCTAGATCCCTGTGTGGTTAACCCACTCGGGATACCTTTACGTTTCGTGAGTTAATCGTGCTCGCCTTGTAGATGGGGTGGAGGGCGATTTCCTCGGACAATCATTCTCTTGTATCCACACCGGAAAGGTTTCCCGTGATTCGCAACTTCAAGCGCACCGCTGCAATCTTCGGCATCGTTGCCGCTACCTCCACCGCTCTCGTCGCCTGCTCTGAATCCAACGACTCTGGCTCTTCCGAGGGCGGCTCTGAGGGTTCTGACGTCTCCGGCGAGCTCGTCGGTGACGGCGCTTCCTCCCAGCAGAATGCAATGTCTTACTTCCAGACTGCATTCTCTGAGGATCACCCGAACGCTTCCCTGTCCTACAACGCTTCCGGCTCCGGCGCTGGCGTTGAGGCTTTCACCAACGGCCAGGCTGACTTCGCTGGTTCCGACTCCGCTCTGAAGGAAGACGAGGGCGAGGTTGAGGCTGCTGCTGAGCGCTGTGGCGGCAACGAGGCATGGCACCTGCCGACCACCATCGGTCCGGTTGCTATCGCGTACAACCTCGAGGGCACCGAGATTAACCTCTCCACCAAGACCCTGGCCAAGATCTTCAAGGGTGACATCACCAAGTGGAACGATAAGGCAATCGCTGCTGACAACGAAGGCACCGACCTGCCGGACGAGGACATCACCGTCATCTTCCGCTCCGATGAGTCCGGTACCTCCGCTAACTTCCAGAAGTTCCTGAAGGCCGCTACCGGCGACTGGGACAGCGAGGGCAAGCAGTTCCCGGATGCAGTTGGTGAGGGTGCAAACGGCTCCGCTGGTGTTGCTGACCAGGTTGCGAACATCAAGGGCGCTATCACTTACGTTGAGGCCGGCTTCGCCGACCAGAAAGAAGCAGCCGGCGTTCAGAAGGCTAAGATCGACTTCGGCCACGGCCCGGTTGAGCTGAACACCGAGTCCGTCAACGTTGCTCTGGAGAACCTGGAGTTCAAGAAGACCGAGTCCGAGCACAACATGGTTGTTGACTCCGACGCTCTGTTCTCTTCCGATGACGAGGGCGCATACCCGCTCATCCTGACCACCTACAACATCGTTTGCTCCGCTGGTTACGATGAGGAGACCTCCGCTCTGGTCAAGGCCTTCTTCACCACCGTCCTGGATCACCAGGATGACCAGCTCGCTGCTCAGGGCTTCATCCCGGTTGAGGGTGCACACCTGGACAAGCTGAAGGCTGCTGTTGACGCTCTGCAGTAAGCGCTAGAGCTTCACAAAGCTAAATATCTCTCGCCCCCACTGCCGCACTCGATTCGCGCTTTGGGGGCGCAGGTATGTAATGACAATTTCCATTCTTAACGCTGAAAAGGATTAGAACGTCTCATGGCAGACAATAATCTCACCACGGCGCCAGAGCAGACGGAGCTTTCCGTCTCCGCTGCTGAGCGGCTTAATACCGGCGGATCCGAAGAACTTGCCACGGCTGACTCCGGAAGTGGAGTTAAGCGGCCAGGCGACCGAGTCTTCGAATTCCTGTCTTCTGCTTCGGCTACTTTGATCACCGTCATGATTGCTGCCATTGCAGGCTTCCTGCTGTGGCGTGCCGTGCCTGCTTTGGGCGTTAACGACGGTGGCATCATGGGCTTCTTTACCTACGGTGGCCGCTGGGAGACCAACGATACTTCCGCGATGAAGTTCGGTATCCCGACCATGTTCGGCACCACGGTGCTCATCTCCGTCTTCGCCCTGCTGCTGGCTATGCCGGTCGCGTTGGCGATTGCCATCTTCCTGTCCAATTACGCACCTGCACGTATGGTTAAGCCGCTGGGCTTCCTCGTGGATATGCTCGCCGCGGTCCCGTCCATTGTTTATGGTCTGTGGGGCTGGCAGGTCCTCGGCCCAGCGCTCTCCGGTTTCTACTCGTGGCTGGAGTCCTGGGCCGGTGGGTTCTTTCTCTTCACCGTCTTCGACAACTCGCCGTCGTTTGCTACCGGCCGTAACCTCTTCACCGGTGGCATCGTGCTGGCCGTGATGATTCTTCCGATTATCGCCGCTACGGCGCGTGAGGTCTTCGTCCAGACCCCTCCTGGTCAGATTGAGTCCGCTTTGGCGCTAGGCGCCACCCGCTGGGAAGTTATCCGCATGACGGTGCTGCCTTTCGGTATGTCCGGCTACATCGCTGGTTCCATGCTCGGTCTCGGTCGTGCATTGGGTGAGACCATGGCTCTGTACATGGTTGTCTCCCCGCTGGTGGACTTCCGCTTCTCGCTCTTCGACGGCGGTACGACCTTCGCCATGGCCATCGCCCTGGCATCCGCAGAGTTCGGTAACCAGATGCGCGCAGGTGCTTACATCGCCGCCGGCCTCATGCTGTTCTTGCTGACCTTCGTGGTCAACGCCATTGCCCGCGCCATCGTGAAGAAGAAGTAGGGAGGAGGACACAATGACTACTACTGCTAACGCCAAGCCTGCCTCCGCAGGCGCTACCTTCCTTGATATTTCGGCTTCCCGAAAAGCCACCAACACCATTGCCACCGTCGTGGTGTGGGGGGCCATGATTCTTGCCATGGTCCCTCTGGTCTGGGTTCTGTGGGAGCTCTTCGCCCGTGGCAGCGGCATCATCTTCAACGCTGATTGGTGGACCGCGTCCCAGCGCGGCATCATGAACAGTGCTGAAGGCGGCGGTGCTGCTCACGCCATCATCGGTACCTTCATCCAGACCATCCTGGCCTCCGTCATCTCCATCCCGATTGGTATCTTCACCGCTATCTACCTGGTGGAGTACTCCAAGGGCGGATGGCTCGGCCGTACCACCACCTTCATGGTGGACATCCTGTCCGGTGTGCCGTCCATCGTTGCTGCGCTGTTCATCTTCGCTATGTGGATTACGCTCTTCGGCTTTGGCCGCTCCGGCTTCGCCGTGGCGCTTTCCTTGGTGCTGCTGATGATTCCTATCGTGGTGCGTAACACCGAGGAGATGCTCCGCGTGGTTCCTATGGACCTGCGTGAAGCCTCCTATGCGTTGGGTGTTCCGAAGTGGAAGACCATTGCTCGCATCGTCCTGCCGACCGCTCTGTCCGGCATCGTTACCGGTATCATGCTCGCAATTGCGCGTGTGATGGGTGAGTCTTCTCCGGTGCTGGTCCTTGTTGGTTCCTCCTCCATCATCAACTGGGATGCGTTCAAGGGCTCGCAGTCCTCGCTGCCGCTGATGATGCTGGATATGTACAAGGCCGGCGCACAACCGGCCGTCCTGGATAAGCTCTGGGGTGCAGCGCTGACGCTGGTTATCCTCATTGCCATCCTCAACATCGCGGCCCGAATCATCTCCGCGAAGTTCTCGGTCAAGAAATAGATCGCCGTAACATTCGATTCCGCCATACATTCTTAAGAGGAGAAACTCCCTAATGTCTAAGCTCGCGCTCAATGACGTGAACATCTACTACGGCGACTTCCACGCCGTGCAGAACGTCAACATGCAGATCCCTGCCAAGGCCGTTACCGCGTTCATTGGCCCGTCCGGCTGCGGTAAGTCCACCGTTCTGCGCACCCTGAACCGTATGCACGAGGTCATCCCTGGTGCCTCCGTCAAGGGTGAAATCCTGTTGGACGGCCAGAACATCTACGCCCCCAAGGTTGACCCGGTGTCCGTGCGTAACACCATCGGCATGGTCTTCCAGAAGGCAAACCCGTTCCCAACCATGTCCATTGAGGACAACGTGGTCGCTGGCCTGAAGCTGTCTGGTGAAAAGAACAAGAAGAAGCTCAAGGAAGTTGCTGAGAAGTCCCTGCGCGGCGCTAACCTCTGGGACGAGGTGAAGGACCGACTGGACAAGCCGGGCGGCGGCCTCTCCGGTGGTCAGCAGCAGCGTCTGTGCATCGCTCGTGCGATTGCCGTGGAGCCGGAGGTTCTCCTCATGGACGAGCCGTGCTCCGCGCTCGACCCGATTTCCACCCTGGCTGTGGAGGACCTCATCCACGAGCTGAAGGAGAACTTCACCATCGTTATCGTGACCCACAACATGCAGCAGGCAGCTCGTGTGTCCGATAAGACTGGCTTCTTCTCCCTCGAGGCCACCGGTAAGCCGGGCCACCTCGTGGAGTTCGACGAGACCACCAAGATCTTCGAGAATCCTTCCAAGAAGGAGACCGAGGACTACATCTCCGGCCGCTTCGGCTAAACCGTAGAGAGTCGCTCTACCAAGTCTGCCCCTCCCAGACCTTTCGGTCTGGGAGGGGCAGACTTGTTTAAAGGGGAAGCCGAACTCAGCATGCAGGCGGGGCGCGCGGTGGGGTGGTGCGCCTTAGCGGTGGAACTGACGCTCCAACTCAGCCATGCGGGCTTCCATCTCGGCCTCGCGCTGTTCTTCATCGCGTTTGTGCATATAGCGCTGCGGGTCCAAGCCAGTGGCTAGGTAAATGATGCGGCCGGCGGCGGAAGAACAATGGTCTGCGAAGCGCTCGTAGTAGCGGGAAAGCTGTGCGGTTTCCACTGCCTGGCGCACAGTGCCCTTCCACTCGCGCTGGGTAAGCATCCGCAACAGATGCTGGTTGATATCATCAACCGCGTCATCATCTTCCTTGAGACGCAGAGCCAGATCCGGGTCACGTGTAATAAGGAGATCTTTCAGTCCCATGGACATATCCAGCACGAGGCGCGCGTACTCTTCGAAGAAGCCAAGGATATCCGCCGGAACGACAATCTCCGGGTGGCGGCGGCGCGCACTCGTGGCAATGTGCTGGGCCAAGCGGCCCATGCGGTAGTAGTCCTCCACGATATAGATCGAGGAGATCACTTGGCGCAAGTCTTTCGCCATGGGGTTCTCAAGGGCCAGAAGGGACACAGCGCGGTCTTTGCAGCGCTCACGGACCTCATCGAGTTCTTCACGCAACGAGACGGCCTCCTCGGCCGGCTGGAGGGCACCCTCCAGCAACGCCTGAGAGGCGAGGGTCATAAGCTTATGGACGGTATCGCTCATAATGATGAGGTCATGGGCGAAATTATCCAGTTGTTCACGGTAGGCTGCGCGCATGTCTGCTAGACTACTTTATCTTTTGGTCTAGCGCGCGTTGAGAATCAGTCAAACGATAAAAATCTTGGACTGGTTCCTCTGCCTCGAAAGAACTTAGCCGCCGGAGTGCATCAGCTCCGCGCCCTCGGGCACCGTGGCATCTTCTGGATCATCCAGCCAGCCTTCGGGGAGGACCACCTTGGCGGGGGAACCCTGGCGGCCGCGGGCGCCATCGGCGTCGTCGGCAAGCGCAGGCGAATCTGCCCACGGCGCGAGCAATTCACGCAGATCGTCGAGAGAGTCTACGCGGGAGAGACCCGCACGGACTTCTCCACCGACGGGGAAGCCGCGCAGGTACCAGCCGATATGCTTGCGAATATCGCGGCTGGCCTGGCGCTCACCTTCGTGCTGAGCCAAGAGCTCCGCATGGCGCGTCATAATGCGCGTGACCTCACCCAGCGTGGGTTCGGAAGGGACTGGCTCGCCGCGCAGGTGCGCGGATAGCTCGGCAAAGAGCCAAGGGCGGCCCAAACAGCCGCGGCCAACCACGACACCATCGCAGCCGGTCTGCTCCATCATGGCGTGGGCATCAGTGGCCTTGAAAATGTCGCCATTGCCCAGCACCGGGATACCGGTGTCAGCAAGATGCTCCTTAAGACGCGCAATCTCATTCCAATCCGCATGACCGGAATAACGCTGCGCAGCGGTGCGGCCGTGAAGTGCGACTGCCGACGCCCCTTCCTCCACCGCAATGCGCCCAGCATCGAGGTGCGTGTGGTGCTCGTCATCGATGCCCACACGCATCTTGACGGTGACTGGAATATCGGTTCCTTCGGTGGCTTTGACTGCCGCCGCCACGATATTGCCAAAGAGGCGGCGCTTATACGGCAGGGCAGAACCACCACCGCGACGCGTGACCTTGGGGACTGGGCATCCAAAGTTCATATCGATGTGATCTGCCAGGTTCTCATCCACGATCATTTTCGCTGCCTTATACGTGTACTCCGGATCTACCGTGTACAGCTGCAGGGAGCGTGGGTTTTCCTGCGGATCGAAGGTGGTCATGTGGATGGTCTTCGGGTTGCGCTCCACAAGGGCCCGCGCCGTCACCATTTCACAGACGTAGAGACCGGACACCGTGCCGGTCTTTTCGATTTCTTGCTCGCGGCACAGCACACGAAAAGCCACGTTGGTCACGCCAGCCATGGGGGCGAGAACAACGGGGGAATTGAGCTGAATATTTCCGATTGCAAGAGTCACGTCGCTCATTGTGCGCGGTGAGAGGGTGGGGTGGCAAATTGAGCGTACGCTGCCACAGGTAGCGCGGGCCGTATGTGGGGATCGGGGATAGAGAGGGGGTGCACAGTTTTGCAAAGAGTGCGGTAAACTCTCCACGCATTCGCTAATGTGGTGTATGTAACTAAGTGAAAGGGGTCGTAACCTAGGCCCTTTTTCGTACATAAAGGAGGATTTAATGTCTGAGAGAATCGCGTACGCACCGTTTGAGAAGCTTGTAATGAGCGCCGACGAGGCTGCAAAGTTTGTCAACCATGGTGACCGCGTTGGTATCTCCGGCTTTACCGGCG
This sequence comes from Corynebacterium sp. HMSC078H07, assembly GCF_001812805.1. Classification (GTDB taxonomy): domain Bacteria; phylum Actinomycetota; class Actinomycetes; order Mycobacteriales; family Mycobacteriaceae; genus Corynebacterium. Next base: position 7,407 of record NZ_KV810495.1, on the reverse strand, counting down.
CTGGCTACCCGAAGGCCCTGCCTACTGCCATCGCTGAGAAGGCCAAGACCGCTCACGAGGCAGGCGAGGAGTTTAAGATCGACGTATTCTCCGGCGCCTCCACCGCTCCGGACTGTGACGGCGTGCTGGCAGAGGCCAACGCCATCCGCTTCCGCTCCCCGTACAACTCGGACCCGGCTCTGCGTAACCGTTTTAACGACGGCTCCGCCCTCTACCAGGACATCCACCTTTCCCACTCTGGCCAGCAGGTTGAAGAAGGCTTCTATGGTGACTTCCAGGTAGCCATTATTGAGGCCGTCCGTATTGATGAGAACGGCAACATCGTCCCGTCTTCTGCGGTGGGCAACAACCTCGAGTACATCGAGGCCGCTGACAAGATCATTATTGAGATCAACGAGTGGCAGTCCGAGAACCTCGAGGGCATGCACGATATCTACAAGATTGAGAAGCTGCCGAACCGTCAGCCGATTCCGATCACCAAGCCGGCTGACCGCGTTGGTACCACCTTCATTGAGATTCCGGAAGAGAAGGTCGTGGCCGTGGTCAAGACCAACGCTCCGGACCGCAACGCTCCGTTCAAGGCTCCGGATGAGGTCTCTGAGAAGATTGCCGCGAACTTCATCGAATTCCTCGAGGGTGAGGTTGCCGCTGGCCGTCTCGAGTACGACAAGTTCATCATGCAGTCCGGCGTGGGTAACGTTCCGAATGCCGTGATGGCTGGCCTGCTGGATTCCAAGTTCGAGAACATTCAGGCCTACACCGAGGTTATCCAGGACGGCATGCTTGATCTTATCGACGCCGGCAAGATGACCGTCGCCTCCGCCACCTCCTTCGCGCTGTCCCCGGAGTACGCGGACAAGATGAATGCTGAGGCAGAGCGCTACGCCAAGCACATCATCCTGCGCCCGCAGCAGGTATCGAACCACCCGGAGGTTATCCGCCGCGTGGGCCTGATTTCCTCTAATGGCATGATTGAGGCCGATATCTACGGCAACATCAACTCCACCAACGTCTCTGGCTCCCGCATCATGAACGGTACCGGCGGCTCCGGTGACTTCACCCGCAACGCTTACATCTCCACCTTCGTCTCCCCGTCGGTGGCCAAAGATGGTGCAATCTCCGCCATCGTGCCGTTCGTGTCCCACACCGACCACACGGAGCACGACACCATGGTTATCATCACCGAATACGGCGTTGCTGACCTTCGCGGCCTAGCTCCGAAGGAGCGCGTTGAGAAGGTCATTGCAGTGGCTCACCCGGACTACCGTCCGCTGCTGGAGGAGTACTTCGAGCGTGCCAAGTCCAACAAGTTCCAGCACACCCCGCACGATTTGAAGACCGCCTTCGAGTTCCAGGTGAACTTCATGGAGAAGGGTGACATGCGCGGCTAGTTCGCTCATCCTCCCCACGGCTTTTAGCGCCGGATACTGGCCCTCACCGCTTCAAACTGAACTAGGTGAGGGCTATTTTCTTTTCCAGAACCCCACCTACTACAATGTAGGAACGTTGGGCCTTTAGCTCAGCTGGTAGAGCTACGGACTTTTAATCCGCAGGTCGCGGGTTCGATCCCCGCAGGGCCCACAAAAAGAGCCGCCTTAGGGCGGCTCTTTTCTTTTGTGCTATTGGCTTCTGAGTCCCTCGCTGGATTCTTGACTCGAGGTTAGCTCTTGACGAGCTTCCTAATGGCCCTCATGGCCTCCTCAAGCTTCTCTGCGGCCTCGTGCTCGTCTTTGGCAGCAGCGCCGGCCACACAGTGCTCAATATGGTCCTCAAGGAGCGCAAGGGACACGTTTTCCAGCGCTGAAGTCACTGCCGAAATCTGCGTGATGATGTCAATGCAGTACTGGTCCTCATCGATCATGCGATGAATGCCACGAGTCTGCCCCTCGATGCGCTTGAGGCGGGCTAGATACTTCCCTTTTTGTTCGCTATCGGAGTTATAGCCGTGCACTCCAGGCTCGTGACAGGAGCAGGTATCGTGCTGTTCAGCCATGGTTTTCTACCTTTCTGCCGAGGCGATTTGGTTAAGTCGGGATATCTCCAGTATATTTTTACAAAGTTGCCTGAACGGCAACGGGCCCCCATCGTCTAGCGGCCTAGGACACCGCCCTTTCACGGCGGCGGCACGGGTTCGAATCCCGTTGGGGGTACCAACACCTCTGTGTTGGTACATAAAAGAATACGTATGGCCCTGTGGCGCAGTTGGTTAGCGCGCCGCCCTGTCACGGCGGAGGTCGCGGGTTCAAGTCCCGTCAGGGTCGCCATTGTCATGAGTCGCCATTTTTATAAAGGCCATTGTTACGCCCCGAAGCGTTGTTAAAGAAACAAGCTTCGGGGCGTTTCTCGTTGCTATGCCACCTTAAGTCATGGTTTCTAACCTTTGGGCCTAAACGACACAACGTGTTGTTTTGCCCTTCCGGACCACGGTTCTGAGAGTGAAGAGACTTATAGGTCTAGTGCGGATGACGAGGCTGCGATGAGGGCGTTCAAACTTGCCTGAAAACTGGAGTTGACATGGTGATTTGGTGACTTTCTGAAGCGTTGTGTAGAGTACTTATTCGTGCCCAGCGCACAAGAGATGATTAAAAATGGCCCTGTGGCGCAGTTGGTTAGCGCGCCGCCCTGTCACGGCGGAGGTCGCGGGTTCAAGTCCCGTCAGGGTCGCCGAAGTCCCTTGTGGCTTCTGGCCAGATAGCTCAGTCGGTAGAGCACACGCCTGAAAAGTGTGGGGTCGCCAGTTCGATCCTGGCTCTGGCCACAAGAGCAAACCCCCTCCAGTTCATTATGGAGGGGGTTCTTTTGTTTTAGGTTGTTGGACGCAGCTTTTTGGTTTAATGGGCGCTATGACTACTTCAGTTGCGCACCAAACCGATCAATCCCGTTTCGTGATCACCGTTGATGGGGAAGAGGCGGGCTACGCCGAGTACGCCGATACCGCAACAACACGCGAGTTCAACCACACCGTTATCCACGATGCCTTCCAAGGACAAGGTCTGTCGAAGACGCTCATCAAAGCAGCACTAGATGATGAATCGACGGCAGCCCGTCAAGTCATCCCTACCTGCAGTGCAGTGGCAGGGTTCATTGAGAAGAACCCTGACTACCAGCCGCTCACCACGCGTGAAGGCGCCCTCTAGATGTAGTAATCCGGGTCCACCAGCTTGATGCGCTCGTCCTTCTTACGAGGACGGTTCTTAGCTGGGATACCCGTAGCGATGTGGTTCGGGGGTACATCTTTTGTCACCACGGCGTTAGCGCCTACTGCAGAGCCTTCGCCGATGGTGATGGGACCCAAGACCTTGGCGCCGGCGCCAATGGTCACGTTGTCCTCAATAGTGGGGTGGCGCTTGGTTTGTGTGAGCACCTGGCCGCCGAGGGTGACACCGTGATAAAGCATGACACCGTCGCCGATTTCGGCGGTCTCACCGATGACGATTCCCATGCCGTGGTCGATGAAGAAGCGGCGTCCGATAGTGGCGCCGGGGTGGATTTCCACGCCGGTAAAGAAGCGGTTTAGCTGCGCCAAAATGCGGGCCGGGCCGCGCCAACCGCGCTTCCACATGCGGTGGGAAAGGCGGTGTGACCAAATAGCGTGGAGACCGGAGTAGACCACAGCATTTTCCACGTCACCGCGGGCGGCTGGGTCGTGATCGCGGGCATTGTTAAGGTCCTCGCGGATCATCTTGAAGATGTGCATGCGAACCATCCTATCTATAAAGAAAAAGCGCCCTAGGAAAATAGGGCGCTTTTATTCGCTGGGTGCGGGTTCCCTCACTGCGTGTAGGGGGCGCAGTGAGAAGGAGAAGAACCGCTTTAGGCCTCGCGGATGTCCTCGAAGAGGATGGTGGAGACGTAACGCTCGCCGAAATCTGGAGCAACGACCACGATGGTCTTGCCCTTGAATTCGTCACGAGCAGCCAGCTTCAGAGCAGCGGAGACGTTCGCACCGGAGGAGATACCGACCAGCAGGCCTTCCTCGGTAGCGAGCTTGCGGGCAGTGGACACGGACTCCTCGGTGGTAGCGGTAAGAACCTCGTTGAGGATCTCGCGGTCCAGAACCTCCGGCACGAAGTTGGCGCCAATGCCCTGAATCTTGTGTGGGCCGGCCTTGCCTTCGGAGAGAACCGGGGAGTCGGACGGCTCGACGGCAACGAGGTAGGTGTCGGCATTCTGGGAACGCAGGTAGCGGCCCACACCGGTTACGGTGCCGCCCGTGCCCACGCCGGCAACGAAGGCATCAACCTTGCCCTCGGCGTCATTCCAGATCTCTGGGCCGGTGGTCTGCTCGTGGATCTTCGGGTTGGCCTCGTTTGCGAACTGGGAAGCCAGGATAGCGTTCGGGGTCTCGGCGATAATCTCGTTTGCCTTCTCGACGGCGCCTTTCATACCAGCAGCGCCCGGGGTGAGGACGATTTCAGCACCGTATGCGCGGAGCAGGACCTTGCGCTCGTTGGACATGGTCTCCGGCATGGTCAGGATGACCTTGTAGCCCTGTGCGGCACCGACGAGTGCCAGGCCAATACCGGTGTTGCCGGAGGTGGCTTCAACGATGGTGCCGCCAGGCTTGAGCTGGCCGGATTCTACGGCGGCGTCGACAATCGCCTTGGCGATGCGGTCCTTCACGGAGTTGGCCGGGTTAAAGGACTCGACCTTCACTAGGACCTCTGCGCCGAGGCCTTCGGTAAGGCGGTTGAGGCGGACGAGCGGGGTGCCGCCGATGGTTTCCAGAATGTTGTTGTAGACAGCCACGATGTGGACTCCTTTGGAAATAAGTTCTGACGTACAACAGACACCTTACACTCCGCTACTAGACAAAGTGGTATATTAATTCTGAACAGAGCATTCGGGCATATGATGTGGGATTCTCAGACTGTGAGCTGCGTGGCGCGATTTAGAATTACCCCCGTCGGCCGGTTATACTTCACAAACAGTGTTCGCCTACCCCCGTTCGCAGCGGGGAATATGGGTGCACCTGCTGGTTACCCCCGAGTAAGAGAGAGTCTCATGGAGCCGCATCGACTCAAGGATGACGACGAGGCCGTACGCGCAGCGCTGTCGTCGTTGAAGACTGCTACGGGTATTCCCGTCACTATGTACGGAACCCTATTGCCGGATAATCGTTTGCAGATTACCCAGTGGGTAGGTCTGCGCACTCCGGCGCTACAGAACCTCGTGATTGACGCCAATGTGGGCGTTGGTGGGCGCGTGGTGAGCACGCGCCGTGCCGTCGGTGTTTCTGACTACACTCGTGCCACGACCATTAGTCATGAGAATGACCGCTATATCCAAGACGAGGGCCTGCACTCCATCGTCGCAGTTCCGGTCACTGTCCAACGTGAAATCCGCGGTGTCCTCTACGTCGGCGTTCACTCGCCGGTGCGTTTGGGTGACAAGGTGATTGAGGAAGTCACCATGACCGCTCGTTGTCTGGAGCAGGACCTTGCAGTGAATTCGGCTCTTCGCCGCGCTGATGGCGGAAAGGGCGGAGCCGCGCGTGGACACGTGATGAATGGCGCGGAGTGGGAACAGGTACGTTCTACTCACTCCAAGTTGCGCATGCTGGCTAACCGCGTCTCGGATGAGGACCTGCGCAAGGAGCTAGAGGCGCTCTGTGACCAAATGGTCTCTCCGGTACGCGTCAAGCAGTCCACCAAGCTGTCTGCTCGCGAGCTCGATGTTCTGTCGTGCGTGGCACTCGGCCATACCAACGTGGAAGCCGCCGAGGAAATGGGAATCGGTGCTGAGACTGTGAAGTCTTATTTGCGCTCTGTGATGCGTAAACTCGGTGCTCATACCCGTTATGAAGCGGTGAATGCAGCTCGTCGTATCGGCGCGTTGCCCTGATTGTAGGTAAGTTGGGTGGGCGTGAAAGACCAATTTATTGTCTCCGGTGGGGCGCGCCTGCAGGGCACCGTCAAGGTGGACGGTGCCAAAAACAGTGTGCTGAAGCTTATGGCTGCGGCCTTGTTGGCGGAGGGCACCACCACGCTGACCAACTGTCCTGAGATTCTCGATGTCCCCCTGATGCGCAAGGTCCTCGAGGGCCTTGGATGCTCGGTAGAGATTGAGGGCCACACGGTGCGCATTACGACACCCGCCGAGCTCCATTCCAACGCTGACTTCGACGCGGTGCGTCAGTTCCGCGCGTCGGTGTGCGTGCTTGGCCCCTTGACCTCGCGGTGTGGCCACGCCAAGGTGGCGCTCCCCGGCGGCGATGCTATCGGCTCCCGCCCGCTCGATATGCACCAATCTGGTCTCGAGAAGCTCGGTGCAAGTACCCGCATTGAGCATGGAGCTGTCGTGGCTGAAGCGGAGCACTTGCGCGGTGCCAGCATCAAACTCGACTTTCCTTCTGTGGGTGCGACCGAAAACATTCTTACTGCCGCTGTTCTTGCGGAGGGCGAAACTCAGTTGCACAATGCCGCCCGCGAGCCGGAGATCGTGGACCTGTGCCTCATGCTCAAGGAGATGGGTGCCGATATCGAGGGCGAAGGTACGTCCACCATCACCATTAGGGGAGTGGAAAAGCTGTACCCGACTGAGCATGAGGTTATCGGTGACCGCATTGTTGCCGGCACCTGGGCCTACGCTGCTGTGATGACGCGGGGTGACATTACAGTTGGGGGCATTGCGCCAAAGCATCTGCACCTCCCGCTGGAAAAGCTCAAATCTGCCGGCGCCGAGATTGAGGCCTATGTCAACGGATTCCGCGTGCGCATGGACCGCCGTCCATCTGCCGTGGACTACCAGACCTTGCCGTACCCTGGCTTCCCCACGGATCTACAACCGATAGCCATCGGCCTTTCTTCTGTAGCGCAAGGAACCTCCATCATCACAGAGAATGTCTTCGAGTCTCGTTTCCGCTTTGTCGATGAAATGCTGCGCCTCGGTGCCGACGCGCAGGTTGACGGCCACCACGTGGTCATTCGTGGTCAAGAACGGCTGTCCTCCACTCATGTCTGGAGTTCCGACATTCGCGCCGGTGCAGGTTTAGTCCTCTCTGCACTGTGCGCGGATGAGACAACAACGGTCCACGACGTCTTCCACATTGATCGCGGATACCCGAACTTCGTGGAGAACCTTCAGGCCTTGGGCGCCACCATCGAGCGCACGCAAGAGGAAGAGCTCTACTAAGGAGCAGTGCTTGGCGACGTTTCCCTGGTCCAACGTGGTAGTTGTGCTGGGGATTTGTTGTTTGTTGGGGGTGTGCGTATATTTATGCGAGTCGCCGCGAGGTAGCCGTGAGGTTAACTGGTGGTAGATGTTTGAACAATGTTTGTTCGGCGGGTTTGACTTTGGTTGAGCTTGTTGGGTAATGTTGTTCGAGCCGCTTGCGAGAGGTTAACGTTTGGTTAATTTTCTTGTGGCGTGCGGATGATGTGTGAGAACTCAATAGTGTGCCAATGT
>NZ_KV810494.1:180625-180998 GCF_001812805.1 Corynebacterium sp. HMSC078H07 | reverse complement strand
TCGAGCTTATCCAAGGTCACCACCACGCTGGTGAGAACAGCAGGTTTGGTACCGCCGTGGGACTTTTTGAAGAAGACGTGCTTGGCTGCTTCCAGCAGGTTGTCCCTATTGATGGATTCCAGCACGCCGCGCATCTCGGTAACGGTCATGGGATCATCGGTAATTGCTAGCGAGTGTGGCCCGTCTGCACGGTAGGTCATGCGCACCCCAGGCTTAGGGATGCGTTTGGGCTTGAGCTCTTTGAGCCGTTTGGCCGCCACAGCAGGGATGTTGTGTGCTGGTGTGCCGGCGAGCTTTACGCGCAGGTTCCACGCGTGCAGCTGGTTTTTCAGCTTCTTGGTGTAGGACTCAATAAGGCTCAGCGTGGCCAGAT
>NZ_KV810494.1:29705-180525 GCF_001812805.1 Corynebacterium sp. HMSC078H07 | reverse complement strand
AATCCCCCATGACCCAGAACCCTAAAACACCCCAGGAAACCCCGCAACCGGAAGGGGAATGCGTGACATGCAGACAACGAATGCCCGTAAGTTCACGCTAGTAACTCATCCGGTGGTATGTTTGTTGAAACAAACGACATAGTGGCCTCGCTCACGTTTGACCTTTAGGTGAAAATGCCTGGGAAGACGGCTACAAGCGGACCTGAACTAGCACTATGAGGAGGCGGGCATGAGCCAAGCAACCGAAACGAGTAGTACGCATGCAGCGAATGGCGCTTCGCCTGCGAATGTGGACAGGGGAGCTGTCAGTAGCGAAGCGATGGGGTGGCACCGCGTACTGGACTGGCGTCCAAGGAGCACGCTGTCGCGCGTTTTGATTGTTTTTCTGCTCGTCGCACCCATCGTTGTGGCCGGCACCATGATGTGGGCCATGTGGGATCCCTCCAAGTACATGCGCAATATTGACTTGGCGGTGGTGAATGAGGATGTGGGCGTCGAGAAGCAAGGCAAATACACCAACTACGGCGATCAGGTCGTCGAAGGCCTCATGGAAACGGAGTACCTCAATTTCGCCGAGGTCAGCAAGGGCGACGGGGATGAGGGCCTGCTTAAGGGCAAATACCTCATGGTCGTGACCATCCCGAAGAACTTCTCCGAGCAGGCCGTGACGATTATTAGTGAGAAACCGGTCAAGCCGGAGATCCATTTCGCCACCAATGACTATTACGGCACGAATGGCTCGGTGATTTCGTCGAGCCTCATCCCGCAGGTACAGACCAGCGTAGAGAACGCGATTTCCAAGAAATATGCCGACCAGGTCATTGAGGGACTCAACAAGCTCAGTGATGGATTGGGAACGGCAGCGGAAGGCGCAGGGCGCTTGGATGAAGGCGCGGGCAAGTTGCAAGACGGCGGTGGCCGCGCGGTCGAGGGCATTGCCAAACTCGACTCCGGTGCGACTGAGCTCAATAACGGTACGGGTCAGCTTTTGGATGGCACGACGCGGCTTAATGATGGTGTGGGGCGCTTGAGTGCTGGCGCTGCACAATTGGATGATGGTGCAGCACAGCTTGCCGACGGCTCGGATAAACTGCTCGCTGGCACCGGGCGCCTTGCTGATGGCGCGGGCCAGATTGATGGCGGTGTCAATCAGCTCACGGGCATGCTTATTCCACTGCTTAAGCAGGCTCAGGCCGTCGCACCGGCACTGCTGCAGCTTGTCGACGTCCTCCGCAGCCTCGGCATGACCGAGCAGGCCGAGCAGTTGTACTCTTTGGTCTCCAAGCTCGACCCAGCAGCGAGCGGCAATATGGTGGCCCAGTTAGAGAAGCTGTCAGCCGGTACCGGCCAGCTTTATTACAATCTCTCTGACCCGAACTCGGAATACCTCGGCGGCATGACGGCGCTCAACGACGGCGCCCACCGCCTAGCCGGTGGAACTCAAGAACTGCGCAACGGTGTGGGTGAGCTCAGCAGCGGCGCCGTCCAGCTTCACGATGGTGCTTCTCGTCTTCATGAGGGCACAGGCACACTCAAAGATGGCACAAGCCAGTTGGCGGCGGGTGGCACAGAGTTGAAGGCAGGTATGGACCAGCTCAAGGAAGGCTCCAACGAACTAGCCACCAAGCTAGCCGATGGCGCCGCGAAGGCTCCGTCTATCAGCCAGCCAGATACTTCTGCACAAAACATGGCGGTGCCTATCAACTTCACATCGTCCAATGTTCATCCGGTGCAGACCGTGGTCAACCCGATCGACCCGACGCACAAGAACATCACGGGCGGAGCATCGATGCTCTTCGTGCTTGTCTTTGGCTTCCTCGTTATGCTGCTTCTCGCGATGACGCTGCCGTACTATCTGGGGCGGCGCAATGGGGCCGCATCCAGTCCGGTTCGTGGCGTCTTGGCAGCGTTCGGTGTGGTGGCAGGTCTCAACTTCCTGGTTTTGGGCTTCATGGCGTTCATGTCAGCCACGGTGGGGTGGTCCCCAGCCAGCTGGCCGATGATGCTGCTCGTTATTGCTGCTATTGCGGCGGTCGGTGCGGCGACGTACCAGTTCTTCCTGGTCACGTTCGGCCGCAAGATTGGAGCTATCTTCTCCGTCGGCGCCTTTGCCCTCGGAATCATGGTCTTTGGCGGCGTGTGGCCAGTGGCGGCTATTCCACGTCCGCTGAGCATTTTGCATCCTTTCCACCCGATGTCGTATGCGAAGAATGCCTTTACCCGAGCTACTGACGGCATCCACGATGGCACCTTCTGGGCGGGCATCGCCGTTCTGTTTATCGTGAGCGCGTTGGCGCTGGTGGCCTCTTGCGTGGTGTTCCGCGCGCGCCACCACGGTACCGCTCGCATCCTCGACGAGCACCTCTTCCGCCCGAAGGTGGCGGCGAGCGCCTAGAAGCGATACGCGCCGAGCCCGCCGGGGAGGCTGCGCAATTCGATGCCCATTTCGGCAGCGAGGTCGGCATAGCGCAAGACAAAACCGGCGCTTCGCCCGCCTGAGGGGCAGGCCACGTACACCAGGTCCGAGTCACAGGAAGAGAGGGCGAGGCGCACAGAGTCGTTGTCAGTGACGGTATGCCATGGCAGTGATACCGCGTCCGCAGTGAGAGTGGGGTGCTCAGAGATGTCGAGGAGGGCGGCGTGGCCGTCGCGAAGCTCCGGCGGTAGTTGCGGTTCGTCGGGCAAGGCGGTGACGAGGAGGCGGTCTGGGTCGGCGCCCACGCGCAGCGAGCGGAAGCCACCGGGCAGCGCGTCGTAGGATGTCACGCGCCCGACCATGTCCCGATGTTCGGGGAGTGCGCCGAGCGTGGCGAGGGCTGCGGTGGCCATCAGTCCGGCAATGACAGACGTCGTGGCCCCGAGAACCCCAGCTGTGGAGCACTCGAGGGACTCACCTGCGGGCGGGGCGGGGAAGAGATCGCGCAGGCCCACGCCGCGCCCGTCAGCGCAATTGGGGCCAGAGTGCCACAGGGCGGCCTGCCCGCCGTAGCGCAGCACGGTTCCCCAGGCCAGCGGGGTGGAGGTAATTTCGCAGGCATCGGCGACGAGGTATTTCGTGTCGAAGGTATCTGAGCCATCGAGGACGAGGTCGGCCGCAGAGCACAGCTCGAGGACGTTAGTGGAATCGAGGCGTTCTTTACGCGCGGTGATGGTGAGCTCGGGGGCGAGTTCACGGGCGCGTGCGGCTGCGACCTCCGCCTTGGGCTTGCCGACGTCCCCCACACCAAACAGAACTTGCCTGTGCAGGTTACTGATGTCGACGGTATCGGAATCAATGAGCGTGATGCGGCCAATTCCTGCGGCAGCCAGCTGCTGAAGGGCGGGGCAGCCAAGGCCTCCTGCGCCCACGACGAGCACGTGCGCGGAATTGAGTCGTTCTTGGGCGACGTCGCCGAAGCCCGGCAGGAGGCGTTGGCGCGCGGTCCGGGCGAGTTCGGTCTCGCTGAGCATGATGGCAGTCCTTCTACAAGGGGCGGTGGTGGGCTACAGGACCTGGTCAGCCCAGTTGGCTAGACCCTCGAAGGTGGAGGAAGCCTGGGCGTGCTCGCGCTGCGGGATGCGCCCGGCGTTGCGTGCGAGGCGTCCTGCTTCGACGGCGTGGCGCATGGCGGTGGCCATGGCTTCCGGGTTCTGGCAACGGTTGACCGCGCTGGCGAGCAGCACGCCGGAGCAGCCGAGTTCCATGGCGAGGGTGGCGTCGGAGGCGGTGCCGATGCCGGCGTCGACAAGCACGGGCACCGAGGCGCGCGAGCAGATGAGCTCGAGGTTGTGCGAGTTGAGGATGCCCAGGCCGGTGCCGATGGGGGCGCCCAGCGGCATGACGGCCGCAGCGCCAGCATCCTCAAGTCGCTGGGCTGCCACAGGGTCGTCGCTGGTATAGGCCAGCACGGTAAATCCTTCGGCGCTGAGCAGCTCGGTGGCGTCGAGGGTCTCTACGACATCGGGCAGCAGCGTGTGTTCATCGGCGATGACCTCTACCTTCACCCACGAGGTTCCCAGCGCCTCGCGGGCCATGCGGGCGGTGAGTACCGCCTCGCGCGCGGTGCGGCAACCGGCGGTATTGGGCAATGGCGCGATGTTCAGACGGCGCAGCAGATCAAAGATGCTCTCGCCGCCGCTGGTGCCAGCGTGGCGCCGCATGGCCACGGTGGTCAGCTCGGTTCCGGATGCGACGAGCGCGCGCTCGAGCGCCTCGTGGCTCGTGGCCCCACCGGTACCCATGATGAGGTGCGAGGAAAAGGTGGTATCGGCGATGGTGAGCATTTAACCTCCTTGGACTGCGGTGAGGATTTCCACGGCTGCGCCTTCGTTAAGTGGGGTGGAGTCCCACTGTGAGCGGGGAATGACCTGTTCAGCGACGGCCACTGCGGTGCCGTCAGGAGCGATGCCCTTTTCCTTAAGCAGCTGGGCGACGGTATCGGCCGCCGTGTCATAGGCCTGGCCGTTGAGGATGAGGATCATTGTGGCTCCTTGAGATGTCGCAGGGGATTGCAGGCAGTGAGATCGATACTGGGATCGGTTCCTTCGATGAGCTCGCGGGTACAGCGCGCGGCTAGGGCCGTGAGCAGGATGCCGTGGCGGAAATAGCCGGTAGAGATGACGAGCCGGTCGCTGACGCGGCCAAGATAAGGCAGGTCATCCGGCGTGCCGGGACGAGCACCTGCGCTGGCCTCGAGGAACTCGCACTCCTCGACGGCGGGGAGGATGCGGATGGCGTCGCGAAGCAGCGCGTAGACCCCGCCGGCTTGTGCGGAGGCCAGGGAATCCTCGCGGGTCGTTGCGCCGACGGCGAGGGTGCCATCGGCTCGAGGGATGAGGTAGATGGGGCGATCCTCCACGAAGCCGCGGACGACCCGGGTAAGCAGCGGTTGTAGGTGCTCTGGCACGCGCAGGCGCACGATGTCGCCATACACCGGGCGCAGTTGGAGGGGAGAGCGTTCAAATCCCGCTGAGCGTGCCCAGTCGACGTCGCGGGCGCCCAGTCCAGCAGCCAGGACGACGTCATCCGCGTGGAAGTTGCCAGCGGGAGTGCTGACCATGCCTGTAGCGGCATCAATCGACTGTGCCGCCGTACGGAAGAATCGCACGCCGAGCTCTTGGGCTGCGCTCAGCAGCGAAGCGGCCCACTGGCGGGGAAAGACCTGGGTATCACCGGGGATGCTCACGGCAGCGGCGAGACGCGGGGAGAGAAGCGGTTCGGCGCGGCGGGCCTCGCGCACGGTGATGCGCTCGACCTCCATGCCGTGGAGAGATTGATAGTCAGCTAGCTCAACAAGGTGCTGGGCATCCGCCCGGTCAGCGGCGACGACAAAGGTGCCTTCATCACGGTAGCCGGTGGGTACCTCCGTGTGGGACGCCACCAGATCGATAAGTTCCGGGTACCACTCGCCGGAGGCTCGCATCAAGGGAAAGAGCGGATCCTGCTGGTACACCACCTCTGCAGTGGGGGCGAGCATCCCGCCGGCGAAGTGCGTGGCTCCGGAGGCCGGCGCAGGATCCAGCACGGTGACCTCGTGACCCCGGGAAGCCAGCTCCACTGCGGTGGCTAGGCCCACTACACCTGCGCCGACAATGATGACGGAAGAATCAGAGGCGATAGTCATCGCGCACCTTCATCGAAGCCGGACAGCAGCTCGCGGCAGTAGGCTTCAGGGTCGTCGGCATGCATGATGCCGCGCACGACAGCTAGGCCGGCCACGCCAGTTGCGGCAAGATCTGCTGCGTCGTTGACGGTGACATCCCCGATGGCCACGAGAGGAACGCGGGAAAGTTCCACCAACTCTGGATAGGCATCAAGACCTAGCGGCGGGCGGCCGGAGTCCTTCGTTGGGGTGGAACGGAAGGGGCCGCAGCCGATGTAGTCAATATATTGAGCTACCTCGTTGGCCGCCTCGACCAGCTGGCGAGTACCCGTGGTTAGCCCAATGATCGCCTCTGGCCCTAACAGTGCGCGGGCGGCGGCTACGGGCAGATCGTCTTGACCAATGTGTACTCCGTGGATTGCTTCGCCGTCGTGGCGCAGGGCAGCGGCGACGTCCACGCGGTCGTCGATAAGCACACGCGTTTCTGGGTTGGCCTGTGCCACCGCACGCGCCACGTCGCGGCCCAACAGGTAGAGGTCGTGGGCAGAAATCGGCTTAGAACGTACCTGCACGACACCCGCCCCGCCGCGCGCTGCGGCAGCCGCGATGCGAACGACGTCCGCATGCGAGCCCGCGCCCGTGACGAAGTAGCAGCGAAGATCAGGCATTGACGCCGTCTTCCTCGTGGTACAGCTGCGAACCCTGCGCCTTAAACTCCTTCGACTTGCGCTCTTCACCTGCGCGGGCAGCAGCAATAACGTCCGGATCGACGGAGCCTTGGCCCGGGAAGCTGGGCATGCCGAGGGAATCGGAGAACGTATCGCGAATGTCTTGGCTGATGCGCATGGAACAGAACTTCGGGCCGCACATCGAGCAGAAGTGTGCGGTCTTGGCCGGCTCGGCGGGCAGAGTCTCATCGTGATAGGCCTGTGCGGTATCCGGGTCGAGGGAGAGCGCAAACTGGTCGTGCCAGCGGAACTCGAAGCGGGCCTTGCTCATCGCATCGTCCCAGGCGCGTGCACCCGGGTGGCCCTTGGCCACGTCGGCCGCATGGGCCGCGAGCTTATAGGTGATAACGCCGGTCTTCACATCATCGCGGTTAGGCAGCCCCAAGTGCTCCTTCGGAGTGACGTAGCACAGCATGGCCGTGCCACCCATGGCGATATGTGCCGCGCCGATGGCGGAGGTGATGTGGTCATAACCCGGCGCGATATCGGTAACCAGCGGGCCTAGCGTGTAGAAGGGAGCATCAGAAGCCCAGTCCTGCTCTAGCTCGTTGTTTTCCTGAATCATGTTAAGCGGCACGTGGCCGGGGCCCTCCACCATGACCTGAACGTCGTACTCCCAGGCGCGCCGGGTGAGCTCGCCGATAGTCTTGAGCTCAGCGAATTGTGCGGTGTCGTTGGCGTCCGCCAGCGAACCTGGACGCAGACCATCGCCGAGGGAGAAAGCGACGTCGTAGCGCGCGAAAATCTCGCAGAGCTCATCGAAGTTTTCGTAGAGGAAGGACTCCTTGTGGTGTGCCAGGCACCAGCCCGCCATGATGGAACCACCGCGGGAGACAATGCCCGTCACGCGGTTCGTGGTCAGTGGCACGTAGGGCAGCAGCACGCCGGCATGGATGGTCATGTAGTCCACGCCTTGTTCGCACTGTTCGATGACGGTATCGCGGAAGATTTCCCACGTCAGGTCTTCTGCGACGCCGTTAACCTTTTCCAGGGCATGGTAGATGGGCACGGTGCCGATCGGGACCGGTGAGTTGCGCAGAATCCATTCGCGCGTGGTGTGGATGTCATCACCCGTGGAGAGATCCATGACGGTATCCGCACCCCAGCGCGTGGCCCAGCGCAGCTTGGACACTTCCTCAGCGATGGAGGAGGTCACCGCAGAGTTGCCGATGTTGGCGTTTATTTTGGTGAGGAACTTCCGTCCGATGATCATCGGCTCCGATTCCGGGTGGTTCACATTATTGGGCAGGATGGCGCGGCCGCGCGCGATTTCGGAGCGCACAAACTCCGGGTCGCAGTGCTCGCGCAGGGCCACGAACTCCATCTCCTTGGTGATGATGCCCTGGCGTGCGTAGTGCATCTGTGTCACACGCTTGCCTTCCTTTGAACGCAGCGGCTGGCGACGCTCGCCCTTCCACTCCTGGGAAGCTGCACCGCGGCGCTCGGCGGAGCGGCCGTCATCTGCCAGGTTGCGGGCGCGACCTTCGTAGGCCTCTACATCGCCGCGCTCGGCAATCCATTCTGCGCGCAGTGCCGGCAGGCCCACCTCAGGTTCACACTCCGGGCCACGGGTGCGGTACACGCGGAAAGGCTCGTTGGGGCCGGTGGGGGAATCATCCAGCTGGATTTCCGTCTCAGGCACCTCGAGGCCCTTCTCCCGGATGGGGGAGTAGGAGTGCTTGGGGTGGATCTCTCCGGAGTCGGAGGACTGGATGGGGTTATGGG
Organism: Corynebacterium sp. HMSC078H07; assembly: GCF_001812805.1. Taxonomy (GTDB): domain Bacteria; phylum Actinomycetota; class Actinomycetes; order Mycobacteriales; family Mycobacteriaceae; genus Corynebacterium. The sequence continues at coordinate 172,490 of NZ_KV810494.1, read as the reverse complement.
TAGCCGTCATGGCTGCTCCTCTCTTCCTTCGCTGGTGCTAACCAGACAGGTTCGAACGGTGCAGGCGCGGTGTCAGCGCCACTCTCAGCCCGCTTCCTGCGGGCACCCGTGGGGTATCAGTGCGTTTCCCACCATAGAGGGTAAATCCCAGCCATGTCAGGCGTTTGGAACAATTTGGCCGGTGGGGGTGAGGTATGGAAAGATGACGTTGTTCTATGTAACAGGCACGAACCGGTCAGCTACCGAAGGTGGCGCTAGGGTCCTCTGTCTTAAACTGAAAAGGAAAACATTCAATGGCAAACCTCATTGACAAGGTTGACGCAGCACAGCTGCGTGACGATATCCCGTCCTTCCGCCCGGGTGACACCCTCGACGTCAACGTCAAGGTTATCGAGGGCAACACCGAGCGTACCCAGCTCTTCAAGGGCGTCTGCATCCGCCGCCAGGGCGACGGCATCCGCGAGACCTTCACCGTCCGTAAGGTCTCCTTCGGCATCGGCGTGGAGCGTACCTTCCCGGTTCACTCCCCGAACATCGCCTCCATCGAGGTAGTTCGCCGCGGCCGCGTTCGCCGCGCCAAGCTGTACTACCTGCGCGACCTGCGCGGCAAGAAGGCCCGCATCAAGGAGCGCCGCTAGTTCTAGCTGCTCTGCTCAGCCCTCCGCTTCCCACCTTTCCTGGTGGGAAAGGCGGAGGGCTTTGTGCTTTACAACGCCGCTCCTGCCGAGCCGCATACCGAGGATGTCGTTACGCATTGCTAGGATTTAGCGCGTGGATAAAGACAAGGACATGACTAAAGGTGTCTCTGAGGACCTCACCGATGGCGTCGCGAGCGGTGAGCAGGGCGCAGAGAAGAACGTGGATGCGGCGGTAGGGGGGACGTCGGCAAGCACTGCACTGCCTGCGAAGAAGCAGGAGAAAGAAAAGAAGCAGATGCCGTGGTTCCTGGAGACCGTCATCGTCGTGGTCTGCGTACTCGCGGTGGTTGGCGTGTTCCAGAACTTTGTGGGCCGCCAGTACGTCATCCCTTCCGGTTCGATGGAACCGACCTTGCATGGCTGCGCCGGCTGCAACAATGACCGCATTTTCACCGAGAAGGTCTCGTATTACGGCGACAAGAACCCAGAGCCGGGTGATGTTGTGGTCTTCAAGGGCACCGAGGATTGGGATACCAACTGGCAATCCCCGCGCTCGGATAACCCGGTGATTCACCGCATTCAGGATGCTTTGAGCTATGTCTCCCTCACCCCGCCGGATGAAAACACCCTGGTTAAGCGAGTCATCGCTACCGGAGGCCAGACTGTGTCCTGCCAGGAAGGTGACCCAGCCGTCATGGTGGATGGCAAGCCCATCGAACAGGACTATGTTCAGGACCCGCCCACCTACCGCGTGGATGAAACCACCGGCTCCTATGCTTGCGGCGGCGCGTATTTTGGTCCGGTGACCGTACCGGAAGGCAATATTTGGGTGATGGGTGATAACCGCACGGCGTCGGCGGACTCGCGCTACCACATGCAAGATGCGTACCAGGGCACCATCCCGCTGGAGAACGTGCGCGGCAAGGTGATGTTTGTCTTCTTCCCCTTCAACCGCATCGGTGGGGTCGATGACCCGGACATCCAGTCCTAAACGCAGCCCGGAAGCCGCACGCCTGCGCACACGCGATGTGCTGTGGGCGCTTGCGGTCACCTTTGCTGTGTTGGCGCTCATCCAAGCCTTCGTGGGGCGGATGTACCTTATTCCATCGTCCTCGATGGAACCGACCCTGCATGGCTGCCCTGGGTGCGCGAACGACCGCATCGTCGTGCAGAAGGTCAGCTACTATTTCTCTGACCCGCAGCCGGGAGACGTCGTGGTCTTTTCCGGACCAGATTCGTGGAATACCTCGTTTGACGTCGCACGTTCCCGCAACGTTGTCGTGCGCGGGCTGCAAAACTTGGGTGCCGTGGTGGGATTGGTGCCTAATGGGGACAACATCCTGGTCAAACGTGTCATCGCCACAGGTGGGCAGACCGTGTCCTGCGAGGAAGGCGATCCTTCCATCATGGTCGACGGCCATGCCACGAGTCAGGAATTTGTCCTTGACCCGCCAGAGATTCCCATCGATAGCAGCGTGGGCTCCCAGGCGTGTGGTGGTGCCTTTTTTGGCCCGGTGACTGTACCGGAAGGCCACCTGTGGGTCATGGGAGATAGCCGCACCAATTCCCTCGACTCCCGCGCGCATCTGGGCGATAAACTACAGGGCACCATCCCCGTAGAGAATGTGCGTGGCAAAGTCGAAGCCGTGGTCCTGCCGGTCAACCGTGCGCATCCCATCGACCATCCAGATCTATGAGGCGGCTGAAGCAAAAGCGCACGTATGAGGTGGCGTTAACAAAGGCGGGCCTAGGGCCGGTGGCAGGCGCGGATGAAGCCGGGCGCGGGGCCTGCTGTGGACCGGTGACGATTGCAGCCTGTATCCTTCCGGAGCGCATCGTGCCTGGGCTTGAGCGTCTTGATGATTCCAAGAAGCTGAGCCCTGCTGCACGCGCCCAGTTGGAGCCGATTATTAAACGGCGGGCTTTAGCCTGGTCCGTGGTGCACATTGAAGCCCGAGACATCGACACTTTTGGTATCCAGCACGCCAATGTGTCCGGGATGCGCCGCGCGGTGGCGCAGTTAGAGGTCCGTCCAGGCTATGTGCTTACCGACGCCCTCCTCGTCCCCGGTATCCCTTCCCCGCAGCTGCCGATCATCGGTGGCGATGCCGCCGCGCGGTGTATCGCAGCAGCGAGTATCTTGGCCAAAGTGTCGCGGGACCGTTTCATGGACGACCTTGAAGAGCGCTACCCGGGCTACGGGCTGGGCAGTCACAAGGGATATGGCACCGCCGCGCACCAGGAGGCCATTGCTCTTTTGGGGGCAACACCGGAGCACCGGATGAGCTACCGCAATGTTGCCGGCGCCCATGCGGACTTCCTCGCGCGCGCCTGAGCGCTTCAACGCTGTGCGGGAAGTAAGCTGAGGCACGTTCTGACACAACACGTGACAACCGCCGGAGACGTGAGCGAAGGAGAAGCACACCGTGAGCGCTGAGGAACTCGATAACTACGAGGCTGAAGTCGAGCTGTCGCTGTACCGCGAGTACCGCGATGTGGTCAGCCAATTCTCCTATGTGGTGGAGACCGAACGCAGGTTTTACCTGGCCAACGCCGTCGAACTTATCCCGCACACGTCCGGACCTGATGTCTATTACGAGGTGCGCATGTCGGATGCGTGGGTCTGGGACATGTACCGCTCCGCGCGTTTTGTGCGCTACGTCCGCGTCATTACCTACAAGGACGTCAACATTGAGGAGCTGGACAAGCCGGACTTCGTGCTTCCGGACTAGTCCAAGCTGTGGATAACCCTGAGGGTGTGGGGTGACCCCGGACTCGTTATCCACAGATATGCCGTGTGGGGCTGTGGGCCCCTCGTCGGGAGATAGGTGCCTAGGGTGTTCTGGATAGTGCCGTGAGGTCCACGGCACGAGGACTGGGCTTGTGTCGTGCTTGCGGCGTGTAGAGAACACGACCATTCCAAGGAGCACCTCCATGACCAGAACCTCAGCAACCTCGCTTCGGACAGGAGCCGTAAACACCCCGGCCGCAGGCCAGACCATCCGCCCTCAAGACGCTTTAGGGCGAGCGGGTGAAAAATTCGCCGCCGACTTCTACCGGGCACGCGGCAGCCAAGTAATAGCTGCAAACGTGCAGTATTCGGTGGGGGAGATAGATCTCGTTGTACGTGAGCGGGATGGAACCATCGTCTTTGTTGAGGTAAAGACCCGCGCCACGCGCAACTATGGCGTCGCAGAAGCGGTGACGAAGCGCAAGCTGCAGCGCCTACGCAAGGCTGCCGCCTACTGGCTCGATGGAAAGCCGCTTTCCGACGTCCGCTTTGACGTCCTCGGCCTCGTACAATCTGGCGCCGACTTCGATGTGGAGTACTTCCAGGGGGTGGAACATGGCGCTCGGTAGGTGCGACACGATTGCGCTTGACGGTGTACTTGCCAAAGTCGTTGAAGTGGAAGCCAATGTCGGGCCAGGACTCCCGGGAGTACACGTGGTGGGCTTGGGCGATGCCGCGATTTCTGAGTCACGCGACCGCATCCGCACAGCGGTGAGCAACTCTCACTTGCCTTGGCCCAAGACCAAAGTCGTGGTGTCGATGTCCCCGGCGTCGCTGCCCAAGGCCGGAGCCCATTTCGACTTACCCATGGCACTTGCCATTCTGGCAGCGGGGCAGGCGGACAATAGCCGTCTTGACGGGACAATCGTGCTGGGTGAACTGGGACTTGATGGCCGCGTGCGTCCTGTCTCCGGCATTATCCCCGCGCTCCTGGCGGCACGCTCACAAGGCTACGACACGCTCATCATCCCGCCAGGCAATGCCGCGGAAGCAGCGCTCGTACCGGGCGTGCGGGTTCTTGTCGCGGAGACACTGTGGGATGCCTTCGCTTGGGCATGCGGTAGCGATTGCCTTGCCACAGCGGACCTCGTTGCACGCGACGTCGTAGCGCTGCGCGAGGAGGTGTCCGACTTCAGCGAGGTGGCCGGGCAGAAGGAAGCGAAGTGGGCAGCAGAAGTTGCCGCAGCCGGCGGACATCACGTCATGATGGTCGGCCCACCTGGGTCTGGAAAGTCTATGATTGCCTCCCGTTTGCCCAGCATTCTGCCGCGGTTGACTACCGACCAATCAGTTGAAGCTACCGCTATTCATTCGGTGGCAGGTTCAGTAGGGACTGTCATTTCCCGGGCACCCTTTATCGCCCCGCATGCCTCAGTGACGAGAGCCGCGCTTATTGGTGGTGGTTCGGGCCGCCCGCGGCCGGGAGCGGTGAGCTTAGCTCACCATGGAGTTCTCTTCCTCGATGAGGTCAGTGAGGTACCAGCACAAGTGTTGGACGGCCTTCGCGCGCCGTTGGAAGAAGGGCAGGTGCGTTTAGCCCGGGCGCGCCGGGAGGTCACATTCCCTGCACGTTTTCAGCTGGTGCTCGCGGCGAACCCCTGCCGCTGCGGCACAGAAGATTCAGCGCGCTGTGAATGCAGGTCGGTGGACCGGATGAACTATCTCTCCAACCTTTCGGGCCCCTTGCGTGATCGCCTCGACATTATCGTCTCCTTGTCCGGCCAGTCCGCAGTGCTCAATGCCGAAGGCGAGGAAACCTCAGCTGTCATTGCGCAGCGCGTAGCCGAAGCCCGTGGACGCATGACCGCTCGATGGGAGAAGGACGGTCTAGGCGTGGTGAATAACGGTGCTGTTCCGGCCTCGTACCTGCGGCGTCATCGTCCTGCAGCTGAATCTGCCATGATCATGCTGGCAGCCTACTTGGCTGAAGGGGAGCTCAGCCAACGTGGCGTAGACCGAGTACTGCGATTGGCCTGGACACTGGCGGATCTCGACGGCACAGTTCGACCTGACCTCGACCACGTCAGCCGGGCACTTGACCTGCGTGGCGCAGGAACAATCGAAAGGCTGGCGGCATGAGTGAACTCAATCTATCGACACCCCAGCACACTTGGGCCTACCTCAACCGCGTGGTGGAGGGACCCTCACCTGTGCTGCATGGACTGCTCACTCACTACCCCGCAGAAGAGATTGCCCACGGCATTTATAGGGGAGAGGACTGGATCGGTCCGTTGCGCCAGTCCACGGCTTCGCGGCGTGATTGGTTGCGTCAAGATGAGGACCTAGCCGCCGCGGAAGCAGTAGGAGCGAGGTTGATTACCCCGGACGACAACGAGTGGCCGGGCGAGGAGTTCTCCAGTGCTTTCGGTTTCTATCAACAGGGGCTTGTCGATGCACCCGCCACCTTCGATGACCAAGCTGTCCCTCCCCATAGTTTGTGGGTACGCGGCGGTAATCTGCGTGAGGCCGTAGCGCAGTCTGTTGCTCTGGTCGGCACTCGTGCAGTTAGCCGCTACGGCTGGGAAGCAAGCCGGTTATTAGCAGGCGGCTTAGCTACCCACCAGTGGACAGTTATCTCTGGCGGCGCGGTTGGTGTGGACACCGCTGTTCACGAAAGCGCCTTGGACGCAGGCGGCCAAACAGTGGCGGTGGCCGCCTGCGGCATCGATATTTCCTATCCGGCGCGCAACGCACAGCTCTTTGAGAAGATTGCCGCGTCAGGCTGTGTTGTTTCGGAGTTCGCGCCTGGGACCCGGCCGCAGCGCTTTCGATTTCTTTCTCGTAACCGGCTGGTGGCAGCGATGACGGCAGGCACTGTTGTAGTGGAGGCTGGCTTTAGATCGGGTGCGCTCAACACCTTGAACTGGGCGGAAGCTCTGGGCAGAGTAGCTATGGCGGTGCCGGGGCCGATCACTACGTCGGGTTCCTTGGGCTGCCACCAGCGCATCCAGGAAGGTCGCGCGCAGTTGGTGGCTTCTGCTGATGAGGTACGAGGTTTGGTTGGCCAAGTCGGTGCCGTGGACGCGGCGGGACAATACGAGTTGGAATTCCAGCCCACAGCGGTCCAGCGGCTTTCTCGAAACGAGCTCAAGGTGTATGACTCCACGCCTCCTGAAACCGCGGATGAAGGAGCGAGTGCTGAAGACATTGCCGCGGCGGCAGGGATGCGCGTGGCCTTGACAGTGCACCTGCTGGTGGCGATGCAGAAGATGGGGGTGATAAGCCGCACTGGCTCGCTCTGGCAGCGTACCTGAGTACACTCTTGAGCTATGAGTGGCGCAAGTGAAAGCAGTGGGCGGCGCGTCGGGGCGCAGCTGGAGGAAGCAATAGAGGACTTCGCTGAACACCAGCGTGTTGTCCGTGGCCGCTCATCCGCCACCGTTCGCGGATACTGCTCAGACTTGCGCCTGCTTAGTGGCAGCGTGCCTGACTTTGCCTCGTTCACGTTGACTGCGCTGCGCGCGTGGCTGGCACGCGCAGTCGAGGAAGGGAAGTCTCGGTCCACGCTGGCGCGGCGCACCGCGTCGCTGCGCGCATTTTCGACGTGGGCGGCACGTGAAGGTTATCTCGCCACTGATGTGGCTCAACGCCTCGTTACGCCAAAAGTAGGCAAGCACTTGCCGACCGTCATGTCACCCACCGCCGCAGGTGAGCTCATGGGCAATGCAGTCTCCACTGATGAGGTTCACTTCCTGCGTGATAGCGCCATGCTGGAATTCCTCTACGCCACGGGCGTGCGTGTTGCGGAACTGGTTGGGCTGGATATCGGCGATGTTGACCTCGCGCGCCGAACCGCGCGCGTAACCGGTAAGGGAAATAAACAACGGGTTGTGCCCTTTGGGGCAGCAGCTGCAGAGGCGCTTGAAGCGTGGTTGAGTTCTGGGCGCGGACAGCTAGCGGGTGACACGGAGGCGGTGTTTGTGGGGACTCGGGGTGGTCGTATTGATGCCCGCCAAGTGCGACGAGTTGTGGACCGCGCCGCACAAGTAACAGGAGAGTCGGGTCTGACCCCGCACGGACTTCGGCACTCGGCCGCCACGCATTTATTAGAAGGCGGCGCTGATCTCCGTATTGTCCAAGAGTTGTTGGGGCACTCTTCGCTGCAGACCACGCAGGTCTATACCCACGTTTCGGCGCAGAGACTCAAGGACGTCTACGCGCGTTCCCACCCACGGGCTTGAGCCGGATGACGGGTTCGCCCAACAGCCCTAATGGGTCGATGTAGTCCTCACGTCCTTCCACGGCACCCCAGTGGAGTCCCGGATAGCCGTCGACGGACGGCGCCAGCGTGCCAATGATGTCTCCCTCTGTGACGTGGTCACCTTTTTTGACTCTCGCAAAGACAGGTTGATAGGTCGTGCGAATCCCGTCGTCATGCTTGATGGATACCACGGGTTTACCAGCGACCGAACCCGCGAAGTGCACCACTCCATCCCCGGCCGCGCGCACAGAGCCGCCTACTGGCAGGGCTAAGTCAACACCGCGATGACCGGAGAGCCAGCGCTGCTCGGGAGGCTCGAATCCCCGCAATACCTGAGTAGCTGTGGGAAAACCGGTCGTCGGATCGACGTAAGACAGGGCCTGCGGAACAGTGACTACGGCAACGTGAGCCAGGACGGCGACGGTCGCAAGAACGGTGGTGATGTGACAACGGTGCTGCATGATTCCAGCATTGATGCTTGAGATTGTCGTGGGAAGGGGGAGAAAGTGAGGTGTGGATAAACTGTTAAAGAAGAAACGTATGTTTCAGCCGTGGGGAAGCTAGGTGGGGCTGTCAACAAAGTCCCTGTGAGTTTAGGGTCTGTCGTTTTGGAATCCTCGCGCGTGCAGTACTAAGCTGGCCGTCAGCAGTCTGTGTTCACTGCTCTTGTGTTGTCCTTCAGGCTCCCTGCCCGAGGTGCATGAAGAGTGGAACTCTAGATTGACTACGCGCGGCGAAGTCGTCGCTTCCTGGGTTAAGGAAGAGACAGTCTGTGGTTAACGCGGTCCCCGTTGAGTCGGGGTGTTGGCCTGGGCCTTCGTTGCTAGGGTGCGGGATAAAATACCGCACAATTTTTGCAAAACCGAAACAACGTATAGAAAGCGAGCGAATCATGGCAGTTGTAACCATGCGCGAGCTCCTCGACGCTGGTGTCCACTTCGGTCACCAGACCCGTCGCTGGAACCCGAAGATGAAGCGCTACATCTTCACCGACCGTAACGGCATCTACATCATTGACCTGCAGCAGACGCTGACCTACATCGATGAGGCCTTCGAGTTCGTTAAGGAGACCGTCGCACACGGCGGCACCATCCTCTTCGTTGGTACCAAGAAGCAGGCTCAGGAAGCTGTTGCCGAAGAGGCAACCCGCGTTGGCATGCCGTACGTCAACCACCGCTGGCTGGGCGGTATGCTCACCAACTTCCAGACCGTGTCCAAGCGCCTGAAGCGCATGAAGGAACTGCAGGCTATGGACGCCGCAGAGGACGGCTACAAGGGCCGTACCAAGAAGGAAGTTCTCATGCTTACCCGCGAGCGCGTCAAGCTCGAGCGCGTTTTGGGCGGCATCTCCGACATGACCAAGGCTCCGTCCGCACTGTGGATCGTTGACACCAACAAGGAGCACATCGCGGTCAAGGAAGCTCACAAGCTCAACATCCCGGTTGTAGCCATCCTGGATACCAACTGCGACCCGGACGAGGTCAACTTCCCGATCCCGGGCAACGACGATGCTATCCGCGCCACCAAGCTGCTCTCCGGCATCATTGCCACCGCAGTGGAAGAGGGCAAGAAGGCTCGCGAAGAGCGCCAGCTTGCTCAGGCTAAGGAAGCTGCCGGCGATTCTGCTGAGAAGGACGCTCGCGACGCCGCTGAGGCTGCCGCTGCTTCCGACCCGGCCTCCGCTGAGAAGGCTGAGGACGCCGAGAAGTCCGCAGAGTAATCTGCATTGTCAAAGCCCCCGCACCGCGCGGTACATATAGACCCGCGGCGATGGGGGCTTTTTCTCACGCGCCACAACATGGCGAGTGACACGCCACCACGCCGTCAACAGGCACCGCGGTGTTGAGCGCGTTACCCTCGCGGGAGTTGAGAATCACTAACACCCCCTCAACGCGACGTGGTGGTAGCGATTCAGCTACGCTGTTTCATCGAATACCGTTTAATTCCAAGGAGGAACGCTCCAACTATGGCGAACTACACTGCTGCAGACGTTAAGGCACTGCGTGAGGCCACCGGCGCCGGCATGCTCGATTGCAAGAAGGCTCTCGACGAGTCCCAGGGTGACTACGACAAGGCTGTCGAGTACCTGCGCATCAAGGGCGCAAAGAACGTGTCCAAGCGTGCTGAGCGCGAGGCTACCGAAGGCCTCATTGCTGTGTCCGGCAACACCATGGTCGAGATCAACTGCGAGACCGACTTCGTGGCTAAGAACGATGCCTTCAAGTCCTTCGCTTCCAAGATTGCTGAGGCCGCTGGCGAGGCTAAGGTTAACTCCGGCGAGGAGCTCAACAACCTCGAGATCGACGGCAAGAAGGTGTCCGAGCTCGTCGACGAAGAGTCCGCAAAGACCGGTGAGAAGCTGCAGGCACGCCGCGCAGTCACCATTGAGGGTGACAACGTTGCTGTTTACCTGCACCAGCGTTCCGCTGACCTGCCGCCGGCAGTGGGCGTTCTCGTTTCCTACGAGGGCAACGCTGAAGGTGCCCACGCAGTGGCACTGCAGATTGCTGCCATGAACGCTGAGTACCTCACCCGCGAGGATGTTCCGGCTGAGGTCGTTGAGAAGGAGCGCGAGATCGCTGAGGCTACCACCCGCGAGGAGGGCAAGCCGGAGGCTGCTCTGCCGAAGATCGTGGAAGGCCGCCTCAACGGCTTCTACAAGTCCGTCGTCCTGCTTGAGCAGGCTTCCCTGTCTGACTCCAAGAAAACCGTCAAGCAGGTTGCTGACGAGGCTGGCACCACCATCACCAGCTTCGTTCGCTACGAGGTAGGCGCCTAAACGTCATTCAGGCGCGACGCGCTGACTCATCGTCCCCCTCTCCCTCCCCACGATGTACAGGGGTAGGAGAGGGGGACGTTGGCGTTTTAGGGACGTCGTCAAGCACTGCCCATGCACAGCCGTGGGTGAATATTTATGACGGACGCGGCTATGGTTAAGATGGAACAGAAAAATTGAAGTGCTCAACTCGGATGCTCATTGTGGAGCACCGCCACGCGTGAAGGAGACGATGAAGGCCGTGACGACCCCTGGACCGAAGCGAACCGGATACAAGCGAGTCATGCTGAAGCTGGGCGGTGAGATGTTTGGCGGAGGCAAGGTTGGCATCGACCCGGATGTAGTGGAAAACGTCGCACGTCAGATCGCTGAAGTGGCAAACCAAGGCACCGAAATTGCCGTGGTCATCGGCGGTGGCAACTTCTTCCGTGGCGCTGAGCTCTCCCAGCGCGGCATGGACCGTGCCCGCTCTGACTACATGGGCATGCTGGGCACCGTCATGAACTCCTTGGCACTGCAGGACTTCCTCAAACAGCAAGGCATTGACTGCCGCGTGCAGACCTCCATCAACATGGCGCAGATAGCAGAACCCTACCTGCCACTGCGTGCAGATCGCCACTTGGAGAAGGGCCGCGTCGTCATTTTCGGTGCAGGTATGGGTATGCCGTACTTTTCCACCGACACCACCGCCGCCCAACGCGCGCTCGAAATTGGGGCGGAGGTGCTCTTCCTGGCCAAGGCCGTCGACGGTGTGTACTCCGCTGACCCGCGCACCAACCCGGATGCTGAGCTTTACTCCGAAATCACCCCGCGTGAGGTCATTGAGAAGGGCCTGAAGGTAGCAGACGCCACCGCATTCAGCCTGTGCATGGACAACAACATGCCAATCCTGGTGTTTAACCTCCTTACCGACGGCAACATTAAACGTGCTGTTAATGGTGAGAAGATCGGCACGCTGGTCCAGTCTTAGTACAAACCGGCCGCGACCTGCTAGATTCTTTCCCAGAACTTTTAACTATTGCAAGGGAGTTGTAAACCCTCATGATCGACGAGATCCAGCTCGAAGCAGAAGAGCACATGACCGCCTCGGTGGAGCACGCCCGCGAGCAGCTCCTCACTATCCGAACCGGCCGTGCGAACCCGTCCATGTTCAACGGATTGGTAGCAGACTACTACGGTGTGCCGACCCCGATTACGCAGATGTCCACCATCTCCGTTCCGGAGCCGCGCATGCTGCTCATCAAGCCCTACGAGCAGTCCATGATTGGTGAGATCGAGAACGCTATCCGTAACTCGGACCTCGGCGTAAATCCGACCAATGACGGTCAGGTACTGCGCGTGACTGTTCCGCAGCTCACGGAAGAGCGCCGTCGCGACATGGTCAAGATGGCAAAGAGCAAGGGCGAAGATGGCAAGATTGCTATCCGCAACATTCGCCGCAAGGCGATGGAGCAGCTCAAGAAACTGCAGAAGGATGGCGACGCAGGCGAGGACGAGGTTATCGCCGCAGAGAAGGAAATGGAAAAGATTACTTCCGGCTACATCGAGCAGGTGGACAAGCTCGTCGCCAACAAGGAAGAGGAGCTCATGGAGGTCTAACCTCCTGCTGTGAACTCCGAACCGCCGCCGCGCCAAGGCACCGACCAGCACGGCGGCATTTTTCTGTGTAGGACCCCCACGATGACATTTCATTAGTTGTGAAGGAGCTAGCGTGACAACTGAGCACTCACGGCACACTCGCCGGATGCCCAAGCCGAAGAATAACGCGGGACGAGATCTGCCTGCTGCTATTGGCGTAGGCGTCGGACTTGGTGCACTGGTTGTCTTCGCCGTGTGGGCTGGCCCCTTCGTGTGGTACTTGGTGGTTGCTGCAGCGCTTGGCGTGGCCATGTGGGAGGTCCTGACACGTCTGCGGGAGCACTCCTATTACGTGCCTCGCACGCTGCTTATCGTCTTGGGGCAGGCGATGGTGTGGGTCTCGTGGTTCCTGAATGCTCCGGGGCTCGTAGCGGTCTATGTCGTGGCCGTGCTAGCCCTCATGTTTGGGCGTCTTTTCCATAATGGGCGACATCGCCCGCCGATTAACTATCTGCGCGATATGTCTGTAGGCATCTTCGTTCTGACGTGGATTCCGCTTTTCGGTACGTTCGCGGCGATGCTCTCCCGCGTCGAGACGCCTTTCGCATCCGGAGCGGCGTCCATTGTTGTCTTCATGCTGTGCGTCGTGGCGTCAGATACCGGTGGCTTCATTGCAGGTGTTATGTTCGGCTCGCACCCCATGGCCCCTGCCGTAAGTCCGAAGAAGTCCTGGGAGGGCTTTGCTGGCTCTGTTGTGTTCGGCACCGCCACCGGCGCGCTGTGCTTTGCTTTCTTGCTGCACCATACCCCGTGGGTTGGCGCGCTCATGGGCCTTGGACTCGTATTTTGTGCCACGTTGGGTGACCTCGTGGAATCACAGTTCAAGCGCGAGCTGGGTATCAAGGATATGTCGGACTTGTTGCCGGGCCACGGCGGCCTGATGGACCGACTCGACGGCATGCTGCCGTCAGCAATGGTGACCTGGGTGGCCATGAGCTTCCTGGCCACCCTTACCCCCTAGGGTGTGCTCGGACGCCTAGCGTCGAGCCTGCTTGCGTACCTGGCGGCGTAGCTCAAACATGCGCCAGCCACCGACGAGCGCCATGATGAGTGCACCGGCAATGGCGCAGATGAGGTAGGTTACACCGGCCGGGAATTCGACAGACCAGTTGAGGAAATTCAGCGGTACTTCGTGCTGGTTCTGCAGAATGAAGATGATGAGCACGATCAGCAGCAAGAAGCCCACGATGAGGGCAATCCAGGTGCTGGCGGCGAAAGAACCCTTGACCTTGCCGTCGTTCTTGTCCGCGGTTGGTGCCGGGGTGGTTGTCGAAGTGGTGTTGTCAGTCGTCGTACCGACGGGCTCTACAGCGCCCGTGGTTTCCGGGGGAGTCTCATAGGCAGCGGTGTCAGGCTGTGCGTCGAAGTTCGTGCTGGGCTCGCCCTCAGCGAAGGGGCCGGAGGTTGAGCGGAGGTTGTCAGAGCTATTTTCTGGATTCGTCATACACCTATTAAATAGGTCAACATGTCACCTTCGCCACTTCAGCGGAGATTCGATTGGATAATGTGGCCAAAAACGTGGAAAAATGGGCCTCACCATGGCTGAACCACTGAAATTGAACTTCTCCGCTCCGCGGCGCGGGCTACCCCCGAAGCACTTCGCGGACTTGTCCGAGGACGAGCGCATTGAAGCGCTCGCCGAACTTGGCCTGCCCAAGTTCCGAGCAAAGCAGCTGGCCAAGCACTACTACGTCCACCACACCGCTGATGTCTCCGAGATGACGGACATCCCGGCTGCTTCCCGCGGAGCTGTCCAGGAAAAGCTCTTCCCGGAGCTCATGACACCTATCCGCCAGACTTCCACGGATGATGGCGAGACCACCAAGTCCCTATGGCGCCTGCACGATGGCACGCTGTTGGAGTCGGTCCTAATGCGCTACCCAGGCCGCGCTACGCTGTGTATTTCTTCCCAGGCCGGTTGCGGCATGGCGTGCCCGTTTTGCGCCACCGGCCAGGGCGGTCTTGACCGCAACTTGTCTACGGCTGAGATTGTGGAGCAGTTCCGTCACGCCGCACGTCTTATGGAGGCAGAAGGCGGCCGCCTGAGCAACGTGGTGTTCATGGGCATGGGTGAGCCACTGGCGAACTATAAGCGCGTGGTCCAGGCAGTCCGCCAAATTACTGGTCAAGACTTAACTGGCTTTGGCTTGTCGCAGCGCAACGTCACCGTCTCCACCGTGGGTCTGGCTCCTGCAATTCGTAAGCTGGCGGATGAGGACCTTTCTTGTACTCTGGCAGTTTCCTTGCACACCCCGGATGATGAATTGCGCGATACCCTCGTGCCGGTCAACAACCGCTGGCCGGTCGATGACGTGCTCGACGCTGCCCGCTACTACGCCGATAAGTCCGGCCGCCGCGTGTCCATTGAGTACGCCCTTATTCGTGACAAGAATGACCAAGACTTCCGCGCAGACATGCTGGGGCAGAAGTTGCACGCAGCGCTCGGTTCCAAGGTTCACGTCAATGTCATTCCGCTTAACCCCACGCCTGGCTCCGAGTGGGACGCAGCGCCTAAGGCCCGCCAGGACGAGTTTGTGCGCCGCGTCATTGCTCAAGGTGTGCCGTGCACGGTGCGTGACACCAAGGGCGATGAGATTGCCGCGGCCTGTGGCCAGCTCGCCGCTGATGAACGCGAAACTGCTTAGCAGACCGCTTACAGTTTCCTAACAATCTTTTCCCGGCAGTCGCAAGCGGTCTTCCAGCGTTAACGTGTCTTGATACCGTTAACAGTTATGACTCATCCTTATCGCGAGGCGCTTACACCCGACCCGTGCGCTCAGGCCTTGGCCGTGCGTGACCTATGCAAGTCCTTTGGCAACCAGACTGCTGTAAACCACCTCAATCTTGATGTGCCACGTGGCTCCATTTTCGGTGTCGTGGGGCCCAACGGTGCAGGTAAGACCACGATGCTGACCATGGCATGTGGTCTGCAGCGCCCTGATTCTGGGCAGAGCTTCATCGCAGGGCACGACGTGTGGGCCGATCCCATTCCGGCCAAGCAATCCATGGGGTTGCTCATGGATGGTGCTCCTGTCTTTGACCGGCTGACCGGCGCTGAGTACCTCCATTACCTGGGCGCGCTGCGGAGGCTGGACCGCGGGGAGTCGTTGCGTCGTGCACAGGAGCTTCTCGACGCCCTCTCGCTTACCGACGCCGCCAACAAACGCATCGTGGACTATTCCGCCGGCATGACGAAGAAGATTTTGCTGGCCGGTGCTGTCCTCCACAACCCGGAGGTGCTCATTCTCGATGAGCCTCTGGAGGCCGTGGATCCGGTTTCTGGACGCCTCATTCAACAGCTGCTGCGCGCTTATGCCTCGCGCGGAGGCACTGTCATTTTGTCCTCTCACGTCATGGAGCTCGTTGAGGGCCTCTGCGATCACGTTGCCATCATCAACGGCGGCCAAGTGATCACCTCTGGCCACGTTGACGATGTGCGCCAGGGACAAAGTCTCTCCGATCTCTTCATTGCAGCCGTAGGTGGGCGAGATTTGGATGCGTCGAAGTTTGGCTGGCTGCGAACCACAGCGGAGGGCTCACTGGGCACGGAAGGTGCTGAGTAATGACCTCAACACTGTTCCGACTTCACCGCACCTTGTGGTGGCGCAGCGTGGCTTCCAACGCCTCGTCCATTTTGACGGCACTTCTCATGGCCTTGTACGGCTTCGGCGGCCTTGTCAGCCTCCTTTTTATGGCATGGGCGGATATTGAACAGCCCGGGCACGGCTTTCAGTCCCTCACGCTGGGCGTTGCTGGCGGCATGCTCATCTATGTCATGCTCGCCATCTTCATGCCGGCGGGGGAGAACCAGCTTTCACCCTCGACATTGGGTGCACTTCCCTTAACTTCACGAGAGGTGTATCCAGGCCTGTTGTGGTCCAGTATGCTCACCACACGCGCCATCTTGTCGGTACTTTTCTCCACCGTCTACGCGGTTGCCGGGGCTATCATTCTTTCGCTTCAGGGCGCCGGCATTTACGCGGTGCCTTTTGTTCTCGGGATGGTTGTGGCGTGCCTGACCACCATCGTCTTGGGTGAATGCGTTGGGTTCCTCGGCACTGCCATTGCTAATTCCGAAAAGTCCGGCGCGCAGGCAGCCGTCATGATTGTCCTGGGATTGCTTGTTTTCGGCGTCCTTCAGTTGCAGTCAGTGCTGGAGAATTTACCTTCGGTGGGGGCCATGGGTTCGATCGCCGCGTGGACGCCGTTTGGTGCCGCGGTGGGATGGTCACTTTCGCTTGCCGCCGGCCACTTTGTCACCGCCCTAGCCCAACTTTTCATTGCCCTTCTCTCCGCTGCAGCAGTGATGTGGCTGTGGATGCGCCAGGTGGCCCAGGCTATGCGCAACCCTGATGCCGGGAAGACTCATGCAGCGGAGGTGACAGGGGAGGGGGTTACCGCATTCGAGATCGGCTCCTGGTCCTACTCGAGCCCGGCCGCTATGGAATTCACACGCGCTCTGCGCTATATTCGCCGCGATAAGCGCCTGATGGGCTTACTGTTGGCGATGCCCATGTTCGCGGTGCTCGTTATCTATCAGCTGTGGCGCGGCGATGACTTCGTGGCTTATTTCATGTTGTGTTTCAGTGCGGTTATGATGTCCTCCGCTCTGTCCAATGATTACGGCTTTGACGGCCCATCCAACTGGGTTAGCATGGTTGCTCCTGTTTCCCCGCGTGTGATTCTGCATGCCCGGCATCTAGCTCACTTGCTGGTTCCTTTCGTGGGCTACCTTGTGCTGGCGCTCATCGTCATTATCTTTGCGGAGGACACTCAGGTAGCAGTCTTGGCTGTTAGCGCGAGCGTGGGCATGTTCATTGCTACCTGCGCCATCAGCATGGGACTAACTGTGCTGAATCCTTATCCGTTGTCGGAGCCTGGTGCCAGCCGCTGGAACGACAAATCTGGTTACTCGGGCGCTGCCTTTGTCGCCGCCTTTGCTGGTCTACTCATCTCATGGATGCCGGTGGTGCCCGGCATCATCGTCTCCTGGATGGCCTATGACCATGGTTGGCCGCTGGTTATCGGACCTCTGGTATCGCTACTGCTACCAGCGGTGGTGTATGCCGTGGTCTGGCGCAGGGCCGGGAACTACGCTGATGCACACGTCCCCGAAATCTACGCCAAGGTCGACCGTTACGTCAGCTAGCCCGCACACTCCGTGCGCGCTGGCTTGTGTTTCCCTCCCTGCGAGCACAAACAACAAAGCTCCCCGCGTCCACTGCATGTGGAGCGGGGAGCTTTAAAAGGTGGTGAAGAGTCCTAAAACTCTTAGTTGGACACCGGCTTGGCAGCGTGACGGCCAGCTACCGGGTTAGCGTTGACGCCTGCGGTGGTGGCACCACGCAGGTGAGCGATGCGGGACGGCTCAATGTTGAGGGCACGCAGCTCGTCATCAGTCAGTTCAGCGTAGACGTTGTGAACGGTCTTCTGCTCATAGGCCCAGTCCGGCTCCTGGTGTCCTGCTGGCTTGTTGCGGGCGGTCAGGGTGCGCACCTGGGAGAGCTTCGGCTGCAGTGCGTAAATCACCAAACCGAGGGCGATGAGGATAGCGAGGGCGATAAGCCAGATGGTCTCCACGTGGCCCTTGTGGTTACCGAAGTTGTAGGCCAGCAGGAACAGGACGGAAGTCCAGCCAGCGATCTGAACGCCCGAGCGGCTGATGCGGGACCAACCGAAACCTGCGGACGGGACGTCATCGGTGGAAACGCCGTCGAAAACCTGCGATGCCGGCTTGTGGGAAGACACTTGCTCTCCTTTGTCTGTACACGCAGCTCACCTGCGTGAGCGCACGAAAATGCCAGTTATTCTGTGTAGTAGTTTAAAGCATCCCGCCGTTAACCGCGATTAAACACCCCCGCAACCTTGTCGTCGCTGTGTGCGCGACTCCGACTAGGGTTAACAGAGTGAGTACCCAACGCATTCTTATCCTCGGATCTACTGGCTCGATCGGCACCCAGGCACTGGAGGTTATCGCAGATAACCCGGAGAAATTCACCGTCGTTGGCATTGCCGCCGGCGGATCGAACCCCCAGCTAGTTGTCGAGCAGGCTCGCGCCCTCAATCTTTCGTTTGACCACGTGGCCGTCGCCAAGCCTGAGGCGGCACGAGAGGTCTCCGAAGCACTCGGCGGTACTGTGCTCTCCGGCCCCGATTCAGCCGAGCAGCTCGTTCGCGCAGTGGAGGCAGATAAGGTGCTCAATGCCCTTGTCGGGTCAATGGGCTTGGCCTCCACCATCGCGACCTTGGAGATGGGGGAAGTCCTGGCGTTGGCCAACAAGGAATCCCTCGTAGCCGGTGGATCAATTGTTACCCGGTTGGCGTCGGAGGGGCAGATCGTGCCCGTGGATTCTGAACACTCAGCCATGGCGCAGTGTCTGCGCGGAGGAAGTGACGCAGAGCTCGATCACCTCGTACTCACCGCCTCGGGTGGCCCCTTCCGTGGCTGGACGCGCGAAGAGATGTGGGAGGTCACCCCGCAACAAGCAGCCCAACACCCCACCTGGTCCATGGGGCAGATGAACACGCTCAACTCGGCCACGTTGGTCAACAAGGGCCTTGAGCTGATTGAAGCGACGCTGCTTTTCGACGTCCCACCGGAAAGCATCGAGGTCACCGTTCACCCCCAATCCATCGTGCATTCCATGGCAACCTTTACGGATGGCTGCACGATAGCGCAGTGCTCCCCGCCGTCGATGAAGTTGCCTATCTCCTTGGCACTGGACTGGCCACACCGCGTGCCGGGTGCTCAACCGGCCTTGGACTTTTCGACTGCTCACGAATGGCGCTTTGAGCCCCTCGACGATGATGCGTTTCCTGCGGTGCGGCTAGCGCGCGAGGCGGCCGCCGCGGGCGGTACGCATGCCGCGGTGTACAACGCGGCTAACGAGGAGGCAGCCGCTGCCTTTTTGGCTGGGCGTATCCACTTTCCGGAGATTGTTGACGTTGTTAGCCACGTCTTGGGTGAAGCGACGCAGTTCGCTGGTGTACCCTCTACCGTCGATGACGTCCTCGCCGTGGAAGGCGAGGCCCGCCGCCGCGCGAACGCGCTGGTGGATTCGCTCGCTCGATAGAAAGCCCCTTCACCTATGGCAAATGTCCTGGGCATCATTCTTTTCGCTCTAGGAATCGGCATTACAGTCGCCCTACACGAGGCCGGACACATGTTGACTGCCCGCGCCTTTGGCATGTGTGTGCGCCGTTTCTTTATCGGCTTTGGCCCTAAAGTGGCCTCAGTAAGCCGCGGACATACCGAATACGGTCTCGCAGCTTTCCCCGTGGGCGGGTTCTGCGATATTGCGGGTATGACTGCCCAGGATGAGTTCCTCACTGAAGAAGAGGAACCGCATGCTATGTATAAGAAGCCGTGGTGGCAGCGCATCATCGTGTTGGCTGGCGGCATCACGGTCAATTTGCTTTTGGGCTTTATTATCCTGCTCATCATCGCCATGACCACGGGGTTGCCGAATCCGGATGCGGACGTGCGCCCGCGCGTGGGCGAAGTATCCTGCACGTCTGATCAAAAGGCTGATGGTGAACTCGAACCCTGCCAAGGTTTGGGCCCAGCAGGGGAGGCGGGCGTGGAACCAGGCGATATCGTGCTGGCCCTCAATGGCGAGGCTGTGGACTCCTTTGCGCAGCTGCGCGATACCGTTATGCAGCATCCAGGTGAGACCGTGACACTTGAAGTGGAGCGTGATGGTTCTCCACGTTCCTTTGACATCGCCCTCGACACGGTAACTCGCCTCAACGCGGAAGGTGAGCTCGTTAGCGTCGGAGCCATTGGCATGACCAACCAGCTCATTGACATCGTGGAGACGTATTCCTTCGTAGAGGCCTTCCCGGCAACGGCGCGCTACACCGGCTTCGTGCTCGATGCGACGGTGCAAGGGATTGCACAATTCCCGGCCAAAATCCCAGGCGTGGTCGCCTCCATCTTTGGCCACGAACGCGATGTCAATGGTCCGATGTCTGTCGTCGGTGCTTCGCGTGTGGGCGGCGAGCTCGTGGAGCGAAGCCTCTGGTCTTCCTTCTTCATGATGCTGGCATCACTGAACTTCTTCCTTGCCTTGTTCAACCTCATCCCGCTTCCGCCCTTCGACGGTGGACACATCGCCGTCATCCTGTATGAAAAGCTGCGTGACAGGATTCGCCGCCTCATGGGAAAGGAACCGAAGGGTCCGGCGGATTACACCAAACTCATGCCGATTACTTACGCGCTCGCGTTCCTTCTAATGGCGGTAGGTGCGCTCATTATTGTCGCGGATGTGGTGAACCCGGTACGCCTCTTTAGCTAAGTGCACTCGGTGCTAGAGTGGGGGCGTTAAACCTCGATTATCCAAGGAGCGCACATGTCGACCCCCATCGGTCTTGGAATCCCTGACGGCCCACCTCCCACCTTGGCGCCGCGCCGAAAGACGCGCCAGCTGATGGTCGGCCAGGTAGGCGTGGGCTCAGAGCACCCCATTTCGGTGCAGTCGATGACGACGACGAAGACTCACGACGTCAACGCCACCCTGCAGCAGATCGCGCAGCTTACCGCCAGCGGCTGTGACATTGTTCGCGTGGCCTGCCCGAAGACAGTGGATGCCGAGGCTCTGCCGGCGATTGCGAAGAAGTCTCCCATCCCGGTTATTGCAGATATCCACTTCCAACCCAAGTACATCTTCGCCGCGATTGACGCCGGCTGTGCCGCGGTTCGCGTCAATCCGGGCAACATCAAGGAATTTGATGGCCGCGTCAAGGAAGTAGCCAAAGCTGCCGGTGATGCAGGAATCCCGATTCGTATCGGCGTCAATGCTGGTTCGCTGGATAAGCGCATCATGGAAAAGTACGGCAAGGCCACTCCGGAGGCACTCGTTGAGTCCGCTCTGTGGGAGGCTAGCCTCTTCGAGGAGCACGGCTACGGTGACATTGCCATCTCCGTTAAGCACAATGACCCAGTCATCATGGTGGAGGCTTACCGCCAGCTGGCTGCTCAGTGCGATTATCCGCTGCACCTCGGCGTTACTGAGGCAGGCCCGGCCTTCCAGGGCACCATCAAGTCCTCCGTTGCTTTCGGTGCTTTGTTGGCGGAAGGCATCGGTGACACTATCCGCGTATCCCTGTCCGCTGACCCGGTCGAAGAGATCAAGGTTGGCGATCAAATTCTGCAGTCACTTAACTTGCGCCCACGCAAACTGGAGATTGTCTCTTGCCCGTCGTGTGGCCGTGCCCAGGTAGACGTGTACAAGCTGGCCAACGAGGTCACTGAGGGCCTCGACGGTATGGAGTTCCCGCTGCGCGTGGCCGTCATGGGTTGTGTGGTTAACGGCCCAGGTGAGGCACGCGATGCCGATCTTGGTGTGGCTTCCGGTAACGGTAAGGGTCAGATCTTCGTCAAGGGCGAGGTCATCAAGACCGTGCCCGAGTCCAAGATCGTAGAAACCCTCATTGAGGAAGCGATGCGCCTCGCAGAGGAGCAGGGCCTTGAAGCCGTCGAGGGCGCCAAGGCTGAGGTTCGCGTCACTCAGTAAGTACCTTTCGCGGTGTGGGGCGACCGTCGTGTCGCCTCCACCTGCTACGCTGCCCAAACATGAAGAGGTTGGTGGCGCTGCTGGGCGCAGCAAGTATCGCGGCGTCCTCGGTGGTTGCCTGCACCCCGAAGCCGGTCTCGGCGGAACCTGTGGCCGAGCAGTTCCTCGAGGACATGGAGACCCGCAACAACGAGGAACTTGCCGCGCTTATCGACGATCCCTCGACCGCCACCTCAACCCTCGATGCCACCTTCGCTGGCCTCCAAGCAGAGGGGCTCGACGTGGAGCTGACTGGTGTGGAACAAGAGGATGCCCGCGCCACCGCTCATTATTCCGTGACATGGACTCTGCCGCGTGACCGTACTTTGCGCTATGACACGTCCATGGCCTTGACTCGCAAGGATAAGGAATGGACGGTGCGCTGGCAGCCCAGCATTGTGCATCCCGATTTGGGTGCTCACCAGCACCTTGAGCTGCGCTCTATAGCCCCGAAGCGGGCAGGCGTGGTCTCCTCCGACGGTGTGGAGCTCATGTCTCCGGGCCTGCAGTACCGGTTGGTTGTCGACACTGACGCGGTAGAGGACGTGAGACCAGTTGCGGCCAAGATTTCGAGTGCTTTAAGCCAGGCTCATCGTGATGATGATTCGATTCCCGAAATTGATGCGGGCGAACTCAGCAAGAATCTGGACGGGGCCGATGGATCCTACTCCGTTGCTATGCTCACTGATGACCAAGTAGGCCGCGTGCGCCCGGCGTTGGAGAATCAAAAGGGCATTCGCTTCAATGAAGAGCCGGCACTCATAACCCGCGATACTGGTCTCGCACCAGACATTCTCTCCCGTGTCCGTTCCTTGGTCTCCGAGGAGGTCAATGGCACCAACGGGTGGTCCGTTTCCGTGGTCAATGAACATGGCGCAGCGCTGTCTGATGTCGAGTATCACGAACCCGAAGCTGCCCCGTCTATCAAGGTATCGCTGGACTATGACGTGCAGCGCGCGGCCCAGGAAGCAGTAAACCTACGCTCCGAGTATGAAGCGATGATTGTGGCCATGCGTCCCTCGACCGGCGAGATTCTCGCTGTGGCCCAGACACCTGAAGCCGACAAGAAGGGCGATATCGCCCTGCAGGGCCAGTTCCCCCCAGGCTCGGTGTTTAAGATTATTACGGCCGCGGGGGGTGTCGACAAGCACGGGCTCAACCCCGATTCCATCGTGCCGTGTCCCGGAACCATGGACCTGTATGGGCGCATCGTGACGAACTACAACGGGTTCTCGCTGGGTTCTGTACCGCTGCGCCAAGCTTTTGCTCAATCCTGCAACACCACATTTGCTGAGATTTCAACGAACATGGACAAGGGCGAACTGCAGAAGATTGGCAAACAGTATGGTTTGGGCATTGACTACGAGATTCCTGGCCTGTCTACAATGACTGGTTCCATTCCGGAAGGGGAGACGCCTCTGGAACGTACCGAGGCCGGTTACGGTCAGGGCCTCGACCTTGCTTCTCCTTTTGGCATGGCGCTTGTGTCCTCTACCGTGGCGGCGGGCAAGACGCCCACGCCGACCTTTATTGAGTCTCACAAGACAAAGGCCTCTGAACAGGTTGAACCGCCCAGTCCAGAAACGATTAATCAGGTGCGCGACATGATGCGCCAAGTAGTCGTTGGCGGTACAGCTGCCGGTATGCAAGCCGGAGGTACCATTTACGGCAAGACCGGTGAGGCGGAAATTAATGGAGGATCGCACGCGTGGTTCACCGGATACCGTGACGATGACATCGCCTTTGCCACGCTGGTTGTGCTGGGCGGAGGCTCTACAATCTCGGTCAACATCACGGATAATTTCCTCCAGCGCCTTGATGAATATCGCGCTGAAGGCCACGGCGACGTACCCGTGGCCGGGGAACAGCAGCCGCCTTTGTGAGCCTTGAGCCCAGAGGGCTACCATGGATAGTCATGACTACGCGCGCGAAGCTGAAACAAGAAAAAGACACTCCTATCCGCACAGTTCCGAAGGACATTGAGCGTCCTGAGTACGTGTGGAAGGACACTGTGCAGGAGGCTCAAGGCGAGCCCTTCATCCAGACCCCGGAGGTCATCGAAGCCATGCGTGAGGCATCCCGCATTGCTGCCAACGCCCTCCAAGAAGCTGGCAAGGCCGTAGCACCTGGTGTTACCACGGATGAGGTGGACCGCGTGGCCCACGAGTACATGTGTGACCACGGTGCTTACCCCTCCACACTGGGCTACTTGGGTTTCCCGAAGTCGTGCTGTGTGTCCCTCAATGAGATTGTGTGCCACGGTATCCCGGATACCACGGTGATTGAGGACGGTGACATCGTCAATATTGATGTCACCGCTTTCAAGAACGGAGTCCACGGTGATACGAACGCCACCTTCTTGGCTGGAAACGTTTCTGAGGAGCACAAGCTGCTTGTGGAGCGCACCAAGGAAGCAATGATGCGTGGCATCAAGGTAGCGAAGGCTGGCCGTGAGATTAATGTTATCGGCCGCGTCATCGAGTCTTATGCCAAGCGCTTTGGCTACAACGTGGTGACGGACTTTACCGGCCACGGTGTGGGCCCAACCTTCCACAATGGACTCGTCGTCCTGCACTACGACTCTATGACCTACCGCGACGTTTTGGAGCCGGGCATGACCCTGACGATTGAGCCGATGATTAACCTTGGCTCCCTCGACTACGAAATCTGGGACAACGGTTGGACCGTGCAGAACACTGATGGCAAGTTCACGGCACAGTTTGAGCACACCATCGTCATCACTGAGGACGGCAATGAAATCCTCACCTTGCCGGGTGAGCTTGACTAGTTGGTCGCACACCACACCAACTAAGTAGCCCAAGGGCCCTAACTGACGCTGATCCGCCAGATCTTGGCGGCGGGTGCAAGATCTGCGTAAGTTAGGGCCCTTACTTTGGGCCTTGAAGAGCAAAAGCGCCCCGCTCCGGAATGGAGTGGGGCGCTTTTTACGGCGCTAAAGAATTAGCGGCGGAAGAACGGATCCAGAACGTGTGCCGGAACGATGTGGTTGTACACAGCGAAGTTGTAGGCAGCGAAGAGAGCGCCTGCAATAGCGGTACCGATAGCAGCGTAGGTGCCCTCGCGCCAAGCCTTAGCCCAGGTCTGGTTGGTGGTGTCATCAGCGGTGTTCTCGCCGAGGAGGTCGGCGCCGGCGACCTTCTTGTCAGCGCCGGTAGCGTCGCCCCACTTGGAGGACAGGGTAGCGTCGCTGTCGTCCTCCTTGACCTTCTCGTTTGCGGAGGACAGCTCAGAGGAGAGGGAGGTTTCCTCGGAGTTGTTGTCAGCAGCGAAAGCAACGGAGGTGCCAGCGAAAGCAACGGAAGCGGCGGTTGCAGCAGCAACAGCGGCGGTGCGGAAGTTACGCATGAAGTTTAAGCCTTTCGGAAAGTGTGAGTGGGGCGTCTTAGAAGGACGGGCCGTGGACGAAGAAGTTGTAGACCACGCCGATGAGGCCGGCGATGGAAGCGACGGCGCTGGCAACGCCAACGCCGTAGAAGGTCTTGGCCCAAGTCGGCTGGTCGCCGATGGTGGTGCACTCACCAGCTTCGCCCTCATCGCAGTGCTCAGACTTGGAGGAACCAAAGATGGCACGGCCGTCAGCCTCGGTGCCGATGTTGTCGTCCTCGTCGATGTTGAACCAGCCACCAACCTTGGAAGACAGGGAGCCCTCCGGCTTGTCGTAAGGCTGACCAGACTCAGCGTCGTTGATAGCTTCGGTGGTGTTGGAGCCGTCGAAGGTGGCTGCGGTAGCAACGGTGGTGCCGCCGAAGGCAACTGCGAGAGCGGTAGCGCCGGCGAGGGCTGCATTGCGGATACGCATATCAAATGTCCTTAATGTCGTACGTGCAAGGCCTCCAAGCGGAGGAGCCTCGATTCACTGGGATAGGGATTAGTTTGGTATCCCCAAAACACACTGAGCCGGTGAGAGCATCGACTCGTTCCGGTGTCTGTATAAAACGTAGCCAACGGCCACTCAAAATGCACGCCAGTTGTGATATTCCTACTCCTTCGCGGGGCAACTACCCCCGAAATAAGTAGGCAGCTGGATGCGAGCTGTGAGATGTTGTCCGTGTAAAGAGTGTCGTACGGTGCGGTTTAGTCAATTGTACTGGGCGGCGCTGCATAAAAAGTGAAATGCGTCACATCCGTGAATCTAATTACCATTCCAGACCTAAAACAGCATTTTCCACGACTTCTGGTAGAGCCGGATGGATCCAATACTGCGAGCGAGCAAAGTTGCGCAGATCGATGTCATAAGCCATTGCAGTAATAAGTTGCTGGATAAGCGTAGAGGCCTGCGGGCCCATGAGGTGCGCGCCAAGAAGCTTTCCGGTCGCCCGGTCAGCCACGAGCTTGCAGACTCCCGTGGAGTCCTCCATGGCCCAGCCATAAGCGACATCCCCGAAATTTTGGACCTTGACGGCGATGTCAAAGCCCTCGTCGCGTGCCTGGGCCTCAGTAAGGCCGACCGTGGCTATCTGCGGATGGGTAAAGATGGCGGAGGGAACGTGCTCGTGCGGCATGGAGTGCAGGTCCTCTGGGTGAAGGAGGTTGTGCTGCACTGCGCGCTGTTCAGCATTAGCGACGTGCTTGAGCATGTAGGGCGAGGAAACATCACCTAGTGCCCACACGCCGTCGCACGTGGTGCGGCCGAAGTCATCGACCTTAATGCGCCCATCCTCATGCATATCGATACCGCTGGTAGACAGATCCATCTGGTCACCATTGGGCTTTCGACCGGTGGCGACGAGAATGGCCTCTGCCTCTAGAACGGTGCCGTTATCAAGCGTAAGTTGCACGCCGTTCTCTGTAGATTCGAGAGCGGTGCCGGTGCCGATGTGGACGTCGAAACGCTTACGGGCGATGTCATTGAACCGCGTGCTCAGATCCTCATCTAGGAAGCGCAGGAGCTTTTCAGAACGGTTGATCACGGTGACCTTGGTGCCCAAGCCATCGAAGACGTGGGCAAACTCCATGGCGATATATCCGCCGCCCACAACGATGAGGCTCTGCGGCTGCTTCTCCAAACGCATAATGTCCTCGTTGGTGTGAACGGGGACATCGGCGCTGGCGTAGGGCTCAGGGAGAACTGGGCGCGAACCGGTAGCAATGACAATCTGATCGCCAGTAATAATGTCCTCGCCGCAGCGCAGCGTCTTCGGGCCAATAAACCGGGCATGTTGGTCAAAGACCGTAATATTAGGGGTCTCCTCGCCACGACGGTAGGCCTCGCCGCCTTGGGCAATCTGGTCGATGCGGTTGTGGAAGACGCGGGAGACAATAGCGTCCCAATCCACGGAGTCCACATGCGCGCTGACCCCGAGGCGCTCGCTGTCACGTGCGGCAAGAGCCACGTCGGCAGCGTACACGTACATTTTGGTGGGAATACAGCCTACATTGAGGCAGGTGCCGCCGAAGGTTCCCTTCTCGATGATGGCAATGCTCTTGTCATCAAATTCTGGAGAAGGGATGGAATTTCCCGATCCGGTACCGATGATGACGAGGTCGAAGTGTTGTGCGGAAGTCATGGAGCCATTCTAGGCAACCGCTCACTACTCAGCTGGCACGACGGTGCGCAGCCACTCGGCGGAGGCGGAGAGGGCGTCGTCAAGCGGCTCGGGCTGGGAGAGGAAGAGGTCGTGACGGCCGTTGCGGACCACGTGGAGGGAGTAATGGGGGCTCAGTTCCTTGGCCCAGCGCTGGCTCTGGCGCTTGTCGACGACCGTGTCTGCCGTATTCGACGATTCCGAATACTCCTTGCCCAACTCCGACCTATGAGAGGTCATCGTCAGCAGCGGCACGCCAATGTTGACGTGGCCTGAGTGAATAGCGTCGAAGCCACGGAAGACGGCTGCCAGCCAGCCGAGGTATTTCTCGTGCCCGCCTAGGGGCTTCAGCGTCAGGTCATAGTCCCAGTCACCATGGTGGCTCGCATGTACCGATTCGCCATACGCAGTGAGGTCGTCGCCGGGAATGGCGAATCGCGGAGCAATTTTCGCGCCGGCGTAAACCACGTGCTTGGCAGCTTCGTAGGCAGTATCCGAAATTCCCATCATGGCCAACCAAGGGCTATTGAGAATAACGCCCGCAATACGTGCGAACCGCGCGGAGTCAGTACGGCGCAGTCGGTCGAGCCACAAGGCGACAATCGTGCCTGCAGTCGAGTGGCCCAGGATGACCACGGAGGGGTTGGGGAGGGCATCGAGCGCCGCGTTCAGGTCGGCATCGTAATACCGGAGGTCACTAATGTAGTGCCAGGTTTGGCCCTCCTGCCGGGAGCGGCCGCACTTGCGCAGATCCACAGCATAAAAGGCATAACCCAGCTCGTAGAAGTATTCCGCGACGTGGGTATGGAAGAAGTAATCCGTCATGCCGTGAACCCACACGATGGCGGGGCGATCATCGTGAGCGGCAGATTCCTCGCCGCCGGGGCAGTAGCGCACCAGCGTGGCGCGCACGTCCCCCTCACCATCGGGGTCGGCGCCAAGCTCAAGTGGGGTGGATTGGAATTCCGGGCCGAGAATGTCGTCGGTCCATGCGCAATTATTAATAGTCATGGCCCACATAATAGGGTGTGAAACTAACCTGGTGCTGTGGGCTGTGTCCGCGAAGGCTTATGGCTTGCACCACAAAAGGGGTAACTCGCAGCGGATCGGGCATTTCTTCCTTATGGAATGCCTATTTCATCATAAGGGGCGTAAGGTGAAGGTAATGCTTGACGGGTCTACCACGTGTGGACCTGCGTGCCAGCTTGGTTTCTAGCATCGTCGAGCGCTTTCTCACCCCGCCCTGTGTAGTTCCTGCACAGGGCACTTGACCACATCGAATACATCAACTCAAAGAGGTAATAAGCACAGTGTCCTCCGACAAGAAGACAGCACAAGTAGTAGACGAGGTTGAGGTTGCCCTCATCGGTGCGGGTATTATGAGCGCCACCCTTGGTGCCATGCTCCGTGAACTTGAGCCGAGCTGGACCCAGATGATTTTTGAGCGCCTCGATGGTCCTGCGCTTGAGTCTTCCTCCCCGTGGAACAATGCTGGTACCGGTCACTCTGCACTGTGCGAGTTGAACTACACCCCGGAGAAGAACGGCCGCATTGACGTTTCCAAGGCTATGAACATTAACGAGAAGTTCCAGATTTCTCGCCAGTTCTGGTCCCACCAGCTCAATAACGGCATCCTTACCGACCCACGTGCGTTCATCAACCAGGTTCCGCATGTGTCCTTCGCGCAGGGCTCCATTCAGGTGGATTACCTCAAGCGCCGCTTCGATGCGCTCAAGGACAACCACATGTTCCCGAACATGCAGTTCAGTGATGATGACGCCACCTTCCAGGAGATGCTGCCGCTCATGTCTGAGGGCCGTGACTTCAATGCCCAAAAGGTGGCTATTTCGTGGACTGATGCTGGTACCGACGTCAACTTTGGCGCACTGGCCAAGCAATTCTTCACCGCAGCGAAGGCCGCTGGTACTGAGATCCGCTACGGCCACGAAGTTGTGGACATCAAGCGTGATGGCTCGAAGTGGCGCGTGACCGCCAAGAACCTGCACACCGGTGACTACGAGGCCGTCCACGCCAAGTTCGTCTTTGTAGGCGCTGGTGGTTACGCTTTGGATCTGCTGCGCAAGGCCGGTGTTCGTGAGGTCTCCGGCTTCGCTGGTTTCCCAGTGTCTGGCCTGTGGCTGCGTTCCAAGAACCCGGAGTTGGTGGAGCAGCACAACGCTAAGGTTTACGGCAAGGCTGCTGTTGGTGCTCCGCCGATGTCTGTGCCGCACTTGGACACCCGTGTTATCGACGGCGAAAAGGGTCTGCTGTTTGGCCCGTATGGCGGCTGGTCCCCGAAGTTCCTCAAGAAGGGCTCCTACCTGGACCTTTTCAAGTCCATCCGTCCGGACAACCTGACCTCCTACCTCGGTGTTGCTGCCCAGGAGTTCGGTCTGACGAAGTACCTGATCTCTGAGGTCCTTAAGGACTTTGACAAGCGCGTCGAGACCCTCAAGGAATATGTCCCGAATGCCGATCCGAACGATTGGGAGACCGTCATCGCCGGTCAGCGCGTTCAGGTTATTAAGCCTGCCGGTGCACCGCAGTTCGGCTCCCTCGAGTTCGGTACTACTCTTATCAACAACCCGGAGGGCAATATCGCTGGTTTGCTCGGCGCATCCCCGGGTGCCTCGATTACGCCGGCCGTGATGGTGGAACTGCTCGAGCGTTGCTTCGGTGAGCACATGATCCAGTGGGGCGACAAGATTCAGGAAATGATCCCGTCCTATGGCATCAAGCTCTCCAAGGATAAGAGGCTCTACAACGAGATGTGGGAGTACACCCAGAAGACTCTGCAGCTTGAGCAGAAGTAAGCATCCAGCCAACTCTCAGTAACTCGCAGGAAGCGTTCAGTGCGATGGGACGCTTCCTCAAGGCTCAAGCTCCATACTTATGTTGTGCGTTTGAGAGAGCGCATGCGAGAGATAGAGAGAACCCCAACCACGCGGGGCAGTCGGCCTGAGAAACCGACTGGGAGCGTGGCAGTGAGAGATAGAGACGCACCGGCGCCCCGAGACTCCGTTCCCTTTCCTGCGGAGACCTCGGGGCGTCGGTGCTTTTCTACGTGCCGCAGAAAGTCAGGTAGCCCTCGGTACCGCCAGGCTTTTCGTACTCAGGTGCTGCGTTGTAGGGATGGGTTGCGGTGTGGTAGAAGCGAGCAAACTCGGCTCGGTCAGCGAGTGCCTCTTCCACGAATCGCGGGCGAGGAATCACGCGTGGAACGGATCCTTCCAGTGCTGCGACATCGGGGGCGCTAGCGCAGTAACGATCGACGAACTCCTCGTCCCCAAAGAGTCCGTATGCTTCTGTGCGGTCTCCAGCGGCGGCCGTCACGAGTGCGCGGTGAGCACGCGTGAGATCTGGGCCAGCGGTTGTGAGTGCAGCGGTGTAGTCGGCGTAAAGCTCTTCCGGCAGCTGCAACCGTTGTGACACCTCCTTAAAGCGTGCCTGTTCATAGCGCTCTCCAAAGGAGTTGATAGCCTCCTGCGCCCAGGTGAGGGCGGTGTCTGGGGAGGCGTCGACAAGCGGCAGCAGTGACTCCGCCAGACGCGCCAAATTCCATCCCACCATGTCCGGCTGGCGGCCGAAACGATAGCGGCCCTGCGTATCAATGGAACTAAAGCACTCGTTAAGGTCATAGTTTTCGACGAAGGCGCAGGGGCCATAGTCGATAGTTTCACCAGATAGCGTGGTGTTATCGGTATTCATGACACCGTGGATGAAGCCTAACTGCATCCAACTAGCCACGGTGGCTGCTTGCGCATCCATGACGCGAGTGAAGAGTTCACGATAATCCACACCGGGGTAGTGGCGTTCAATTGTGTAATCCGCGAGCTTTCTCAGCAATCCTGGCTGCTGTGAGTGGGCAGCAAAATGGAAGGAGCCGACGCGAATGTGGCTCGATGCCACACGTACGAGTACGCCGGCTTCCTCAACAGTCTGGCGCTGGATGGGCCGCCCAGTGGCAATGACAGCTAATGACCGCGTCGTTGGCACACCGAGCGCATGCATAGCTTCAGAGAAAAGGTACTCGCGCAACATGGAGCGCAGGGTGCCGCGGCCGTCGGAACCGTAGCGCGAATAAGGGGTAACGCCGGTTCCTTTGGCATGGAGGTCCCAGAGGCCGGTTGGGTTCTGCGGGGCGGTGGGCCCGCTGATTTCGCCGAGAAGAAGCGCGCGGCCATCACCCATGGAAGGGTTGTACTGGCCAAACTGGAAGCCAGCATAGGCCATGGCATGGGGAGTGTCGGGACCGTGCCCAAGAAGGAACTCGAGGCCCTGTTCACTGCGCAGCCAGTCAGGGTCGAGGCCCAGGTCGACGGCGAGCTCCTCATTGAGGGCTATGAGTCGTGCCGCTGGCTGCTCTTCTCCGCGGGCAGCGGCAACCATACTGGGCAGGTGGGCGGCGAAGTCATGGTGGAGTTTAAAAGGGAGAGTCGAGTCAGCCATGTTAGGACTCCAGTGTTCCGCGCACACGCACGTGGGCTTCGCCACCGACCCAGATACTCGTGCCGTCATCCTCAATGAAGACGCGGCCATCGCGGCCGACCTTGCTTCCTTGGGCCGCCGTGTACTGCGCGGGAACGGCGTCCTTCGCGCGCAAGAACTGCGCTGCACCGCCGTTGAAGGAACCAGTGACGGGGTCTTCGAATTGTGCAGTGATGGCGCGGACCTCGTAGGCTGGGCCCTCGGCGTTATCGGTGCTGGAGTCAAGCCCCACGACACCAACCTTGACGCCTGGGGTCGGCGTGGGGTTAAGAGCGCGCACGGCATCAGCGGAACCGAGTTGGACAAGGCGCCAACCAGGGCCGTTGTCGACCCATCCGGAATCAACCACCTCGTCTGTGGAGATTCCCAATGCCGACAATGCTTCAGCTAGTTCCTCTTCTGATAACTTTCCCTCGCGCAGGAGAGGTGGGGTAGCGAAGGCAAAGCGGCCTTCTTCCTGGCGAACAGTCACCAGGCCCACTCCGCATTCTTGTACCAAGGTTCCGCTCTTGCCGGAGAGCTCCGCCGCGACGCGTGCGCTGCCCAACGTCGGGTGACCAGCAAAAGGGAATTCCTCGTAGGGAGTGAAGATCCTGACAAGGTAATCGGCAGCCGGATCGGTGGGCGAGCACAGGAAGGTGGTTTCTGAGAAGTTGGTCCAGTGCGCGATGCGCTGCATCTCTTCGGTACTTAAGCCATCAGCATCGGCAACGACGGCCAACGGGTTACCGCTGAATGGACCGGTGGCAAAGACATCTACTTCGAAGAATCGGTGCTGCATAGGCTCCCAGTCTAGTCGCATGGATATGTGTGGAGGTCTACGCTAGGCTGCATGAGCCAAGCACTCTTTAGCCGCGTCGAGCCAATCCAGACCATGGCGGATGGCACCGTAAAACAGGTCAACCCCTTTTCCGGAACCGAGGTGTGGACGGTGCCAGGTCGCGGTAACCGCCCGCTCGCGCGCCCAGCAAAAGACCCACAGCCGCTAGGTGCTGACGCTTACTCTCAGACCTGTGCCTTCTGCTCTGGTCGCATGCTTGATACCCCACCTGAGAAGTCCCGCATTCTTCCCTCCGGGGAGATTCAGCGCGGCCTTCTGCCGCAAGAGCTCGAAAGTTCACGTCCGGCCTTCAGGCGCGTGCCGAATTTGTTTGAAATCGTCTCCTACGACTACTGGCATGACAATTATGGTTTCACCATGGACGTCGACTTAGCACAACACAAGGAACGTTATGAAGCCGATGAGGCTGGGCGCGCGCACGTGCTGAACGTGGTGCGCACAAAGCTCACGGCGGCGGGTAAGGACGCCGAGCTTGACGACGATTCCCTGCTCGCCCTCGCCGATGGTTTCTTTGGCGGCTGTCACGACGTCATTATCGGCTCGCGTCACTTCGTCGACGGCGCCACGGACGATAGTCAACTGGCCTCCTCGGGCACGCTGAGTCCTGATGAGCACTTTTTGCTTACGACCTTTACTGCTGATTCGACCCGTGAGCTTTACCAACGTAACCGTTACGCTGCCTACGTGGCTGTCTTCCAAAACTGGTTAGCTCCCGCAGGCGCGTCCTTTGACCACCTGCACAAGCAGCTCGTGGCTATCGACGCCCTGGGCATGGCCGCTAACCAGGAGAACGCCATCTTGCGCGGGCACCCGAATATGTACAACGACTGGGCAGTGGGCTACGCCGCCAAACGCAATCTCGTAATCGCGGAAAATGAGTATGCAGTGCTCTTCGCTGGTTTTGGGCACCGCTATCCCACTTTGGAAATATTTTCCAAGTCGCCTCGCTGTGAGCCATGGGAACAAACCCCAGGAGAGGTTCGTGGCATGTCGGATCTCATCCACGCCGCGCATGCGGCAGTCGGACCAGACGTGGCCTGCAACGAAGAGTGGCACCACCGCCCACCAAGTGTGGACTTGCCGCAGCCGTGGCGCGTCATGATCAAGCTGCGTGTGTCCACACTCGCCGGATTTGAGGGCGGCACCAAGGTCTATATCAACACCATCGATCCGTGGGGTCTGCGTGACCGCGTCGTGGATGCGCTTTTCCGCCTGCGCGAACGAGGCGAAATTGCTTCCGGCATTGCCATTGCCACGGAGTGCGAGCTTAAGCGCAACAGTCTGCGCTATAACCCGTTGGTGTAGCGCGTCAATCTACGAGCGTTTGCTCACCACCAGAGCTTAAATACTCACGCAGATAGG
The DNA here is from genome assembly GCF_001812805.1 of Corynebacterium sp. HMSC078H07. Classification (GTDB taxonomy): domain Bacteria; phylum Actinomycetota; class Actinomycetes; order Mycobacteriales; family Mycobacteriaceae; genus Corynebacterium. The sequence continues at coordinate 138,655 of NZ_KV810494.1, read as the reverse complement.
GCAGGCCCAGTGCGACTGTGCCGTGGCGAGGAGCATCGATAAACCCTTGTTCTAGGAGGCGAGCCCTCACTTCGCTAGTCGACGTCGTTGAAGACTTCAATTCTTCAGCCATTGGATAAATGGATAAATGGATAAATTGCAGGGGCTGGATAAATAGATAAATGGATAAGTCAGACCACGAGGACTAGCTCACTGCCACGCAGCTCAGTGCTCATGCCAGCAGCCTCAGCAAAGCGTGCTGCATCGTCGATGGACTCCACCTCGCTGCCGTGGAGCGCGAGTACTCGAGCGAGTTCCCCCTTGTAGTGCTTGTTGAAGTGGGAGACCACCTTGCGTGAACCATCTTCTTGGACGGACTCCACCCGGACTGTAGCGGCCTCCTTGAGCTTGCCCAGCTGCTGGTAAGTACCAGAACGCATGTCGATGACAAGTTCCTCGGCGGCAAGCGCGCGCAGCTCGTCGCTAATGGCAGTACCCCAGTGTGACTTAAGAGTCTTCCCACCCAACTTCGTGCCGCCGGAGAGCCGGTAGCGCGGGATGAGGTCATCGGCGTGCACCAGACCAAATAATGCATCGCCTACGGCGAGGTAGCGCCGCGCTTCTGGGGGAAGGGAAGGGGCATCGAGGGCGTCGTACAGCACTCCGGTAAAGCGCTCCAGTGCAGGCATGGTGGGCGAGGTCTCCAACTGGCGGTTGGATTCGGCCTCCGCGCGTAATTTCTCCGAAATCTTCAGTACCTCGAGGGCCTCATCAACGTCGAGAGACTGAAGCTCGGCGGCAATCTCACGCCGAATGGGATTGAGCGCTGGGAAGGAGAGCCCATCCCAGTTGAGGGCGGCGCCGTTGCCGCCGTGGGCCTTTGTCTCAGATGGAGGGAGGATGATCAGCATGGCTACATGCTAGCGATGTAGACTGAGCAACCATGATTACACGTCTTTCTGAGCTTTTCCTCCGCACTCTTCGTGAGGATCCGGCTGATGCCGAAGTACCCAGCCACAAGCTTCTCGTCCGTGCAGGTTACGTGCGCCGCGTCGCGCCGGGCGTGTACACGTGGCTGCCGCTTGGTCTTCGCGCCATGCGCAAGATTGAGGACGTTATCCGTGAGGAGATGAACGCCATCGGCGGCCAAGAAGTTCTCTTCCCAGCCCTGTTGCCGCGTGAGCCTTATGAGGCCTCCAACCGTTGGACGGAATACGGCGATAACCTTTTCCGCCTCCAGGACCGCAAGGGCGCGGACATGCTGCTAGGCCCCACACATGAGGAGATGTTCACCACCGCAGTGAAGGATATGTACTCCTCCTACAAGGATTTCCCAGTCACGCTTTACCAAATTCAGACGAAGTACCGCGATGAGGAGCGCCCCCGTGCCGGCGTGCTTCGCGGACGAGAGTTCACCATGAAGGATTCCTATTCCTTCGACATGACGGAGGAGGGGCTCGATGAGTCTTATGCCCGTCACCGCAAGGCCTACCAGAATATCTTCGACCGACTAGAGATCGATTACGCGATCTGCAAGGCTACCTCCGGTGCTATGGGTGGTTCCGCCTCCGAAGAGTTCCTGGCTGTGTCCGAGGTCGGCGAAGATACTTTCGTGCGCTCTACCGAGGGTGACTACGCCGCCAACGTGGAAGCAGTAGTAACCCAGGCACCGGAAGAAATCCCCTTCGATGGTGTGCCGGAAGCGCAGGAGCATGACACCCCGGACGCCGAGACCATTGAGTCTCTGGTGGAGTGGGCACAGGGTGCTGGCATTACTGTCGACGGCCGCGAGGTCACCGCAGCGGACACCCTCAAGTGCATGATGATCAAGGTAGCCGGCCCCGCGGCCACGGAGGAAGAGAAGGAATGGGAGCTCGCCGCCGTGCTCATTCCGGGAGACCGCGGTCTCGATGAGAAGCGCCTCGAAGCGTCACTGGAACCGGCTGAGTTCGAGCTCGCAGGGGAGGAAGACTTCAAGAAGAATTCCTTCCTGGTCAAGGGCTACGTCGGTCCGCGTGCGCTTAACGCCAATGACGTCAGGGTTTATGCTGATCCGCGCGTGGTTTCTGGTACCTCCTGGATTACCGGCGCAGATGCCCCGCAGCGCCACGTCGTCGGTTGCGTAGCAGGCCGTGACTTCACCGTGGACGAGTTCATTGAGGCCGCCGAGGTTAAGGAAGGCGACCCTGCCCCGAATGACCAAGGCACGCTGACCCTGGAGCGCGGCATTGAGCTGGGCCACATCTTCCAGTTGGGTCGCAAGTACACCGAAGCCTTTGACGTGCAGATCCTCGATGAGAATGGCAAGCGCGCTGTTCCCACTATGGGTTCCTACGGCATTGGCGTGACCCGCATGCTCGCCGTGCTGGCGGAGCAGCGCCACGATGAGAAGGGCCTCAACTGGCCTGTGGCCGTAGCCCCGTACCAGGTGCATGTGGCTGTGGCTAATAAGGACGCTGCCGCCATGGAAGCCGGTCAGAAGCTTGTGGAGGACTTGGACCGTGCGGGCATCGAGGTGCTTTTCGACGATCGCCCCAAGGTCTCCCCAGGCGTGAAGTTCAAGGACGCCGAACTACTCGGCATGCCCTTTATTGCAATCCTTGGTCGCTCCTTCGCCGACGGCATCATTGAGCTGCGCATTCGCGGTGGAGAGACCCGCGAGGTTCCGGCTGACGAGATCGTGGATACCCTCACCGAGCTCATCCGCGGCTAGCTGACAGGAAGCGTACGCTTGCGGGCATGAGTTCACACAAACCCGCACTGACGTACCCGATGGCCGGAGCACTCTCCGCCATGGGCATCATGCACTTCGCTAAGCCGGAGCCTTTCGAGTCGATCATTCCGCCGCAGTTGCCGGGGTCGGCTCGCTTCTACAACTTCACCTCTGGTGCTTGGGAGGTGGTGACCGGTGGGCTGCTGGCCAACCCCTCGACGCGCAAGCTTGGTGGCCTGTCCGCCTTTGCTTTGCTGGCAACGGTGTGGCCTGCGAACTTCTATCAGGCGTACAAGGATCTTTCGAGTGGCAAGGCGTCCACTGGCAAGAAGATCTATCACGCGGTGCGCTTGCCGCTGCAGATTCCTGTTATGCGCTACGCCTGGTCGCTGTACGCGGACAAGAACTAGGCCACGCGCTTAGGCGGTGTGGAAGCGGTGCGATTGAGCAGCCACCGCTATGAGCCATCGCTGCCATGCAGCGGTGGCTTCAGCCTCGCTGTCGCTCTCCGATGCTGCCGCGGCGTGCGTCGCGGCATCGGTCCATTTCAACGTGTCATTGTGTGCTACCTCGTCGATGAAGGAACGAGCGGAGTCGGCATCATTCGGTAGTCCATCGGTGGGGGAGTCATAGGCAGCTGCCGGCTGGGGCACTGTGCCGAGCTGCGCGAGAGCCGCCTGCAGAAGCAGGATTCGGTGCTCATGCAGGGAGAGGCGCTCGTCAATGGTTTCCTCCAGATCGGGAGTGACATAAGAGCGCGCAAAGTCAAGGGCGTATACCTGCTGGTATTCCCATTCGAGTAGTTCCGCTGCCTGATCCTGCTCCGAGGTGGTGAGCTCGGGCGTATCACCCGGTTCCTCCCCATTCCAGGATTCGAGCGCAATGGCCTGAGCCACGACGAGTGCTCGGGATTCGGATGCGACATGGTCGATCTGCTCTTCGGTGGCGGCGGAGGCGTCGCCAAGCACGGCCGCAACATCGGAAGCCTCCCGCGGCTCAATATCGTGGTCGACCTCGCAGGAGCGTGGGGCTTTGCCTTCCTCATTGCGCCCACACAGACGCTCAATTTCCGCGTAGAGCTCCTCAGCCTGCTGTGCACGCAGCGACGCGGCATCGGCATCGATCTCCTTCAGAGCTTCAGAATCAGCACGTGCTGCCTGCGCCAGGGAGGCTAAGGCGGGGTCAGCGCGCGGTCCAAAATAATCCACGATGGCATCGGTGGCTTGGCAGCCACTTAGCCACGGCGCGGCACAGAGGAACAAGGCAGGTACTACTACTCGGCGGTTCACGCGATAGACCCTACCCGTGTGGCCTAGTCTAGAGCGCATGGCATTCCCAACACCCGCTCAACTTACTGACATCCTGCAACCGGTCGCTGCGTCCCGGGGCCTCGACGTTGAGGACGTGAAGACCACGCGTGCGGGAAAGAAATCACAGGTCATCATCCGCGTCGACGGTGACGAGCGCCCAAGCTCCGATGTCATTGAGGAATTGTCGCAGGAAATCTCTGCGTTGTTCGATGCGAAGGAAGATGCAGGCGAGCTCAATTTTGGTGCTGGCTACACCCTTGAGGTCTCGACTCCAGGCGTGGATTTCCCACTTACCGCCGCGCGGCACTGGCGCCGTAACCGTCAGCGTCTGGTGGGCTTTGCTCTTGTCGACGCCCCCGATACCACCCACGTCGCCCGCATCGGCGCCGTATCGGAGGATGGGGAATCAGTGGCGCTCATCACGACTGTGAAGAAGGAGGTGCAGTACCAGATTCAGCGATTGGAAAACCTCACCCGTGCAGTGGTAGAAATTGAATTTGCTCAACCTTCAGCACAGGAGCTGGAGGCGGCTATGCAGACGTTTGACTTCGCCGAGCAGAACTCGGCAACCCGAGAGGATTAATAAGTGAATATCGACCTAGAGGCACTTCGTACGATTCAGCGCGAGCGTGGCGTCCCCGTCAAGGACCTGCTCGAAGCCATCGCGGGTGCCCTTTTGTATTCCTACCTGGATTACCGTACTGAGTCTGCCGAGACTAAGGCAGCCGGAACGAAGTCCCGCGTGGACATCGATGCTGATACCGGCGCTGTGGCGGTCATCGTCACCGAGAGCGATCCGGAGACTGGTGAGGTCATCAGCGAATACGATGACACCCCGGAGAATTTCGGCCGCATTGGTGCTCAGGCAGTACGTGATGCCATCCTGCGCAAGCTGCGCGAGGATGAGGCCGAGCGTACCTACGACTCCTATTCTGAGCTCATCGGAACGGTTGTATCAGGCGTGGTCCAGCGCGATATTCACGCTAATAAACGAGGCGTCGTTGTGGTGCAGTTGGGCACCGAGCATGATTCGCAGGATGCTATTTTGCTGCCGGCCGAACAGCTACCGGGCGAGAAACTCGAGCACGGTGACCGCGTGAAGGCCTATGTCGTGGGTGTTAACCGAAACGGTGCCAAGGTTCAGATCACGTTGTCGCGTACGCACCCAGAACTGGTGCGTGGCCTCTTCGAGCTCGAGATTCCAGAAGTTGCTGACGGTGCCGTAGAGCTTATCGCCATCGCCCGCGAAGCTGGACACCGTTCCAAGGTCTCTGTTGTGGGGCACGCCAAGGGTCTCAACGCCAAAGGTGCGTGCATCGGACCGAAAGGTGCGCGCGTGAGCAATATCATGCGTGAAATCGGCGGCGAGAAGATCGACATTATCGATTTCAACGAGGACCCCGCCATTTACGTAGGCAATGCCTTGGCGCCCTCCAAGGTTGTCCGTGTGGAGGTCCTAGATCAAGAGGCGCAGGTCGCCAAGGTCACCGTGCCCGACTACCAGCTTTCGTTGGCTATTGGCAAGGAAGGCCAGAACGCCCGCCTTGCAGCACGTCTGACCGGATGGAAGATTGATATTCACTCCGACGCTGCACGAGACTAAACCGCGCCGGAATTAAAGGTTTGGCCCGTTTTCGCGTAGACTAGACAACGGCCCACATGCAGGAATGCTGTGGCGTAGTAATAGTGGCGGCGCAACGTAAGGAGTTGGATGTCTCAGGGACAACGACTCCGTACTTGTATCGCCACGCGCCAGAAGCATCCCGACACGGAACTGCTCAGAGTCGTCGCCGATAGGGACGATCCTGAAGGTCGCCGTGTCGTTCCAGACCCGCGCCGCACGCTGCCCGGAAGGGGAGCGTGGATTACGCCAGATCTGGAAGCAGTAGCGCTGGCGGAGCGAACTCGTGCCTTCAGGCGCGCGCTCCGGTTGTCCACTGATGTGGACACAGGTCACGTACGTGAGTACCTTGCTGCTCTGCAGCAGGTGCAGTCGGCGGGCGTTAGCCCGTGCGACCCAGAGTTAAAAAGGAAGACCGAACACTGATGAGCGCACAACCATGAAGCAGCATCAGCGATGAAAGTCCATAGCCATTAACTAGGGGTCAAGCCGTGTTCCGCGGCCTTGGCTCCTAGGACGATTAAAGAGGAGACAAGTGCCCGGAAAGCTACGCGTACACGAGTTGGCAAAACAGCTCGGCGTAACCAGCAAGGAACTACTCGCCACGCTGAAGGAACAGGGCGAGTTCGTTAAGACCGCGTCCTCGACCATCGAACCGCCGGTGGTGAAGAAGATGCGTGCGCACTACGAATCTAAGGAAGACCAGAGCGGGGAGAAAAAGGATAAGCCTGCCGCATCCGGTTCGAGTGCGAAAAAGCCTGCCGCGAAGAAGCCGGCAGACAACAAGTCTGCTGCGTCCGCCCCGAAGCCAGGCGCGGCCCCGAAGCCCGGAGCAAGCGCACCCAAACCGGGTGGTGCTCCGAAGCCGGGTGCAGCTGCACCGAAGCCAGGCGGAGCCCCGAAACCGGGCGCAAACGCGCCCAAGCCGGGTGGCGCCCCTAAGCCAGGCGCTCAGCAGAAGAGCACGGCTAAGAGCGGCGAACGCGCTACGCCACGTTCCATGCCGAAGCCGGGTGGTACTCGCCGCGTAGCCAACAACCCGTTCTCCACGGGTGGCTCCAGCGATCGCCCAAGCCCCGGACCGCGTCCGGGTGGCTCGAAGGGTCAGCGTCCCGGCGCTAAGCCGGGTGATACCCGTGGCAACAAGGGCGGCGGACGCCCGCAGGGTGAAGGCAACAAGGGCGGCGGTGGTCGTCGTCCATCGCCAGCCATGATGCCGTCTCACCCGAACCCGGCCAGCATGCCGTCGAAGGCCCCTGGCGGCGGAGGCGGCGGTCGTGGCCGTGGTGGTCGCGGTGGCGGCCCTGGCCACGGTGGACCCGGTGGCGGGCCTGGCGGTTTCCGCGGTGGACGCGGCGGCCGTCGCGGCGGCACCGCTGGTGCATTCGGCCGTCCTGGTGGCGCTCCTCGTCGTGGCAAGAAGTCGAAGCGTCAGAAGCGCCATGAGTTTGAAGAGCAGCAGAAGCACGAGGTAGGCGGCGTACGCCTGCCTGACGGTGGCGGCAAGGTCGTACGCCTGCGTCGCGGTGCTTCCCTGGCGGACTTCGCTGAGAAGATCGGTGCCGATCCGGCAGCATTGGTCCAGGCACTGTTCAACCTTGGTGAAATGGTGACCGCAACGGCTTCCGTCTCCGAGGACACTCTGCAGCTGCTTGGCTCTGAGATTAACTACGAGGTTCAGGTCGTCTCCCCAGAGGACGAGGACCGTGAGCTGCTCGAGTCTTTCGACCTCCAGTTTGGTGAGGACGAGGGCGGCGAAGAGGCTCTGGAGAAACGCCCGCCGGTCGTGACCGTCATGGGCCACGTTGACCACGGTAAGACCCGCCTGCTCGATACCATCCGTAAGACCAACGAAGGTGCGGATGAGGCTGGCGGCATTACCCAGGGCATTGGTGCTTACCAGACCACCGTTGACCTTGAGGATGGCGAGCGCACCATTACCTTCCTGGATACCCCTGGTCACGAAGCCTTCACGGCTATGCGTGCCCGCGGTGCCAAGTCGACCGACTTGGCCATCCTGGTGGTTGCTGCTGATGACGGCGTGATGCCGCAGACCATCGAGGCAATCAACCACGCCAAGGCTGCGGATATCCCGGTTGTGGTGGCAGTGAACAAGATTGATAAGCCAGAGGCATCCCCGGACAAGATTCGTGGTCAGCTCACCGAGTACGGTCTCGTACCGGAAGAGTACGGTGGCGACACCATGTTCGTGGACATCTCCGCTAAGAACAACATCAACATTGATGAGTTGCTGGAGGCAGTCATCCTGACTGCTGACGCCGCGCTGGAGCTCACCGCGAACCCGGACATGGACGCCCAGGGCGCTGCTATCGAGGCACACCTCGACCGTGGCCGTGGCCCGGTGGCTACTGTCATCATTCAGCGCGGTACGCTGCGCATTGGTGACTCCATCGTTGTCGGTGACTCGCACGGCCGTGTGCGCCGCATGCTGGATGAGTTTGGTAACGACGTCGAAGAGGCCGGCCCGTCCCGTCCGGTTCAGGTCCAGGGCCTTAACGGCGTGCCGGGAGCTGGTGACAACCTGCTCGTCGTTGAAGACGACCGCGTGGCACGACAGATCGCAGCACAGCGCGACGCCCGTAAGCGTTCTGCACTCCAGGCAAAGGCACGCAAGCGCGTGTCCCTCGAGGACCTGGATGCAGTGCTCAAGGAAACGTCGACGCTCAACCTTATTCTCAAGGGCGACAACGCCGGTTCCGTCGAAGCCCTCGAGGATGCGCTTCTGGAGATCGACGTCGACGACGAGGTACAGCTCAACATCATCGACCGTGGTGTTGGTGCCGTCACTCAGACCAACGTTTCCTTGGCAGCCGCTTCCGACGCCGTCATTATTGCCTTCAACGTCCGCGCTGAGGGTAAGGCCACCGAGGAAGCAAACGCTGAGGGCGTCGACGTGCGCTACTACACGGTGATTTACCGCGCTATCGAAGAGGTCGAGGCTGCTCTCAAGGGCATGCTCAAGCCCATCTACGAGGAGCGCGATACTGGCTCCGCAGAGATCCGCGCACTGTTCAAGTCCTCCGCTGTCGGCACCATCGCTGGTTGCATGGTTACCGAGGGCAAGGTCAAGCGCAACGGCAAGGTTCGCCTCGTGCGTGACGGCAACGTCGTCACCAGCGATGCGAAGATTGAGTCGCTGCGTCACGAAAAGGATGATGCCAACGAGATCAACGCCGGCTACGAGTGCGGTATGGTCCTGTCCTACCCGGACATTCAGGTAGGCGATATCATCCAGGCCTACGAAGAGGTCGAGGTCCCGCGCGACTAACCGCGCACAACAGGTTCGCCTGTGATTGAAGCCCAGCCAGAAATACTGGCTGGGCTTCGTCGTTCTTTGCGTGCGGTTTCGGCAGGCCGTGTCGGATCGGTATCCTAGACTAGTTATCACGAACAGAACTCAAAGGAGCATCACCATGGTTGATCACGCACGTGCGGCCCGCATGGCCAAGCGCATCCAGGCCATCGTGGCCAGTGCTATCGAACGCCAGATTAAAGATCGCCGCCTCGAATTGGTGACTATCACCGACGCCCGCGTTACCGGTGACCTACATGATGCCACCGTGTTCTACACCGTTCGCGGTAAAGATATTGACTCAGAACCCGACTTCGACCAAGCTGCTGAAGCCCTTAACCGAGCCAGAGGTCAGCTGCGCAAGATTGTGGGTGACCAGCTCTCAGTGCGTTTTACTCCGACGTTGTCCTTCGAGCTTGATACTGTCCCCGAGGCTTCCGCACATATGGAGGACCTCCTCGCCCGTGCCCGTGCACGAGATGAGGAGTTGGCGAAGCTGAAGGAGAATGCGAAGCCGGCTGGTGATGCTAACCCGTACAAGACCTCGGATAGGGAAGAGGACTAAGTGTCACGGACCAACTACGAAGCTGCAGTGGATGCGCTGGTGCAAGCCAGCAGCGTCTGCATCATTACACATCTGCGGCCAGATGCTGATGCAGTGGGTTCGGCGGCAGCGCTTACCCTTGCCCTGCGCCAACGCGGTAAGCAAACCCGCACAGTCATCGGTCAGCGTCGGGATATTTCCGCCAACCTGTTTTCTATTCCGACTGTGGATGAAATTGAGTTGGTAGATGAGCTTCCTATGGGCTACGACCTGTACGTCACCCTGGACTGTGGCTCGTTGGACCGTACTGGCTCGGTAGCGGACAGCATCGCAGAGATGGCCGCTGCCGGCCGTGTTTTGTGCATCGACCACCACTCCTCGAACGAGGGTTTTGGCTCGATTAACGTGGTGGATCCGGTGTGCGAGTCCACGACGGTCGTGCTGCTGGATATCCTCGATAGAATCTCCGTCCAGATTGACCGGGTCATTGCGCACTGCCTCTATGCGGGACTAGTGACCGATACCGGTAACTTCCGCTGGGGGCGTCCCGCCATGCATGACATTGCTGCGCGCCTTATGCTCTACGGGCTTGATACCAAGAACATCGCGCTTGAGCTCATGGATTCCAATACTGCCGATGACCTCCAGATGATCGGCCGTGTGCTTTCTGGGCTCACCATTAAGGAAGCAGGCGAGCACCGCCTCGCCGTGCTCTTCGTGCCCTATGAGGAAGTCATCTCCCACGCAGATTCTGCCATTGAATCCTTCGTGGATTACGTCCGTGCCTTGAAAGGCACTGATATCGGCGTCGTTTTTAAGGAACAGGCTCCCCAGGTGTGGGCGGTGTCTCTGCGATCGTCCGCCGTTAACTGTGCGGACGTGGCCCTCACTTTCGGTGGTGGAGGACACGTCCCGGCAGCCGGCTACACCGCGCACGGTACCCCTGAGGAAGTTACTGCACAGCTGGTAGGTGCGCTGACCTAGATGGCGCTCGAGCAACCAGTCAAGGTAACCGCCGGCGAGGTTTTTCGCCTCGCCATTCCCGCACTTGGTGTTCTTGCGGCTATGCCGCTGTACCTTTTGCTTGATACCGCAGTCGTGGGACGGCTTGGCGCCTCCCAATTGGCATCGCTAGGTGCGGCGGCCACCCTGCATTCGGTCGTCACTACCCAGCTCACCTTCCTTTCTTATGGTACGACCGCGCGGTCGTCACGCCTGTTTGGTGCAGGAAAACGCGAGGAAGCTGTGGCCGAAGGTGTCCAGGCCACGTGGGTCGCCGTGGGTGTCGGTATGATTTTGGCGACCATCATGTGGCTCTTCGCGGGAGTTTTCGCTTCTTGGCTGACCGGTAATCCGGAAACAGCTCAAGGAACAGCCCAGTGGCTGCGCATTGCGGCCTTCGCAATTCCTCTCACACTCGTTGAGATGGCAGGAAATGGCTGGATGCGGGGAGTGCAAGATACTCGAAAACCCCTGTACTTCACCCTCGCTGGCATGATCCCGGGTGCCATCGCGGTACCCATTTTCGTTCATTTTTGGGGGTTGCCGGGCTCAGCCGCTGCCACGGTGATGGGAATGGGCATCATTGCCGCCTTCTTCCTGTGGGAATTACGCCGAGAGCACTCGGGTTCATGGGAGGTGAAGTGGCACGTCGTGCGCCGCCAATTGGTCCTTGGCCGCGACCTCATCGTGCGCTCACTGAGCTTCCAAGTAGCTTTTCTTTCCGCAGCGGCGGTGGCTTCCCGAATCGGCACTGCGCAACTTGCCGCACATCAAATCATGATGCAGATGTGGAACTTCCTCGCCCTCGTGCTGGACTCGCTTGCCATTGCAGCCCAAGCGCTGACAGGTGCTGCCTTGGGTGCCGGTTCCACGCGCTATGCCCGCACGGTGGGCACGAAGGTGACGATGTACTCCACGTCTTTCTCCCTTGCTCTTGCCGCCATCCTGGCACTGGGTTCTGGTGTTATCCCACGTATTTTCACCACCAGCCCTGAGGTTCTTGACGTTATTTCTGGCCCCTGGTGGATCATGACCTTCCTTGTCGTGATCGGCGGAGTGGTCTTTGCTCTCGATGGCGTGCTCTTGGGGGCGGGGGATGCCGCCTTCCTTCGCACGCTGACCCTAGCGTCTGTGCTCGTGGGCTTCCTACCTGGCGTGTGGCTGGCGTATGCCCTTAATGCCGGTTTGGCTGGGGTCTGGGGCGGCATTGCAGCATTTATCCTTATCCGTATGGTGGGCGTGGTCTGGCGCTTCTACTCGATGCGGTGGGCACGGGTCTAACCCTGTGGTAAAAGTAGAGGGAATATTTATGTGAAGGAGGCACCATGACCACCCTGTGGGCCGTCTCCGATCTTCATGCCGCTGTACGCGTTAACGGCGACCGCATCGATGAACTGGTTCCTCCTGATCCCCGTGACTGGTTAATCGTGGCGGGCGACGTGGCCGAGCGAATCGACTTGGTTCTCAGCACTCTCGCTCGCCTGAAGAATCGCTATGCCACTGTTATCTGGGCGCCCGGCAACCACGAGCTGTTTTCGCGAGGACAAGACCTTTATAAGGGCCGAGATAAATACGACCGCCTCGTTGAAGGGTGCCGTGAAATTGGTGTCATTACACCAGAGGATCCTTTCCCAGTCTTTGGTGGGGTCACCGTAGTTCCGCTTTTTACTCTCTACGATTACAGCTTCCGTCCACCCGGAACTACGGTGGAGCACGCGCTGGCTAGCGCCAAGCAAAAACAGATTGTTATGACAGACGAATTCGCCATCGCACCTTTTGTGGATGTCCGCGCTTGGTGCTGGGACCGCTTGGCCTATTCCATCAAGCGGCTCTCCCGTGTGGAGGGAGAAACCGTTCTGGTTAACCATTGGCCTTTGGTCCAGGAACCAACGTTGTACATGCGCTGGCCCGAGGTGGCTTTGTGGTGCGGTACCCGCCACACGAGGGCGTGGCCACGGCGCTACAATGCCAAGGCTGTTATCTACGGCCACCTCCACATGCCGAACCGCACCAACATTGACGGTGTAGATCACATCGAGGTGTCGTTAGGGTATCCACGCGAATGGCAAGCGCATGGAGAGCTGCAGCCGTGGCCGTATCCAGTATTAGTGATAGATGAAAGGACGGGGAGGGCAGATCATGCTTGAACCTTTCCTGTTCCCGGAATCCGCTCGCTACTGCTACGTGCGTACCGATGACTCGTTCACGGACCTGCTCAACTACAACCACCTCTCCCCAGAGGAGCGTTCGGTGGTCTCCCAAGCTGTTGACATCCGCAAGGCTGAGTTTGGTGATGCCCGCTGGTGCGCTCACCGCGCCCTTGAAGAATTGAACTACACCCGCGCCGAGCCCATTCTCCGCGGGGAGCGTGGCATGCCGTTGTGGCCTGAAGGATTTACAGGTTCGATGACGCATACAGAGGGTTTGCGCGCTGCGGTAGCTGCACCTACGACCCACGTGCGCTCGATGGGCCTCGATGCCGAACCCGCTGAACCGCTGCCGGACCATGTTTTGACCATGATTGCCCGGGCAGGGGAGATGCCGCAGTTAACCCGGCTGCAGGAAGCTGGTGTTACGTGCCCCGACCGGTTGTTGTTCTGTGCCAAGGAGGCCACGTATAAAACGTGGTTTCCCATGACGCGGCGCTGGCTCGACTTCGACCAAGCCGAAATCGATCTGCGCCTTGACGGCACGCTCATCTCCTATATCTTGGCGCGGCCCACTCCGGTGCCGTTTATCACTGGGCGTTGGATTATCCGGGAAGGCTACGTCATCGTGGCTACCTCCGTGCCCGCACTCAACTTCGATAAGTAGCGGGGGCGCTTAAAGCGTCGACGGACGCGCCACAAACACAGTGGCTAAGCGCTTGCCCTTTTCCTTTACCAGTGCGATAAAACGGCCTTCTGGATCGACGGCGGCATAGGTTTCCTTCAACCCACGCGGCTGCAGCCATTTTCCCATAGCAAGGGCCCGAGCTTCGTCCGCAGTAACATCGAGGACCGGGTAGCTGCGAGCCAGCGCTTCATCGAGAGACAAGGACAACACGGGGTTTTCTTCAAGGGTGGAGAGGGGGAGGGCGTCGTCAAGCGTAAATGGCCCCACCTCCGTGCGGCGCAGTGAGGTGAGATGCCCGCCTACGCCGAGGGCCTCCCCGAGGTCGCGGGCGAGGGAACGAATGTAGGTTCCCGAGGAACACGACACAGACACGTCGAGGTCAACGAAGTCACCCTCGCGGCGCAGTTCCGTGACATCGAAGCGGCTTACTGTCACCGGGCGAGCGGGAATCTCCACATCCTCGCCGGCACGTACTCTCTCATGCGCGCGCTTGCCATCAATTTTGATGGCAGAGACGGCGGCGGGGCGCTGCATGATATCTCCAGTGAGATTGCTGATCTCTTGGGCAATGGTTTCCTCGCTCAGGTTTTCTGCTGATTCGCCCCAGGTGCGTTCTCCTTCCGCATCGTCGGTGTGGGTGGCCATGCCCAGGCGGATCGTCGCGTCATAAGCCTTCGTTGAAGCGACCATGTGGGCAAGAAATTTGGTACCTCGCTCCAACCCCACTACCAGCACGCCTGTGGCCATGGGGTCGAGTGTGCCCGCATGACCAACTTTGCGTGTGTGGAAATAGCGGCGGAGTTTTCCCACCACATCGTGGGAGGTCATACCTGCGGGCTTATCGACGACCACGAGGCCGGAACGTGCGAGCGGATCAGTCATGCCCTGTAGTCTAAGCCACAGGCAGTTGTGGGATAGCATGGTGCTCGTGGATATTTGGTACGGAATCGATAACATCCCCGCGGACCTCGGGCCGACCACGGTGACGATTGGCGTCTTCGATGGCGTGCACCGCGGCCACCAGCAGCTCATTACTAGGGCCGTCGACCATGCGCGTGCCAATGACTACCGCGCAGTAATGGTGACTTTCGATCCGCACCCGGTGTCGGTTTTCCTCCCCGAACGTGCACCGCTGGCCGTGGTTACTTTTGAGCGCCGCATGCAGTTGGCTGAAGAGATGGGTATCGACGCTGTGCTCGTTATCGACTTCACTCAGGAATTGCGCGGCGTTGAGCCCCGTCAGTACGTGGAAGACTTGCTCGTTGGCGACCTGCATTCGAAGCATATTGTGGTGGGGGAGAACTTCACTTTTGGTGCCGGGGCTGCGGGTACGGCGAGTGCTCTGGCAGAGTTTGGCGCTGAGTTCGGATTCGATGTCGATATCGTGCCGCTGCTGAACGACGACGGTGAGCGCATCTGCTCCACGAATATTCGTGCCGCACTTGATCGCGGCGATATTGCCCGCGCGAATTGGGCATTGGGGCGCCACTTCTCGGTGACCGGTCCCGTCGTCCGCGGCGCCGGGCGTGGTGGCAAGGAGCTGGGCTTTCCGACGGCCAACCAGTACTTCCCGGAGTCCGTTGCCATTCCAGCCGATGGTGTCTACGCGGGTTGGTTTGTCATTGAGCCCACCGATGCACCCGTTGAAGGCGATATGGAGCCAGGCGTGCCTTACCCGGCAGCTATTTCTGTGGGCACGAATCCCACGTTCGGGGATGAAGAGCGCTCGGTGGAGTCCTTCGTCCTTGACCGTGATGCTGACCTATACGGGCACGAGGCCACCGTCCACTTCGTGGACCATGTGCGCGACATGGAAAAGTTCAACTCTGTTGATGAGCTGCTCACCGCCATGAAGCGCGACGTCGCACGTGTGCGTGAGATTCTTGCCCAGGAGTCCTAAATGAAGATCATCCTCGACCTCGATACCGGCATCGATGACGCCTTGGCCTTGGCATATGCCCTGGCGCACCCCGACCTCGACCTCATCGGTATTACCGGAACCTATGGCAATGTGCCTGTAGAGCTTGGCGTGCGCAATGCACTTGCCCTCTTAGGGCTGCTCGGTGCTGACAACGTCCCCGTCTATACCGGGCCAACGAGGGAGGGATTCACCGTAGCGCCGATTTCCGCCTTTATCCACGGACGCAATGGCCTCGGTGAGATCCTGCTGCCCCCGCCGCGGCGTACCGCACAGGGCGACGCTGTGGATTTCCTCATCCAATCCGTCCGGGAACATGGGGAAGAGCTGGTGATTGTGCCCACGGGGCCGTCGACAAGCATTGCGGCCGCCATGCAGAAGGACCCGGACTTCGCACGCAACGCTCGCATTGTCATGATGGGCGGAGCGCTTACCGTGCCGGGCAATGTCACTCCCTTCGCGGAGGCCAACGTCTTCCAAGATCCGCAGGCCACAGATTATGTCTTCCGCCATGCACAGGACCTCACCATGGTGGGGCTCGACGTCACGCTGCGCACGCTTCTCACTACAGAACACACCGCGCAGTGGCGCACTACCCATGTAGGGCGGGTATATGCCGACATCGTGGGCTATTACATCGGTGCCTATGCCACGACATCGCCGCACTTAGGTGGCTGTGGGCTCCACGACCCCCTTGCCGTAGCTGTCGCCGCTGATCCGTCGTTTGTTGAGTGCATCGATCTCAACCTTCGGTGCGAGGAGAATGGGCGCACTATCGGCGACTCCGAACGCCTCTCTGCTCCTGCTACGACTCGCGTCGCGGTCGGAGTGGATGCTCCGCGCTTCGTTGATGATTTGATGTCGAAGCTCACCAGCCTCTATACTTCTACTTCGGCTTGCTGACTGCGGTCCACAGTAGTCACTAGCAGCGCTTCATCGCGCATTATTTCATGTGGACTGAAATACAATAGGAGATTTTTCCATGGCTTTGACCACCGAGAAGAAGGCAGAAATCCTCAAGGAGTTCGGCCTGCACGAGACCGATACCGGTTCCACCGAGGCACAGGTTGCCCTGCTGACCTCCCGCATCAACAACCTGACCGAGCACCTCAAGGGCCACAAGCACGACCACCACTCCCGTCGTGGCCTGCTGCTCATGGTTGGTCGTCGTCGCGGCCTCCTGAAGTACCTGGAGTCCAACGACGTTGATCGTTACCGTGACCTGATTTCTCGTCTGGGTCTGCGTCGCTAAGCACGCACCAGTTCAACCCCCGCACTCCCTGCGGGGGTTTTCTTATGCCATCTGGTAAAATCCTTGGACGTTGTCAGAAATACCGAATCGAAGAGGCGGCACCGAAGATCGCCAGGACACCTCCAAGGAGAGTCACAAACATGAGCGCTAGAAACGCCAAAAACACCAAGCACACTGCCAACAACACCGTCGAGTTCGCTATCGACGATGATTATGGCATTACCGAAGCCATCGCCACTTTGGACAATGGCGACTTTGGTACCCGCACCATTCGCTTTGAGACGGGCCAGCTTGCCCGTCAGGCCGGCGGTTCCGTGACCACCTATCTGGACGAGGACACCATGCTCCTGTCCACCACCACCGCGTCCAACCAGCCACGCGAAGGTTTCGACTTCTTCCCGCTGACCGTGGACGTCGAGGAGCGCATGTACGCAGCGGGCAAGATCCCGGGCTCCTTCTTCCGCCGGGAGGGCCGCCCCTCCACTGAGGCTATCCTGGCATGCCGCCTTATTGACCGCCCGTTGCGTCCGACCTTTGTGAAGGGCCTGCGCAACGAGGTCCAGGTTGTCGTCACGGTTCTCTCCATGGACCCGGAAGAGTACTACGACGTTGTTGCCATTAATGGCGCTTCTGCTTCTACCCAGCTCTCCGGCCTGCCGGTCTCCGGTCCTGTGGGAGGTGTGCGCATGGCACTCATTGCTGATGACAAGCACCCGAAGGGCCAGTGGGTAGCCTTCCCGAACAACGAGCAGCATGAGCGCGCCCTGTTTGAGATGGTCGTTGCCGGCCGCATTGTCAAGAAGGGCAACAAGGACGATGTCGCCATCATGATGGTGGAGGCAGGCGCCGGCGTGAACGTGGCTGAACGCATCAAGGAAGGCGCCCCGGCACCCCAGGAATCCACCGTGGCCGAGGGCTTGGAAGCTGCCAAGCCCTTCATCAAGACCCTGTGCGAGGCTCAGGCAGGTCTGGCTGAGCGCGCCGCGAAGGAGACCCAGGAGTTCCCGCTCTTCCCGGCCTACAGCGAGGATGTATACGAGGCAGTGGAGAAGGCAGCCTCCAAGAAGCTGCAGAAGCTGCTCACCATCCCGGGTAAGCAAGACCGTGATGATGCAACGAACGAGTACATGGAGCAGATTGAAGCCGATCTCCTTGACGAGTTCGATGACCTTGAGGAGGCGGATGCCTCCAAGCAGATCCGTAACGCCTTCAACGCTGTGATGAAGGATATCGTCCGTAACAAGATCCTCACTGAAGGCTTCCGCATTGATGGTCGTGGTGTTACTGACCTGCGTGACCTCGGCGTGGAGGTGGACCTTATCCCGCGTGCACACGGCTCCTCCCTGTTTGAGCGTGGCGAGACTCAGATCCTAGGTGTCACCACCTTGGACATGCTCAAGATGGAGCAACAGATTGACTCCCTGACCCCGGTGGAGTCCAAGCGCTACATGCACCACTACAACTTCCCGCCTTACTCCACGGGTGAGACCGGCCGCGTGGGGTCCCCGAAGCGCCGCGAGATTGGTCACGGTGCGCTGGCTGAGCGCGCCTTGCTGCCGGTTATTCCGTCTCGCGAGGAGTTCCCTTACGCTATCCGCCAGGTCTCCGAGGCTCTGGGCTCCAACGGTTCCACCTCCATGGGTTCGGTGTGTGCCTCCACCTTGTCCCTGTACAACGCAGGTGTTCCGCTCAAGGCTCCGGTGGCTGGTATCGCTATGGGCCTTGTCTCCGGTGAGGTCAAGGGTAAGGAAAAGTTCGTGGCGCTGACCGATATCCTCGGCGCCGAGGACGCTTTCGGTGACATGGACTTTAAGGTCGCAGGTACCTCCGAGTTCATCACCGCTCTGCAGCTGGACACCAAGCTGGATGGCATTCCATCGCACGTGCTTGCCGACGCCCTCGAGCAAGCCCGCGATGCCCGTTCCGCCATCCTCGAAACCATGGCTGAGGTTATCGAGGGCCCGGACGAGATGTCCGGCCTTGCCCCGCGTATCACCTCGGTGACCATCCCGGTCAACAAGATTGGTGAGCTTATCGGCCCGAAGGGCAAGACCATCAACACCATCACCGAGGAAACCGGTGCTGACGTCTCCATCGAGGAGGACGGCACCGTCTACGTTTCCGCCGCCACCGGTGAGGCTGCTGAGGCTGCCATCGAGCGCGTCAACAGCATTGCCAACCCGCAGCTGCCGAAGGTTGGCGAGCGTTTCCTCGGCACCGTAGTGAAGACTGTCGCTTTCGGTGCCTTCGTATCCCTGACCCCGGGCCGCGACGGCTTGGTGCACATCTCGAAGCTGGGCGGCGATGAGCGTATCGAAAAGGTCGAAGACGTGGTCAACGTCGGCGACAAGATCCAGGTCGAAATCGCGGACATCGATAACCGCGGCAAGATTTCCCTGGTTCCGGTTGAGGAAGACTAATTCCTAAACCTCATAAGCCAGAGCCCCGCTCTCCAGCTCGTTCACGGGCTGCGATGGCGGGGCTCTTAGCTTGTTGGGTGCCTAGCTGCTAGTCCTGGAAATCAAGTACAAGTCGTTTGGGGTCCTCGAGAAATGTCACCGAGTACGGAGTCCTTTTCTGCAGACCAATGATGAATTGCGATTGTGACTCAAATGAGCTGGTGTAGACCACTTCGCTCACGACTCCAGTTCCAGGAGTAGTTCCCTGCTGAATATGCCGTTCCTCAAGCTCAGGCGTAGATGACCAAGGAGTTCCCTCGATTCCGAGGTCGAGAAAAATGTTTCCTTTTGCCTCAACCGGGTAACCGGAGGCTTGCTGAGTTGGGCTTTCCGTGTAGGTGGTAAACCAGCCCGGTTCACCGTCCCCTTCAAGATCAATGACTACGCGGGTAAACCCATCATGGGCACCTACGCGCACATTAGTTGGCGTGAGATCTCCCAGCCGTTCGGGCATGTGGTGCTGATTTTCCAGCGCTGCTGTACCCATGCCCGCAAACTGTGCTGCAGTCATCGCCTCCGAGCTGCTTTGCGCTCCCGAGTCCTTTGGGGTCACTTTGTCACTGGCTGGAGCTTCAGAAACTCGCGGACTGGATTCAACCGAACTAAAAGCAGGTGAATTTGTGGTGTGCGAACCACCATCAGAGCATGCGGTGATGGTCAACGCACATCCGGCAATGATGACCCCGATGACGGTGGTCGGTGCAATCAAGCGAGCCATTTTTATCCCTTCAGCTGTGACAGCAGGATCCAGCTTCCTAGACCATCATAACGAGCAGCAACACGTGGGCATCACTGCCTAACCCCGCTGGACCCCGAGGGGCATTCTCAGGCCATCTAGCCTCCCTAACTCTTAAAAGTTCCGCTCAGTTCCAAAAACTGCGCCGACTTTTTACCATTAGGGAGGCTTTTCTTTATCTCCCTCCGGCCCCGGCTCCCGCGACCCTTCGTCGTTTGATTCGACGGCTTGGGGTTGTGCGGGGTGAGTTTTGGGTTCATCGTTTGTTTCGACGGCGCGGGGCTTATCCGTGTGTTCATCCTTCTTAGTTATGCGTACCGAACGGAGGTTCTATGGATTTGAGAGGACTTTCCATCTACTGTCATGAGTGAAGTGCATTCCCAACGCTAAGAAAGGTAAAGAATATGGTTAAAAAGTCTGCAAGAAAAGTTCGTTTGGCATTGGTTTGTGGTGCTGTCTTGGCTCTTGCCGCCCCCAGTAGCGCGTTTGCTCAGGATGCAGAAGCGACCTTGGATGGTGATACGGTTCCTGCTGCAGACAGTGAATCGGGATTTGAGTTGTCTTCCGGAGAAACCAAGACTGTAGACCTGTCGGATGCCAAGGAGAAACAGTCAGCGGAAATCCATGTGGAAGGTGAGCCGACTATAAGCTTCTATGATGCATCAAACACTGCCCCTGCGTGTGTGTCTGCTGAGCATCATCAAGCTGAGATCAAAATTCGGAATAATTGCCCTACACCTGTTCGGGTGAAAGTCATCATGACGGGTTGGGTGGGTTCTCAGGATATTGAGTGCACAGGGGTTGCCCCGGGCGCTGAAGAAACCGTTTCCAAGTTGAAGGTTCCAGGTATTACTCGCATCGATCGAGTGGAGAATTGCTAATGAAGAAATTACGTGCTTTGGCGCTTACACTCGCTCTTCCTTCTGCAGTGTTTGCTCAAACGCAAGTCGCGCAAGCAGCGGGTGTTGTTAAAAATGAACTAGGCATGATCACCATGAAATGCCAGGTAGTGGAGAATGCCCCCGGCAATCCTATTGTGGGCTTTGTCATAGGTAATCATCCAACAGATCCTAATGCTGCCAAATCCGATGCAAATTTGTATGAAAGCAAGTTTAACAATGCCCATAAGAGGCATTGCTATCCTCAGCGGAAGTACCGTCCGTCGGGTGCCTATGACACGAGTTGGAACCCTAAATGATGTCCAGCGAAATTACCCTGACAAAGACCTATTTCCTTGCGAGAGAAGAGGATTTGCCTCGGTTTTATCAGCGCTATCTTGAACGAGTGGAGCGCGTGAAACAGTTCACGACCGTCTATCTGGTCGCTGATGTGGAGATTGATGAGTCGGATTCCGTTGTGAAAAATAACTTGCTCCATGATCTCCAGGCTCAGAGTGATGAACCGGTTAACGAGGATGAATGGAATATGTATAGCTATTCCACCGCATTAGGGACGATCGACGAGCCTATTGAGCCTGGGGCGGCTGTGTCACGTTTGTGGGAGGACATGCTTTTGACCGACGATGAGGAGTGGCCTCGGTCTTTTATCAGCTCTGTTGATTTCGCGTCGTTTATGTCACGGCCGAAGTAACGGACTGGAAGCCGTTCGGTGCAGGTGGTGAAGTTTTGTCGAGGGAGTCACGCTTAACGTGACTCCCTGAGCTATTGTTCTCTATTTTTGTGAAGCTAACCCGTTAAGAACATTTGTTCCATCTTTCCAGAGAGTGTGTCTCCCTCCTGTTATATAATCAATAGTGCTTCGCGGGTTGAGCTAAGCAGTGATCTAGGACTCGACATCCTAGGTACCTTAGCAATAGCAGTGTTATACCTGATTGCTCTTTGGATTATTGAAAGTGTAGGTCAGCCTTTTTCAAAGAAGTTTCTTGTTTGCATAAATAAAGAAAAGGAGCAGAGAATGGGTCATAACAATCGCAGTCGCATTATCGCGTCAATTGAAAATATAGGTACTGGAGCAATCGGTAGCTCACTGCTCATGCTGAACTCGTGAAGCAAAGGTTAGAAGCCCTAGAACCGTTTATACGAATCTAGGGCTTCTTTGTCGTTTTAGAAATTTCGTGCGAGATCTTCCGGGTTATGATTGCGAAGCCTTCATGACCTGATGTCCAACGAGCCGTAGGCGAGGCGGGAGAAGGATACTCGTCATGCTCCTTCAAAGCGCGTGATAATCTGTCGTTTCGTTGGCGCATTAGGGTTTGCACACTCTAATGCGACCATTACTACATGGTGAAGATTATTCATGTTTCAGACCAGAGGTTACGACCGTTTCGTACGGCCAAGCAATTTGAGTTAACTGAGCGAGATCGGCTCCTCTTGACTGTTTGGTTGCGTTTGAAGCTATGGCGCGCGACCACGTTGCCAGGCTGTGGGGAATTTACGATTCGGGAGCTTGTAAGCGTCTTCGATTGCTCCGGGACAAAGGGTTCATTGACGATAAAAGCGTTTTCACGGGCTTCCCCAGCATTCTCACCATCACCAGCAAAGGCTGCAGGCACAGTAGATGGACGCACATTACTGATAAAGGAAATGTTGTCGGGGATTTCAAGCCTCCTCGCTTTAGCGCGGGTGGAACCCTGGCACACACGCTTTTGGTTATGGATTCAGCTCTATCCTGGTCAATTTATGCGCACACGGTCGTAAGCGAGCGAGTGATAAAGGCCCAGGACCGGTAAGCATCTCAGTAAAGGAAACCACCACCCGGTAGATGCTATCGATAGGTAAAAGGCGGATGCTAGGTGCTGTTATTATCCGGATTTTTTATCCCTACCGGACTGAAGCGTCCTGATGCTAAAGAAGGCGTCCGGCAGGATGGTGGTGCTCATTGGCGTATCCCCCGAGAAAATAGTGTTAGAAGAAGTGTTCTACAACTAATCCTAGTGCCGGCACAAACCAAAGTCTATAGCCTGCGGGGATAAACTTCGCTAACCAAGAAGCATGGGGGTGTTGAGTAATGCTTTAGGTTGTGTGTTCGACTCTTGTCGAGCTGGGGGTATAGGTTTTACTGATACACAACAACGGGGGTAGGTGAATGGTGCAATCGAAGAAAGATGGCGCCACATGCCCCTTTCTGAGCGCTGCATATCTTCAGGGATAGACTGGACACAATTGACCGCACGAACATGGATGAAGGGATTGTGTATGACTATCAAGGTGGGCGTTCTCGGCGCGAAGGGGCGCGTGGGGCAGGCAATCGTGGAGGGCGTCAACGCTGCAGAGGATCTGGAGCTCGTTGCTGAAATTGATCGGGATACTCCGTTGCAGCAGTTGGTTGATGCTGGTGCCCAGGTAGCCGTGGACTTCACCCAGCCGGCGTCTGTCATGGATAACCTTGAGTTCTGCACTCAGAACGGTATTCATGCTGTTGTCGGTACCACTGGTTTCGATGCCGAGCGTCTTGCCAAGGTTGAGGAGTGGACGAAGAAGGAGGGGGCTGGCCATGTTCTCATCGCTCCGAACTTCGCCATCTCGGCGGTTTTGACCATGGTCTTCGCGGCTCAGGCTGCGAAGTTCTTTGATAGCGCTGAGGTTGTGGAATACCACCACCCCAATAAGCTTGATGCTCCTTCAGGTACCGCTGTTCACACTGCCCAAGGTATTGCGAATGCGCGCAAGGAAGCGGGCCTTGATGCCATGCCGGACAAGACTGAGCAGTCGCTTGACGGAGCGCGTGGCGCAGACGTCGACGGCGTTCATGTACATGCAGTGCGTATGCAGGGAATGGTGGCGCATGAAGAAGTTATCTTTGGCACTCAAGGCCAATCCCTGACCATCCGTCAGGATTCTTATGACCGTTCCTCCTTCACGCCTGGTGTACTCGTTGGTGTACGGGAAATTGAGTCTCATCCAGGGCTGACCGTGGGCCTTGAGAATTACCTGGGGCTGTAATGGCAAAGGTCACTGAGCTTGATGTTCAGCTCATCGCGGCGACATCCTTTCACGCGCCACGGGGAGTGGAGTGGGAGGTGGATGAGGGGGCGTCGGACAGCGAGGCGTTAGTAGAATTTGCTGGTCGCGCTTGTTATGAGTCCTTCGATAAGCCAAATCCCCGGACGGCCTCCAACCAGGCTTATCTGCACCACATCTTGGAAGTTGGACACGACGCTCTGCTTGAGCATGCGACGGCTACGTTGTACATCCGCGGCCTATCGCGTTCAGCTACTCATGAACTGGTCCGGCACCGCCACTTTTCCTTTTCGCAGCTCTCGCAGCGCTTTGTTCACCCCGAGGAAACTGAGGTGGTGCTGCCGAAACTCATTGCGGAGGATGAACAACTTACCCGATTGACTCTGCAGGCGGCCGATGATGCTCGTTTCGTCTATGAAGAGCTCTTGGATGCTCTTGAGTCCAAACTCGAGCAGGAACCCAACGCGCTACTGCGGAAGAAGCAAGCGCGACAGGCTGCCCGAGCCGTTCTGCCCAATCTCACAGAATCGCGCATCGTCGTGACCGGAAACTACCGTGCGTGGCGGCACTTCATTGGCGCACGGGCAACGGAGCAAGCAGATACCGAGTTGCGCCAGCTAGCCGTGACGTGTCTCAAGT
This sequence comes from Corynebacterium sp. HMSC078H07, assembly GCF_001812805.1. Taxonomy (GTDB): domain Bacteria; phylum Actinomycetota; class Actinomycetes; order Mycobacteriales; family Mycobacteriaceae; genus Corynebacterium. Next base: position 114,414 of record NZ_KV810494.1, on the reverse strand, counting down.
TGTTGCGGGAGCAATCGCCAGTGCTTTTCGACGATTTCAATATCACCACCCTCGCCGACGGCACCGAAATGGCATCCAGTCCATACGCCTAAGAAGAAATTTAAGACTCGCGCGCGGCCCCGATTCAGCTAACAGAGCACAAAGCGGGTAATCTTGACGCCTATGAGCACAGGTATGGCAGTACAGACGGGCGTCGACATCTTTGGACGCGTGGGCGTAGCCATGGTCACTCCCTTTGACCAGGCAGGTGCGCTGGACGTGTCTGCGGGGCGTCGCCTAGCAGCTCATCTTGTTGATAATGGCGTCGATTCTCTCATCCTGGCAGGTACTACGGGTGAGTCGCCGACGACGTCACTGGATGAGAAGCTGGAGCTGTTTGCAGCTGTGAAGGACGAGGTGGGGGACCGCGCCAAGCTGTGCGCTGGCGCAGGAACCAATAACACCGCTACCAGCATCGAGGCCGCACGCGCCTTTGCCGATGCTGGGGCGGACAGCCTCTTGGTCGTCACCCCGTACTACTCCAAGCCCTCCCAGGCTGGTGTGTATGCGCACTTCACTGCCGTAGCGGAAGCCGTAAACCTCCCCATTTGTCTGTACGACATCCCTGGCCGCTCGGGTATCCCGATTGAGACGGAGACACTTCTTCGCCTCGCGGAGGTGCCGAACATCCAGGCCGTTAAGGACGCCAAAGGCGATCTTGCTGCGGCCGCACCGCTTATCCAGGAGACCGGTTTGGCGTGGTACTCCGGTGATGACGGCCTGAACCTGCCGTGGCTAGCCCTCGGCGCCTCAGGTGTTATCTCCGTGATTGGCCACATCGCACCGCGCGCCCTGGCTGATCTCTACGTAGCCTTCGACGAAGGTGACGGTGCACGTGCACGTGAGATCAACGCGAAAACTTTAACCCCGCTCATCCAGGCACAAGGCCGGTTGGGCGGAGCAACACTCGTTAAGGCTGCCCTGCGCCTGCAGGGCATTGAAGTAGGAGACCCTCGCCTCCCAGTGTCCGCGGCAAACGCGGACGAGGTTGAGGCCCTCCGCCACGATTTGGAGAAGGCTGGAGTCCTTTAAGAATGACTGAACCCCGTAACCGCTCCCGCAAGGTAACCCGCAAGGCGGGCCCGCCTGCGGAGACTGAGACCGCCTCGAATGAGGCGGCTTCGCCGGTTTTCCAAGCGCCGAATGAATCGGCTGCGACTGGCACTAATTCGAACGAGTCTGACAACTCGAACAACTCAAATTCCGAGGACGGCAACCGCCGCTCCCGTTCCCGTGGTTCCCGCGGCGGCCGTGGCCGCGGCCGCGGTGGCAATGGTGGCGCTAACAATAACGGTAATAACGGCAACAACAATGGTGGTCGCAACAACGGCCGCAACCGCAATAACAACCGTGGCCGCCGCAACGTGCCTAAATCCATGCAGGGCGCGGACCTGACCAAGCGTTTGCCGGAACCTCCGAAGCAACAAAAGGATGCCCTGCGCATTTATGCTCTGGGTGGTATCTCTGAGATCGGTCGCAACATGACCGTCTTTGAGTACCAGGATGAACTTCTCATCATCGACTGTGGTGTGCTTTTCCCGTCCTCCGGTGAGCCGGGCGTTGACTTGATCCTTCCGGACTTTGGTCCGATTGAGAAGAAGATCCACAAGGTCAAGGCCCTCGTGGTGACCCACGCACACGAGGATCACATTGGCGCTATCCCGTGGCTTTTGAAGCTGCGCCCGGATATCCCGATCGTGGCGTCGCGCTTCACCATCGCGCTCATCGCTGCAAAGTGTAAGGAGCACCGCCAGAAGCCGAAGTTCGTTGAAGTCAACGAGAAATCTGATGTGAACTACGGCCCGTTCCGCTGCCGCTTCTGGGCAGTGAACCACTCGGTCCCGGACGCGCTTGGTGTCATGCTGGGTACCCCGGCCGGCAATATCATTCACACCGGTGATATCAAGCTGGACCAGACTCCGTTGGATAACCGCCCGACTGACCTCCCGGCACTGTCGCGTTACGGCGATGAGGGCGTGGACCTCATGCTGTGTGACTCCACCAACGCCAACATCCCGGGTGTTTCTGCCTCTGAAGGTGACATTCCGGCAACCTTTAAGCGTTTGGTTTCTGGAGCCAAGCAGCGCGTGATTATCGCGTCCTTCGCGTCGAACGTGTACCGCGTGCAGGCGGCTATCGACGCTGCCGTGGCTGCCGGCCGAAAGGTCGCATTCAACGGCCGTTCCATGATGCGCAACATGGAGATTGCGGAAAAGATGGGCTTCCTCAAAGTTCCGCGCGGCACCATCATCCCGATCGATGAGGCAGCCAAGATGGCTCCGCACAAGGTTCTGCTCATCACTACGGGTACCCAGGGTGAGCCGATGGCTGCTTTGTCCCGCATGGCTCGTCGCGAGCACCGTCAGATCACGGTCCGTGATGGTGACCTCATCATCTTCTCCTCCTCGCTCATTCCGGGTAACGAGGAGGCAGTATTCGGTGTCATCAACATGCTGTCCCAGATTGGTGCTGAAGTTATCACCAATAAGGAGGCCAAGGTTCACGCCTCCGGCCACGGCTACGGTGGTGAGCTGCTGTTCCTGTACAACGCAGCACGCCCGAAGAACGCCATGCCGGTTCACGGCGAATGGCGCCACCTGCGCGCGAACAAGGAGCTTGCAATTTCCACGGGTGTTTCCCGTGATCGCGTAGTCCTTGTTCAGAACGGTGTCGTGGTTGACTTGCGCAATGGCCGCGCCGAGGTCGTCGGCCAGATCCAGGTGGGCAACCTTTACGTCGATGGCGTGTCCATGGGTGACGTCGACGCGGACACCTTGGCAGACCGCACCAACTTGGGTGCAGGAGGCGTGGTGTCGATTACCTGTGTGATCGACAACCGCACCTCGCGTCTGCTCGAGCACCCAGCGGTCTCCACTACTGGTTTCTCTGATGACGACCGCGGCATCGTGCCGGAGGTCGCAGAGATGGTGGAGGATACCATGAACGATCTCGCCGCAGAGGGTGAGAACGATACCTACCGAATGGTGCAGAAGATTCGCCGTAAGGTAGCCAAGCTCATGTCGTCGAAGTACAAGCGTGAGCCTGTTATTTTGCCGACGATCGTTCCGACCAACTCGGACATCCTGTTGCCGGACGACGACGAGGTACAAGCCTCCCGCGAGTCGCTCTAAAACAGCGACGATTGCGCCCCAGCGTTCCTGCCATCGGTAGGTATGCTGGGGCGCATGTCGTTTTCATCTGCCGAGCGCGCCAAGATGGTGGCGCTGTTTCATGACCTAGGCCCCGACGCACCCACGCTGTGTGAAGGCTGGACTACCCGAGACCTCGCCGCACACTTGTGGGTGCGCGAAAACCGTCTTGATGCTTCCGCTGGGCTGTTCGTGCCGGCTCTCTCTTCGCGCCTTGAGAAGGCGACGGAGGAAGCGCTCAAACACGATTTTGACGAGCTGGTGGATGACTGGGGGAGAGGGGCAGGCAAGCTCAATCCTTTCCGTTACGCCGACAAGCTAGTTAACTCGGCTGAGCACTTTGTGCATCACGAGGACATTCGCCGCGCGAATGGACGTACCGAAGCGCGTGAATTTTCCCATGCTGCGCAGAAAGAACTGCTTCTTTCCCTGAAGACGATGGGGGCTGGGTTGCTGTCGAAGTCGCGCCGTCCTGTGGTGCTTGAGCCCGTTGGTTTCCCGCCCATCGTGGCAGCGGATAAACATGGTGTCGCGGAACAGGGTGACGACATCGTTCGCGTGCGTGGCACTGTGTCCGAAATCTTGTTGTGGGCGTTCGGACGCGATGCTGCACACGTGAAGATTGTGGGGGATAAGAGCGCCATCACTAGGTCAAGCCTCTAGGCTGAACCCGTTGGAAATTTCGCCACACGCGTGTGGCTTATGTTGTTAATGGTGCATTTGCTACTAGAGTGGCAGACATGTCTGTCAAAAACGCTCCGTCTCGCGCTTCCGGTCGAGGTCGCGCCGCCGATCGCTCGCGGCCGTCCGGCCGAAGCAATTACTCGCTGACGTCTGCAACTCGCGCTGCTGAGACCTCCGAAGAGAGGACCGGCAGCGCCTTTCGTGCCGTAGGGCGAGGCTTAGGAACCGTTTTTGGCGCGACCGCCCGCGGAATGGGTGGCATGGCGAGAGGCGTCGGCCATGGCTTGGCTGGTTTGAAACCGGTTGAATACAGTGACCGCGACGAGAATGTCTACGACGGTGACTATGATGCCTATGACGCTCATGAAGCAGAAGCGTACGAGGATTACGACGAGTTGAGGGAGCCAGGGGCAATTTCTGGGCGCGCGAAAAACAAGAAGGCTACGAACACCACACATGAAACAGCGGCTAAAGCGGCGTCAAAGAAGAACAAGGTGACCCGCGCGCGCGACGTTGATGGGGACGCAGCTACCACTGTCATGGATCGCCCGGTTTCAGCGGAGAAGAGCATTCGCATCTCGAACCCGGATGCTGTGGCCCTAGTGCTCATCGGCATCGCCATCATCCTGGCCTGTGCCACGTGGTTCCAGGTCGCGGGCATCATCGGTGAATACCTGACCGATGCCGTGCGCTACGTCATTGGCGCGGGTGCGTATGTCCTGCCTGTTGGCCTCCTGGCCGTCGCCATCGCGCTCATGATGGATTTTTCGGGTCCTGCTGGACATTTTAAACCCCGTGTCGTGGGCGGGACGTCGCTCATCATCGTGTGCATGCTGAGCCTGATTCATATTTTCGCCGGCCTCCCTGACCTAACCTGGAAGAATAATGCGGCCGGTGAAGCAGGTGGCGCCATCGGCTTCGGAATCGGTGAGCTGCTCGTTGCGGCTTTCTCCAGCTACGTGGCCGTGCCTCTGTTGTTCCTGCTCATCGTTTATGGAGCTCTCAATGTCACGGGCATTACCCTGCGTGAAGCCTATGACTTCGTAGCAGCGCAGTTCTCCGGCCTAGTGGATGGTATTCGTAACCGCAAGCAGGGCAGGGAAGAGGAGCTGCTTGACGACGTCCCCGAGGATGATTACGGCTACGTCACCGATGACATCGATGCGATTGCCGAGGGGCGCGAGCGCCCCGAACGCCAGTCTTATACTCCGCGTCCTCGACCGCGTCCGCGCCCGGTACAGGCCTACCCTGTAGCGGAGCCGGACGAGCATGCCACGGTGTCCTTCGATTCCGCGGCGTCCGCAAAGCCGGTACAGAACGAGCCGGTTCAGCAAGAACCGATCCAACACGGCCGTCCGTCCTTCGACTCTGAGCGCACGGCTCAGATTGATGACACAGACGAGTTCCCGGCAGTTCCGGAACCAGAGCCTGAATCTGCTCCGGCACCGAAGCCTGCCCCCAAGAAGCGTCCGCGCGTGGATGTCGGCGGGGCAGCCGGTGCGGCACTCGGTGCGGCGGCAGCGGGGACGTCGGCAAGCGCGGCCCAAAAGACTGCCGCTAGCGGTGATGTCGTGTCCGACGCGCATTCCGAGGCCGTGCGCCTCTTCCAGCAGCGTTCTGGACGCGATGCAACGACCGGCGCCAAGGTAGATGAAGAGCCGCCGGCACAGCAGGAAACCCCGGCAGAACCGAGCGGTGCTGAAGACACAGCACTCGGCGGAGGCTACGACGTCCCGACGACGGACTTGCTCACTGCCGGTAAGCCAGCCAAGGCTCGTACCGAAGCCAACGACCGCATTATCGAGGCCATTACTGAGGTTTTCGAGGAATTCAAGGTCAACGCCCAGGTCACTGGCTTTAGCCGTGGACCGACAGTCACGCGCTACGAGATTGAGCTGGGCCCAGGCGTGAAGGTTTCCAAGATCACGAACCTGCAGTCCAACTTGGCTTATGCCGTGGCGACGGATAACCTGCGCCTGCTGACGCCGATTCCGGGCAAGTCCGCCGTGGGTATCGAGGTGCCGAATGCTGATCGTGAGATGGTGCGCCTGCGCGATGTGCTCGATTCCCCAGCCCTACGCGCTGACAACGACCCCATGCTCATTGGTTTGGGCAAGGATATCGAAGGTGAGTACACGTCCTTCTCCGTGAAGAAGATGCCGCACTTGCTTGTCGCCGGTGCTACTGGTTCCGGTAAATCGGCATTCGTGAATTCCATGCTCGTCTCGTTGCTCACGCGCGCGACGCCGGAAGATGTGCGCCTCATCCTCGTTGATCCGAAGATGGTGGAGCTCACGCCGTACGAGGGTATTCCGCACCTCATCACTCCGATCATTACGCAGCCGAAGAAGGCTGCGGCCGCACTGCAGTGGCTGGTGGAGGAAATGGAGCAGCGCTATATGGATATGCAGGCAGCCCGTGTGCGCAAGATCGAGGACTTCAACCGCAAGGTCCGCAGTGGGGAGTACCAGGCACCGGCTGGATCGCAGCGAGAGATGCGCCCCTACCCGTACATCGTCTGCGTTGTCGACGAGTTGGCTGACCTCATGATGACGGCTCCGAAGGAGATTGAGGATTCCATCGTCCGCATCACTCAGAAGGCGCGTGCGGCTGGCATCCACCTGGTGCTGGCGACGCAGCGCCCGTCCGTCGACGTGGTGACCGGCCTTATCAAGACCAACGTGCCGTCCCGCCTGGCGTTTGCGACCTCCTCGCTGACAGACTCCCGCGTCATCCTGGACCAGGGCGGCGCAGAGAAGCTCATTGGCATGGGCGATGGCCTCTTCATCCCGCAGGGCGGGCGTCCGGTGCGTATGCAGGGCGCCTTCGTTTCCGACGAAGAGGTGCAGGCAGTTGTCGACGCCGCCAAGGCACAGGGCACCCCGAACTACACCGAGGGCGTGACGGACGACAAGACCTCCGAGGCAAAGAAGGAGATCGACGAGGAGATCGGCAAGGACATGGACGACCTCCTCGAGGCCGTCGACCTTGTAGTCACCTCCCAGCTGGGCTCGACGTCGATGCTGCAGCGCAAGTTGCGTATCGGCTTCGCCAAGGCCGGTCGCCTCATGGACCTCATGGAATCCCGCGGTGTGGTCGGCCCGTCCGAGGGCTCCAAGGCACGTGAGGTGCTAGTGAAGCCGGAGGAGCTCGACACTATCATCTGGATGATTAAGGGCGCAGATCCTGCTGAGGCGCCGAAGGAGATTCAGGACGCTGAGGCTGACAGTGACAGTGCAGACGCCTCGAGCGATGACGACACACGCACCGTCCAGATCAACGCCAACCCCTCTGCAGGTGCGTTCTAGATTCCGTGTAGGATAGGACAAGTCTTGGAGGGGAGTACCCCACTCTTCGGCGCTGATCGTCAACACGGCAACTGCGAGACGGTTCCCGGTCGCGTCGGCTAGCACTGCCTCCGTATGGAGGCTGCTAGCGGGGGAGACCTCCGGTCTTTGTAGCCACGCCGACCGGAGGGATAGGGCACTATGCATGTACCACTATGGGTCTGGGCCATCACCATCGCGGTGATCCTGGGCTTCTTTATTTTCGACTTCTACAGCCACGTTCGTTCACCACACGAGCCCACCATTAAGGAATCCGGTGGCTGGACACTGTTTTACATGGCAATCGCCGTCGTCTTTGGCGGTGTCGTGTGGGTGTTGTGGGACAGCGAACATGCAGCGCAGTTCTATACCGGTTGGGTAACGGAACAGGCACTGAGTGTGGACAACCTATTCGTCTTCTCTCTCATTATGGGGTCTTTCAAAATCCCGCGCAGGTATCAGCAGAAGGTGCTGCTCATTGGCATCGTGCTGGCGTTGGTCTTCCGCCTCGCCTTCATTTTGATGGGTGCGGCTATCATCGCTGCCTGGTCTGATGTCTTCTACATCTTCGCAATCTTCCTCATCTACACAGCGGTGAAGCTGCTCATTGATGAGATAAATGGCACGCCTGAGACCGATCCCAATGACATGCTGGTGGTTAAGTGGCTGCGCAAGGTGGTACACGTAACCCCGCGCTACCACGGCGACAAGCTCACTCACCGTGAAGAATCCGGTGAGAAGAAGGGCAAGTTTGCTCTGACACCACTCTTTGTGGCCTTGGCGGCCATCGGGCTTATCGACGTCATGTTTGCCTTCGACTCCATCCCCGCCATCTATGGCATTACGTCGGAGCCCTTCTTGGTATTCACCACCAACGCGTTTGCCCTGATGGGTCTGCGCCAGATGTTCTTCCTCATTGATGGCCTGTTGGACCGCCTTGTTTACCTGTCTTATGGCCTGGGTATTATCCTGCTCTTCATCGGCGTCAAGCTGCTGTTCCACGCCTTGCACGAAAACAACCTGCCGTTTATCAATGGTGGCGAAAACGTCAGTGCGGTTCCGGAAATTACGACTCTTACCTCACTTTTGGTCATCGTCGGAGTTCTCGGCATCACGGTGTTGCTTTCGGTGTGGAAAGACAAGCGCGATCAAGCCCAGGGTGGTGTGGTTATTTCCCACAACCACTACGACTGGGATGATTTTGGCAACAAGATCGTCCGCAACAAGGAGGGTGAGCTCGTCGGCAAGGCGGACGAGCTTCCGAAGTCTGAGCTGCCCTAAAGAGGCGCTCTAGGCGAAAGCGCCGCTCTAGGCAAGGCCAAATTGGGCGGGGAGCCTAGAAGGAGTTAATGACGGGGTTCCACTCGCGGAAGGCGCGGCCGGTGACGGCACCCTCGGTGTAGAAGGGATCCTGGTCCATAAGCTTGATAACCTGAGCCACTTCGATGGATTCGTCTTCAAACTGGAGCACGATGAGTGCGCCACCTTTCGAATCTGTGAATGGGCCCGAACCGCAAACCTGGCCCTTCTCATGCAATGCGCCAATGAACTCGCGGTGCTGAGGGCGAGTCTGGGCGATGATTGGGTTATTCGGGTTGTACTCATAGGACACTGCGAAATACTTCATGCACTCCATGCTAGTTCGCAGCGAGTGCGTGAGAGGGCCGTTCAGAATATGGGTAGGGAGGGTGCTACCTCAGTTGTGACGTTGTGGCACTCAGGGTGGGGTGCTCACGGTAGGATGATGGGCGTGAAGAATTCCCAGGATGCGCAAAACCAATCTCATGCCACGGATGTTAATCCCGAGGTATCCAATTGGAACCTGCCCAACATCCTGACGAGTGTGCGAATCCTTTTCATCCCGCTTTTCGTGTGGCTCGTGCTTGGCGGGCACGATTGGTGGGCCTTCGGCTGTTTCGTGGCTCTCATGATCACGGACAAGCTAGACGGTGATATTGCGCGGTCGCGGGGTCTTGTCACCAACTTTGGAAAGATCGCTGATCCCATTGCGGATAAGGCGCTCATGACCGCGGCCTTTGTGTGCCTCAACATCATTGGCGTGTTGCCGGTGTGGGTGACCGTTCTGATTCTCGTTCGTGAGTTTGGCATTACGATCTGGCGCTTTGTCCTGCTGCGTCAAGGTAAGGTCGTGCCGGCTTCCCAAGGTGGAAAGCTCAAGACGGCACTGCAGACATTGGCGGTGGCACTCTACCTGTGCCCGTTGCCTAGCTGGATGGACGTCCCCAGCTTTATCGTCATGATTGCCGCTGTCATCGTCACCGTTGTCACGGGTATTCAGTACCTCATCGACGGCTACAAAGAAAATAGAGCGGGGCACGCCAATGGCCGTTGAGAGCGACCTTGTCGCAAAACTTCGCGAACGCGGGGAGACAGTGGCGTTCTGTGAGTCCCTCACTGCCGGTCTCGCAGCGGCGAGTATAGCTAGCGTGCCTGGGGCATCTGCAGTTTTACGCGGTGGGTTGGTCACGTATGCCATTGAGGTGAAGGCGCACTTCCTTCACACGTCGGTGGACCGCCTCGAAGAACAGGGAGTTGTTTCTGCAGACACGGCCGTGGAGATGGCGCACGCAGCGTGTGTGGAAACGGGCGCTGACTGGGGCATCGGGCTTACCGGCGTGGCTGGGCCAGATCTGCAGGAGGGAAAACCTGCAGGGACGGTGTACGTGGGGCTGTACCGGAGGGACGTCGTTAAGCGCGGCGTTCTCATCGAACTCGATGAGGGAGAAAGAAACGCCATTCGCGCCGCCGCTGTAGAGGCGTCCTTGAGCCTGCTTCTATCAACTATTCAAGAAAAGTAGGCGATTTTGGGAACAAGAAGGGGCGCTCGGCCGTTATACCGAGTGATGAACACTTCAGTTGCACTTCTTGAAAAACCCACTCCGGCAGTAGCCCGGACCGCAGAGCAGGCTCCAGAGCCGCTTCTTCGTGAGGCGCTGGGGTTGACGCTGCGGGCCTTCCGTGCGGATAAAGGCGTGACTTTGCGTGAACTCGCAGGTGTGGCGCGTGTGTCCCCGGGGTACCTTTCGGAGTTGGAGCGCGGACGCAAAGAGGTTTCCTCTGAGCTTCTGGCATCGGTGTGCCATGCGCTTGATGTCAGCGTGTCTGATGTCCTCATTGAGGCAGCCGGATACATGGCATTGCCGTCGATGGATGAAGAGCTAGCCTCCACTGCGCCGGCTGCATCGGAACTTTAAGCCCTATCCCACATCTGGATTTAATCGGCGACGCATTTCCATTGGCTTCGCTACTATTGGACGGGTAGAACATCCACTCGGTGAGTGGCGTAAATAATCAACGTGAACATTCCTAACTGCTGAGAAAGGCATCTTCTGTCATGGCGAACCCATTCGTAAAGGCGTGGAAGTACTTGATGGCTCTCTTCGATTCCAAGATTGAGGAGAACGCGGATCCGAAGGTACAGATCGAGCAGGCCATCGAAGAAGCGCAGCGTCAGCACCAAGAGCTGTCCCAGCAGGCAGCTGCGGTCATTGGTAACCAGCGTCAGCTGGAGATGCAGCTCAACCGTCGCTTGAGCGAAATTGAGAAGCTGCAGCAGAATACCCGCAATGCCCTGAACCTCGCGGACAAGGCCCGCGCTGAGGGCGATGTACAGAAGGCTACGGAGTACGAGAAGGCCGCTGAGGCTTTCGCCGCCCAGCTCGTGACTGCAGAACAGTCCGTGGAAGACACGAAGAAGCTGCACGATCAGGCACTGCAGCAGGCAGATCAGGCTAAGAAGGCAGTCGAGCGCAATGGCATGGCCTTGCGTGAGAAGGTTAATGAGCGCTCGAAGCTGCTGTCCCAGCTGGAGCAGGCCAAGATGCAGGAGAAGGTATCCGAGTCTCTGAACTCGATGAACGAGCTCACTGCTAACGGCAATTCTCCGTCCCTCGATGCCGTGCGCGACAAGATTGAGCGCCGTTACTCCAAGGCGCTGGGCCAGGCAGAGCTGGCTGAGAACTCCGTATCTAACCGCATGCAGGAAATCGAGCAGGCAGGCGTGCAACTGGCTGGCCACTCGCGCCTCGAGCAGATTCGCGCAGAGATGAATAGCACCAAGGCTGTGGAGGGCAACTCTCAGCAGGCTATTGGTGCGGGTGAGAACAACGCCCAGCCGAGCGCGGCCGATGATGCTGTCCAGGCCCGCCTGCGTGAGCTGCGTGGCGAGTAAGAACTGAGAATTTCTAGTCGCCGACGCCGCGTGCGTGAAGGGCCTCGCCCATAGCGCGGGCGCGGCGAATAGAGCGAATGATAACCGGGGTACCGAATGCGGTCAGTGAGGCCGTGGCACCCCGGGCTTTTCGTGCGTCAAGTACTTCGAGGACAGTGCCAAGCATGAGTGGCAGGAGGCGGATGGTGAGAGACATTGCCAGCGTGATGTTCTCTACGGGCACACCCAGTTTGCCAAGAGGTGCGAGAGCGCGGTCGAAAGAGTCCATCATCTCCGAAACCTTCGTGGTGAGGGTGAGCAGTACGGCCGCGGTGACGGCCACATAGACCGTAAGAAACATGATCGCTGCCGAGGTGAGATCTTTCTGCCACCATTGAAATGCTGCGAGCGCTACCAGCAGATAGAGCGGGGGAGCGAGCTGACCTACTGCCACCCGGAGGGGGATGTGAGCGACGGGGAAGAGGATGAGAGGAATAGCAAGGCTCAAGCCTGCCCACGCAATCGTCTTCACTGCTAACGAGGTGACGAGGATGAAGGAGATAAGGGCGAGGAACTTCACCGCAGCAGGGATGCGGTGAATAATCGTGTCTGCGTCGACGTAAAAGCCGAGGGGGATGTTCTTGGGCATGATTCTAGAGCGGGCGTGAGGCCATGAGCCTGGTGTAGAAGGGGAGGACCTCATCGGGAGGCCCATCAGCGGCGACGTGGTGCTCATCGATGCATATCACGCGGTCGAAGTCTGAGAGAAAGTCCAGGTCGTGGGTTACCACAATCAGTTGCTGTTGAAGGCTCTTGAATTCGCGGCGAATGCGATCGCGATTACGTAAATCCAGTAACGTCGTGGGTTCATCGGCGATGATGACGGTGGGTTCCATGACGAGGACGGCAGCGAGGGCGAGCAGCTGCTTTTGCCCGCCCGACAGCGTATGGGGAGATTGGTCAGACAGAGGGGTCAATCCAAAACGATCAAGGACAGCATCAACCCGCGCAGCTCGTTCCTCTTTGGATAACTTGAGCCTGCGCAGCGAAAAATCCACGTCATCCCGTACATTTGGCATGACGATTTGGTTTTCTGCATCGGAGAAGACGAAGCCCACCTTGCGGCGAACCTCTTTGCCGTGCTTGGCAACGTCCACTCCGTCCACCAGCACGGTGCCTTCCGTTGGCTCCCCGAGGCCGTTGATGAGTCGAACGAGGGTAGATTTGCCGCCGCCATTGGCGCCGATGATGCCGATACGCTGCTCGTTCAACGTCATCGAAACGCTATCAAGGACCTTCTTATCGTCGAAGGAAACGGAGACGTTGTGAAAATCAATCTGAGGCACGGCGGCAGCTTAGTTCTGGGCTTGTAGCTGTGGTTTCTGAGCGCGGCGCCCCATGAGATCTGGGAAAGCGGCGTGGACACCGGCTGCAATGGCGACCATGATGGCTACCTTGATGAGGTCCGGGACGATGAACGGTCCCTGGGCCAGAATCGCGGCGCCAAAGGACATATCAGAGCGAACCATGAGACCGAGGCTGCCGCAGAGATACTGGATAGCAAGGCCAATGATGCCGGCGATAGCGAGCGTGAAAATCATGCCGCCCTTATTCCGCGGTGCGCGGTAGGCGATGAGACCCGCGATGGCGGGGGCAATGATGTAGCCGACGAGGTATCCCACGGTGGGGCCGGCGATGGCACTGAGCGCGCTGCGGCCACCAGCCAAGATAGGAAGGCCTACCAGGCCGAGGGCCATAAAGAGGAGGCCAACGAAGAAGCCACGGCGACCGCCCAGGACGAGGCCGGCAAGAATAATGACGGCGTTCTGGATGACGATCGGCACGCCCGCGGTTGGGGTGGGGATAGACACAAACGCGAAAACGATGATGAGTGCGGTAAAGACTGCGACGTAAGCGATGTCGAGAGCGACAGAATTCTTTTTCATGGGCCAAAGTTTATCTAGTAGGAGAAGTTAGCAGCAAATGGGCACTTTTGAACACCGTTCAAGCTTGGCTTTTGGGCGGCGAAACTACCCCATACGGGGTACTCTCTGGGCATGACTAAACTACGGGCAATAAAGGTAGCGTGCAGCGGTGCGGTCATCGTTGCGACTTCGGTGGTGATGTCGGGGTGTTCGCTTATTAACTCGGCTAACGTGATTGAGAATATCGATGCTGCTGCAGGCGTTGCCGACGGTGAAGTGGGAGAGGTCACGATGCCTGTCGGTGATATCTTCGATACCCAGTATCAGCGCGTTATTTTTATTTGCTCAGGTGCCACTGAATCCGATGTTGATGAAGCTAGTGGTGGAACCTGGCAGGGAGGCTCTGATGAAGATGATGAGTGGTATCCGCCATCGCGTGGCACCGTGGAGATTTATCGCGACACTGAAGGCTCGGGATTCTCCAAGTATGTCACCTCTTTCGCTCCCGAAGACGATCTTGATGTGTGTCGAAACATGGGCGGTGTTGTTGCCGTGCTGCCGGCAAGCGAAGAAGTGACCTTTGTGCGCTCCGAACAGGATGGCCCCTGGGTGAAGCAATAGTAGTTCGACATGCCAGGGATGAGAGTCGCAAATCGAACACTTGTGTGTGTATTGTGAGTGGGGAGTCCGCTAGGGGCGTTAGAGTACCGTCGTGGTGTGAAACAAAAGCGAAACCGCAGTTGTTGACAGACCTGGGAACCGAAGCCTCTGTGCGGCAGTCTAATTTGGTGACTCCCGCGTCAGCGGCACGAAAACCGCATTAAAAATCAGCTATCACACCAGTTATCGCTCATCGTAAAACACTCGACAAAGTAGTGAGGAAGTAAATGGCTACGAAGAAGAAGTCCTCGGCAGCAAGCAAGGGTGACGATCGTCAGAAAGCCCTTGACGCCGCAATGTCCATGATTGAAAAGGATTTCGGCAAGGGCGCTGTTATGCGCTTGGGTGACGATGATCGCCCGCCAATCCGGGCTATTTCTTCCGGTAACACTGCCATCGATATTGCCTTGGGTGTGGGAGGATTCCCGCGCGGGCGCATCGTGGAGATTTATGGCCCTGAGTCCTCTGGTAAAACCACGGTGGCTCTGCACGCTATTGCCTCCGCACAAAAGGAAGGCGGTATCGCGGCTTTCATCGATGCTGAGCATGCCCTCGATCCTGAGTATGCACGTCTTCTGGGTGTGGATACAGACAATCTTTTGGTTTCTCAGCCGGACACGGGTGAACAGGCACTGGAAATTGCGGACATGCTCGTGCGTTCCGGCGCTATTGACATCATCGTCATTGACTCCGTAGCGGCACTGACGCCGAAGGCGGAGATTGAGGGTGAAATGGGTGACAGCCACGTGGGCTTGCAGGCTCGCCTGATGTCCCAAGCACTGCGCAAGATGACCGGTGCCCTGTACAACTCTGGGACGACCGCCATCTTCATTAACCAGCTGCGTGAGAAGATTGGCGTGATGTTCGGTTCGCCGGAGACCACCACCGGTGGCAAGGCGCTGAAGTTCTACGCCTCCGTGCGTTGCGACATTCGCCGCATTCAGACTCTAAAGGATGGCCAGGACGCCATTGGTAACCGCACCAAACTCAAGATCGTGAAGAACAAGGTTTCCCCGCCGTTTAAGATTGCGGAATTCGACATCATGTATGGCGAAGGTATTTCACGCGAATCCTCCATCATTGATCTGGGCGTCGAGCACGGTTTCATCAAGAAGTCCGGTTCGTGGTTCACCTATGAAGGTGACCAGCTGGGGCAGGGCAAAGAGAAGGCCCGCAACTTCTTGAAGGAGAATCCAGACTTGGCGGATGAGATTGAGAAGAAGATCTTCGTCAAGCTTGGTGTAGGGCCAGCCGCTGCTGAGGCAGGGGATGACGTAGCCATGGATGTTCCTGGCGCAGATGATCCGCTGACTGATGAGTCCGTCGGCTTGGTTCCGAACGTCGACTTCGACGACGACTAAGCCGCGTCGGAGATGGTCCAACCCTCACTGGAGAAGATAGAGAAGCTGCGCCAAGCACTCGAAGACTATGAATCGGGTGCTGCGGGCGGACAGCTCATTGATGCCGAGGCCGAGGAGGCAAAGGCCTCAGTGCGCTCCCGAGCACTACGGCTTCTTGACCAGCGGGCGCGTTCGCGCGAAGAACTACGCGAACGCCTCCTTGCAGCAGAGTTCGAGCCGGATGTTATCGATGCGGTCCTTGATGATCTTGCGGGTGTGGGCCTTATTAATGACGAGAGCTTCGCACGCGAGTGGGTACGTCAACGGCATGTGCGTCGTGGCAAATCTGCACGCGCCTTGAACATGGAGCTCAAGGATAAAGGCGTCGATGCTGCTGACCGTGCGGTGGCTTTGGAACAAATCACCGAGGAATCGGAAGAAGCAGCTGCCCGCAAGGTGGCGGAGAAGAAGGCGCGGACGCTCAAGAAGGTGCCTGCGGACCGGCATGAGCGCGACAAGTTCCTCAGACGAATAGTGGGGACGCTGGCACGCCGCGGCTACAGTCACAGCCTGACGATGCGAGTATCCATCGAGGCATTGGATGCCCGCATCGCTGAACTGACCTGAGCCGCACCCCGCTAACTGCTGTAGATCAACAGGTTTACTCGGCTGGGTTGCGGATTTCCGTGTAGCCCTTCGAGTGCCAGTCCACGTTGACGTTGTCCTTGGTATCGAGGCCTTGGTCCGGCTGCTCAGGGACCTTCGCCACAATGTTTTTGCGGGCACGACCAGCGCGCAGCTGGCGCTCAATGCGCTCGGCCAGAAGGCTGAGCCCCCAGTTGATGAGAATCATGATGATGGCGACGACAACGAGCGAAGCTAGGTAGTTCTTGTTATAAGACGCCGATTGGATACCGGAGCGCACCACCTCGACGTAGCCAATCTGGTAGCCCAAGGCAGAGTCCTTGAGCGCGATGATCATCTGCGAAATCAATGCCGGCAGCATAGCGGCCACTGCCTGCGGGAGCAGGATGGTGAGCATGGTTTGATTGTGCGAAAGGCCTAGTGCGCGGGCAGCCTCCGTCTGGCCCTTGGGCAGGGACTTGATGCCCGAGCGAAGAATTTCTGCCACCACCGAGCCGTTGTACAGAGTCAGGGCAAAGACTACGGCGCTGAATGCTAGGTGCTTAGACGGCACGACGTCATAAATGGCAAAAAGCTGGTAGGCGAAAATCATGAGCAGCAGTACGGGAATGGCACGGAAGAATTCGACGACCACTCCGCACACAGTGCGGATGATGACGTTCTCACTCAACCGGCCGAGCCCGAAAATCACGCCGAAAATAATGGCGAAGACAATCGAGGCCACTGCGGAGAAGATAGTTCCCCGTAAGCCAGGGATGAGGTACGTCGTCCACGTCTGACTATTGAGAAACGGGGACCATAACTCGGACGCGAGCTGTCCACGCTCATGCAAGGTGGACAGCACCCAATAAAGAACCGCTGCAGAAAGTACGAAGGTGATGATGGTGTAGATGAGGTTGCGACGCTTGCCTTTGGGGCCAGGGGCGTCGTAAAGCACTGTTGCACGTACAGACATTATTTCTTCACCGCCAGAGTCTCAGAAAGCTTGCCCAGTCCAAGTCCCATGGGCAGGGTCAGGAGGATAAAGCCGACCGCGAAGATAAAGAAGATGAGGAACAGCTGGCTGGCATGCATCTCAATCGTGGACTTCATGAGCAGTGACGCTTCGGCTACGCCAATCACTGAGGCGATAGTTGTGTTCTTAGTGAGTGCGATAAGCGTGTTGCCCAGTGGGACGATCGCTGCGCGGACCGCTTGTGGGAAAATGATGGTGCTGAACGTCTGTGTAAAGCTCAACCCCAATGAACGAGCTGCCTCAGCCTGGCCAAAGTCCACGGTGTTGATGCCGGAGCGCAGCGACTCCGCTACGAAAGCCGAGGTATAGAGGATGAAGCCTAAGATGGCGAGGCGGAAGTTATTGTCCACAAGGAATGTCGCAGAATCCCTACTCGCCAGCGCTAAGCCCAGGTTTTGGTAAAGACCAAAAGAACAGAACAGAATAATGAGCGTGAGTGGGGTATTGCGCACCATTGTGATGTATGTAGTGGCAATCCACCGCAAGATGCTGACCGGGGAGACACGCATTGCGGTGAGAATGGTGCCTAGAATCATCGCGCCAATGGCGGACCAGAAAGTCAGTTGGATGGTGAGCCAAAAGGCCGGCCATAGATTAGGGCCAAGTGCAGCCCACATGGAGTCCATAAGATTCTCCTAGGAATACGTCTGCGCCGAGGAACAGAGTGGCCTCGGCGCAGACTACGGGAAAGGCGTAGGTGACTAGTGCTTAGGATTCGAGGAAGGAAAGGTCACCGATGGTGGCTTCGTCGATACCTTCGCCCTTGTCCAAATTCTCAGACACGAGCTTGTCGAATTCACCGGAGGAATGCAGCTCCTCCAATGCCTTATTGACGGCGTCGGTAGCTTCCTGGTCGTCCTTCTTCAGACCTGCACCGTAGTATTCGTCAGTGAACGGCTTGCCGTCCTTTTCCAGCTCAACCACCTTGAACTTGCCTGGGTTCTGAGCCGCGTAACCATTGAGAATCGTGGCATCCGTCGTCATGGCGTCCACGTTGCCCTGGCTCAAAGCCTCCACGCAGGAGGAGTAGGTGTCGTACTCCTGCAGCTGAACGCTGGGGAGGGCTTCCTTGACCTTCTGGGCTGGAGTCGAGCCGGTCACTGAGCAGAGAATCTTGCCGTCGAGTCCATCCAGGCCGGTGATGTCTGAGTTATCTTCCTGGGTAAGCAGTGCCTGGTGCGTAACGAGGTATGGGCCGGCAAAGTTGACCTTCTCGGCGCGTGACGCATTGATGGAATAGGTAGCGGTAATGAGATCGACCTCGCCGTTCTCAATGAGGGTCTCACGCTGTGCAGACGGGGTCTCACGCCACTCGATTTCTGGCTCTTCCCAGCCATTGGCCTCGGCGATGTGGTTTACCACATAGGTCGCGATGTCCACATCGAGACCGGTCATGGAGCCATCGCCTTCACGCAGACCCAAGCCTGGCTGGTCGAATTTGGTTCCGAGCGTGACGTTACCTGCCTCAATGTGAGCAAGTAGGCCTTCACCACCACCGGCGGAATCAGCGGAATCGCCACCACAGGCAACGAGTAGCGAGCTCGAAGCAACGAGGGCAGCAACGGTGGCGGTGACGCGGGTAAAGGTGCGGGACATGAGATTCTCCTTGAATAGAGTGAGATGGAAAGTTGTGTGAGGTAGTGACGGTTAGTGCTGCAGAATCTTGCCAAGGAAGTCCTTGGCGCGATCCGACTGCGGGTTGGTGAAGAAAGATTCTGGGTCGGTGTCTTCGACGATGCTTCCGTCGGCCATGAAGAGGATGCGGTCAGCAGCGCGCCGCGCAAAGCCCATTTCGTGGGTGACCACGACCATGGTCATGCCTTCCTTGGCGAGGTCCGTCATGACGTCCAGAACTTCATTGACCATTTCTGGGTCAAGAGCCGAGGTCGGCTCGTCGAACAACATGACCTTGGGGCGCATGGCCAGTGCACGGGCGATAGCCACGCGCTGCTGCTGGCCACCAGAGAGTTGAGCGGGGTATTTCTCGGCTTGGTTAGCAATACCCACGCGTTCCAGCAGCTGCATGGCGAGGTCCTCAGCCTCCGATTTCTTCATCTTGCGCACCTTTATCGGACCTAGTGTGACGTTGTCCTTGATTGTCTTGTGCGGAAAGAGATTGAACTGCTGGAAGACCATGCCCACGTCGGCGCGCAGCTTGGCTAGCTCGCGGCCTTCTTCGGGGAGCTGGGTGCTGTCTATGGAGATGCTTCCTTCCTCGATGGTTTCGAGGCGGTTGATCGTGCGACAGAGCGTGGATTTTCCGGAACCGGAGGGGCCGAGGACGACGACCACCTCTCCGCGGCCGATCTCCAAATTGATATCGCGGAGAGCATGGTAATCGCCGAAGTATTTGTTGACTCCGGAGATTTCAATCATGGGACGCTTCGTGTTAGACATGCCACACCCCCTTCGTGAAAGTGAACTGAATCATAGGTAGAAGAATAAGGGGTGGGGAAAGGGGATGATGCAACTTTGGGTAACGAATGTATAACGCTTGGCTGCGTGCGAGGCATTATGAGTAGTGGGACGTGGCCGTTAGAATGTCCCCACGTGAGCACCCCTGTAACTGAACACCAGCCCCGCACCTATGAGGTGCGCACCTTTGGCTGCCAGATGAACGTGCATGATTCTGAGCGTATTTCCGGCCTTCTTGAAGAGGCCGGCTACATTGCCGCACCTGCTGACGTTGAACCGGATCTCGTTGTTTTCAACACCTGCGCGGTGCGCGAAAACGCTGATAAGCGCTTGTACGGAACGCTGGGCGCGTTGAAGAAGACCAAGGAGAACCACCCCGGCATGCAGATTGCCGTCGGTGGCTGCTTGGCGCAGAAAGATAAGGACACTGTCCTCGATCATGCGCCGTGGGTGGACGCTGTCTTTGGTACCCACAACATGGCGGCCCTGCCGACACTGCTGGAGCGCGCCCGTCACAATGATGAGGCCCAGGTGGAGATCGTCGACTCCCTCGAGGCCTTTCCCTCCGTACTGCCGGCCAAACGAGAGTCCGCCTATGCCGGCTGGGTTTCGGTATCAGTGGGCTGCAATAACACCTGTACTTTCTGCATCGTGCCTTCTTTGCGTGGTAAGGAAGAAGACCGCCGACCCGGCGATATCCTCGCTGAAGTCCAGGCGCTCGTGGACCAGGGTGTGTCTGAAGTGACCTTGCTGGGCCAAAACGTCAATGCCTACGGCGTAAACTTCGCGGATTCGGACATGCCACGTGACCGTTTTGCTTTCTCCAAGCTGTTGCGTGAAGTGGGCAAGATTGAAGGCTTGGAGCGTCTGCGCTTTACCTCGCCGCATCCAGCGGAGTTCACCTCAGATGTTATTGATGCGATGGCAGAGACCCCGTCTGTGTGTCCGCAGCTGCATATGCCGCTGCAATCAGGTTCGGACAAGGTACTGAAAGACATGCGCCGCTCCTACCGTACGAAGAAGTTCTTCGGCATCCTCGATGAGGTGCGCGAGAAGATGCCGCATGCGGCCATCACCACCGATATTATTGTGGGTTTCCCAGGGGAGACCGAAGAGGACTTCGAGGCCACCATGGATGTAGTGCGCCGCGCGCGTTTCGCTTCCGCCTTCACCTTCCAGTATTCACCTCGACCGGGCACCCCGGCAGCTGAAATGGAGGATCAGATCCCCAAGGAAGTTGTCCAAGAGCGTTTCGAGCGCCTCGTCGCGCTGCAGGATTCCATTCAGGCGGAAGAGAATGCCAAGCTTGTGGGCACCGACGTTGAGTTGCTTGTCCAAGCAGAGGGTGGCCGCAAGAACGATGAAACACATCGCATGTCCGGCCGTGCCCGCGATGGCCGCTTGGTGCACTTCGCGCCTGTCGACGCCACGGGGAAGGACATCTCCGACGAGATTCGCGCCGGTGATGTCGTCCACACCACAGTGACGGACTCTGGTTCCTTCTTCCTCGTCGCCGATTCCGGAGTAACCGAGCATCGCCGCACTACGGCTGGTGACATGTCCGCGGCTGGTCAAACGCCTACTACCGCACCGATTGGTGTGGGGTTGGGTCTGCCGGGCGTCGGCAAGCCTAGCGCCCCAGCCGCGTCAGCCGACGCGTGTGGTTGCTAAGGGGAGAGTAGGCTCCACGTACATGAGTGATGACCTGAATGCCGTGCAGGACGCCGTTGCCGCTGAGCGCCGTGCTGCCAAGACTATCGAGCTCGGTGCTCACCGCTATGCGCTCATCGTTTCGGTGGTGTTGTGGATAGCGTATCTGCTCCTTCCGTATGCCGGCGAAGCTCATGGCTGGGAAGCACTCATGTTGGGAACAACCTCTGAGGGTGTCAAGATTTCGCTCGTGGAGGCAATCAGCGCATGGTTGGCATTGGTCGGCGTGGGAGTGCTCACGACCGCCACCATCGTGACGCGGCGCACCGCTCTGGCACTAGTGGCCTGGATGATGACCACGGTTTCCTTCTTCGCGAACCTCTGGGGCTTTTGGTACCGCGACAGCGCAGCGGACGGCGCCGGAATTGGCATGTACGTAGGCGCGCTATCCACGTTTATCGCCTTCATCGTCTACTGCCAGGTGGCGCTTCGCCGCAGCCCGGAGCAGCTCGCGGCAGCAGAACGGGTGCGCGAGGTTTCGGGACAATTGGATCATGTAGGTGTTCTGCAATCGGAGGCCGCAACAGATGTTCCGGCCGAAGAGAATCCGCTGCTCATCGATAACCGTCGCTCCCAAGCGGCCTCCCGCCACCGCCGTCAACAGGAAGACTCTGACGACAACTAAGGCGTGGTTATACCGACTATCCCTTCTACACGGTCAGCTCGTAGGCGCTGCTGGCAGAAATAGCGTGTGCGCCTAGCCGCGCATATAACGCATTCATGGCGGGATCGGCATCCGCGACGGAGCAGTAGGCGCGGCGCACATCGGGCCAGTGCTGCGCCACCGCATGCTGAGCATGCTGTTTGGCACGCGTGGCGAGCCCGCGGCGACGGTGTTCACGGTCGGTGACCGTGAGCGTCCACTCGCAGACCTCTGGGTCAGCATCGCCATGTCGGGAAAGTTCCGTAAGGGCGACGACGCTGCCGTTCTCAATGAGCCCGACGAGCAGCGTGTGAGCCCCGCGAGAGCGAAGCCGTGCATGCGCCTCAGTGAGGCGTTGGCGCGTCCACACAATGGGCTCCACGCTTAAGTCACCAAAGATGGCGTCGGTGGAGGCGACAGTGAGCAGCCGGAGGACGTCATCGAGAAACTCCTCTGGGATGTCATAGTCCGCCCACACCTGCGCGCCGAGCACTGGGGGAGTAGGGCTGATATCGACATACAGCTGATGCTCGGCGTGCTTAGGCTTAAAACCCAGCTCAAGGTAGGCCTGCGACATCGGATCGTAGGTATAGTCCGCATCCGGTGGGTACAGCATGCCTACTTGGGCGGTGCGGCGACCGAGCTGGCGGGTCAAGCGCAGGGCCTGCTGCGCAAGTGCACGCGTTACCTCGAGGGCATCGGGCTCCAGCTCTTCCCCGGGCAGGGGCAGGAGTTCCGCCGACAGTACACATTCGATATCGGCGTTCTCGGTTTCCTCCAGCAGCGGCAGGGAAATGTGGATGAAACCATCGAAATCGATCTCCGGGCTGGGCTCCGCCGCGGAAATTACAGGAAGCCCGAGCTCACCTGCCTCACCCAGCGCGGAATCAGTCAACCCAAAAAGCAAGGTGCGGGACTCTGTTGAGCCTTGGAGGCGCTGGAGTACGCGGCGCGGGGAGCCACTTGCAGCCGGATCACCGCTGGCTTCTTGGGCTGCAAGGTTGGCATCAAAGACGAAACTTCGCAGACAATCCGCCGGTTCAGCATGGGCTGAGCCCGGCGGGGCGACAATCTGAACAAACACCTCAGTGGTGGTTGATGAAGACGTTTACTTGTCGTTGACAGCAGCTGCGGCAGCGTCCGCGAACTCCTGCCACTGAGCCGCCTGAGCGCGAAGGTCCTCGGCCTTCTTAGTGTTTCCCTTCGCCTCTGCAGCGTCTGCCTGGGCGGTAAAGTCATCGACCTTGGCCTGGAACTGGGCTACGCGGGCCTGGGCCTCCGGATCAGTGCGGCGCCATTCGGAGTCCTCAGCTTCGCTCACGCGCTTTTCCAGCGCAGAGATTTTTGCCTCATACTCACGAACCTGGTTGCGCGGGACGAAACCAATCTCTTCCCACTTCTCCTGCAGCTCGCGCAGCTTGGCCTTGGCTCCATCGATGGACTTGGACGGGTCAATCTGGGAGTCATACTCCTCAATGAGCGCATCCTTGGCCGCGGCGTTCTCAGCGAATTGCTTATCGCGCTCGTCGTTGACTGCGTTGCGGGCATTGAAGAAGTAATCCTGGGCTGCGCGGAACTGGGCCCAGAGCTTATCGTCCACCTCGCGTGGAGCGCGGCCAGCTGCCTTCCACTCCGTCATGAGATCACGGTACGCGCGGGCAGTCTCACCCCAGTTGGTGGATTCCTTGATGGCCTCGGCGCGCTCTACCAGTTCCTCCTTCTTAGCGCGGGCAGCTGCGCGGTTGCGGTCCAGCTCGGCAAAGTGAGAGCCGCGACGGCGGTTGAAAGAATCGCGAGCGCGGGAGTAACGCTTCCACAGTGCATCATCGGTCTTCCGGTCGATGCCGCGGATCTGCTTCCACTCTTCCAGAATGGCGCGGATGCGATCACCGGCAGCCTTCCACTCAGTGGAGTTCGCGGCGATGTCCTCTGCCTCAGCGGCGAGCTTCTCCTTCTTTGCAATGGCTTCTTCGCGGCGACGGGCCTTATCAGCTTGTGCCTGCTCCCCGGCTTCGACGGAGTGCTCGATAACCGCTGCGAGGCGCTTGTCCAGAGCGGCGATATCGCCAATGACGGCCTGAGTAGGGAGAGACTCGCGCAGTTCGGCAGCGGTGGTCTTGATAGAAGATGCATCCCCCGGGTGGGCATTCAGACGCGACTCGAGCAGCTCAACTTCTGTAGACAGGTCGTCGTAGCGTGCGCCGTAGTGAGCGAGTCCTTCCTCCGGAGTGCCGGCTTGCCAGTCACCAATCTTGCGCTCGCCCTCAGGGGCGTTGACATACACCGAGCCATCAGCGTCGACGCGACCCCACTTGGCCGGGTCATTCTTCGGGGGCTGAGCGGGGCGTGCTGCCGGTGCGGAGGGCTTAGGGCCGGAACGAGCGCCTTTGCGGGGCATTGCTCCAGGGCTAGGGATAGCGGACATGGTAGGAAACCACCTTCGGTACAATCGCGCCGCGCGACACGGCTGCCAGAACTTATGTGACACAACACTACCGTTTCCGCCGCGCAGTCGCGTGCTAACCCCACATTTGTGACCATTATAGGATGGGAGTTGATGCAGAATCTCATGATTATGCCGGCCTCACCGGCGCTAGCAGAAGAACTCTCACCGGGCGACGATGCTTCCCGCGCACTCCTGCGTGCCGCATGCGAGCTGGCTTGCGATGCCGCGCGCGTGATTACTGGCGGCGCCACTCCACTACCCGTAGATATTGTGGGCTCCCGCGATCCGCGCTGGCGCACTGAGCTTCCGGGAAGCTTGCGCGCATGGGGCGCCCCACAGGTCAACGTCGGTGGCGGGCAGTACCTCCCGGAGCTCATGGCTCGCTATGCCCTTACCCAGGCGCTGGGCACAGAGGGCTTTGAAGTCGTGGATTCACGGTCCGATATTGAGGAAATCAAGGACGGGCGGCTGACGGTGGTGTGCATCGACGGCTCTGCTGGATTGACCGACCGCGCCCCGCTTGCTTTGGTGGACGGCGCGCGCGACGCGCATTTGTGGTGTGAATCGGTCTTATCCGGAGCGGACGTTCACTGTGATGAGGAAAAACTGCGTTCAGCGGGAGTTCTGGAAACCGACTTGTGGGCACAGCTGGCGACTGTGCACCCACATTATGCGGAGTTGCGGGCAGCCGATTCCACCCTCGGCGTTGGCCGCTATGTAGCGGGGTGGCAGCGCTGATGAACTCCTCTGCGCCAACCCCCATCGCGGTGGTGGGGCCCACGGCCTCCGGAAAGTCTGCTCTGGGTGTGTCACTTGCCCACGAGCTGGACGGTGAAGTCGTCAACGTGGATTCCATGCAGCTCTACCGCGGTATGGATATTGGCACCGCCAAGCTGACACTGGAAGAACGTGAGGGGATTCCGCACCATCAACTTGATGTGTGGGAGGTGACGGAGACCGCGTCCGTAGCACGCTACCAGGCAGCCGCTATCGCTGATGTGGAGGACATTCTCTCCCGCGGAAAAACTCCGATCTTGGTGGGCGGTTCGATGCTGTACGTGCAATCGTTGGTGGATAATTGGCAGTTCCCGCCGACCGATCCCGCGGTTCGTGCTCGTTTTGAAGCCCGCCGCCAAGAGATTGGCACCGACGCTTTGCATGCAGAGCTCGCCGAAATCGATCCTGCCGCAGCAGCAATCATCGAGGACAAAGACCCCCGTCGCACCGTGCGCGCCCTGGAAGTCATCGAGCTGACCGGCAAGCCGTTCAAGGCCAGCCAGCCGCCCAAGAACGCGCCGCCGCGGTGGGGTACGCGAATCCTCGGGCTTCGCACTGAAGCTGAATGGCTCAATCCCCGTATTGATCTGCGCAGTCGCCTCATGTTCGACAACGGCCTCGTCGAGGAAGTTGAAAAGCTCCAGACTCAGGGCTTGGTCGCAGACTCCACAGCTGGGCGGGCCATCGGCTACGCCCAGGTCCTCGATGCCCAGCGCGGGGAGCTGACCTGGGACGAGGCCATTGAGCGCACCATCACCGGCACGCGGCGTTATGTGCGTAGGCAACGCGCCTGGTTTAACAGGGATAAGCGCATTTCGTGGTTGGATGCCGCCGGCGATACACGGGAAGAAGCTTTGCGTGTCCTGGAGAGTCGTTAGACTCTACAAATATGAACTTTGCCAAGGGACACGGAACTGAGAACGACTTTGTCATTGTGGAAGGAACACAGCCCCTTCCACCAGAGAAAGTCCAGGCCCTCTGCGATCGTCGCGCCGGTATCGGCGGCGATGGCGTGCTCCGCGTCATCCGCGCTGGAGAATTGCTGGCAGCTGGTGACATCGACGAGCTCGCGCCGGGCATTGATGCGCAGGACTGGTTTATGGATTACCGCAATGCCGACGGCTCAGTAGCAGAAATGTGTGGCAACGGTACCCGCGTCTTTGCCCACTGGGTGCGCTCCCGTGGGCTGGTGGACAAAGACAATTTCACGGTGGGTACTCGTGCCGGAGCCAAACGTGTGACCGTTCACTCTTTCACTGAGACCGATGCTGAGGTCAGTGTTGAGATGGGCCCGGCTACTGTGCTTGGTGTGTCCACAGCGTCGATGGCGGGGGAGAAGTTTGCGGGCCTTGGCGTGGATATGGGAAACCCACATTTGGCTGCGGTTATCCCAGGGCTGAGCGCGGAGGCATTGGCGGAAAAGACCCTTGAGCAACCAGTAATTGACACCGAGTTTTTCCCGGCGGGAGTGAATGTCGAGATTGTGACTCCGCTGGAGGCGGGCGCTGTTCACATGCGAGTCTTCGAGCGCGGCGTCGGGGAGACCCGTTCCTGCGGTACCGGCACGGTGGCGGCTGCACGTGCCGCGCTTGCCGACGCCTCCCGGGCAACCGGCACCGTCCGTGTCATTGTCCCCGGTGGTGAGGTCACAGTGGAGATTACTGAGGACGGCTCCACACTCACTGGGCCATCGCGCATCGTGGCTACCGGAGAGACGTCGCTGTAGTTAAGACGGGGCGTCTATTTGTAATCTGTGCCCAGCGCCAAGGCAGCGCGGCGCGCGGCCAGCCAGGATTCCTTGAGTTCCGCCGCGCGTTCATCGGCCACCTTGAGCAAGGATTCCAGCTCGCTGGTTTCGACATCGGGGGCGTTAATCCGCGCATTGAGTCGGCGAAGGAAACGCTGCGCTCCATGCATCTCGTAGTGAAAGGCCTCGATGGAGGGGTTGGTGCAGTCGACGTCGACAAGCGCTGGGCGGTGCAGTGTGCGATCTGCCAACGCATCTGAATCCTCGCTCGTGGCGAAGGTCGTGTAATCCTGGATGACGTCGGTGATGTCCTCGACCGTTAAGGCGATGGAGGCGCGGAGGGCCGCGTGTTCCGAGGCGTCTGGGCGGGCGCCGGCGATAAGCCACAGCGCTCCGCACACAAGAAAGGCGAGGATGACTCCCGGCAGCTTCAGCGTCACTACCAACACTACGGCCGTGACCGCAGCGAGGAGCAGAGCAAGCCTGCGACGCTGAGATGCGGAAAAATTCATGGGAACAACTTTACGGCATTAGTTCTCTCGGTGGCTTAGTGGCCGCCGCAGCCACAGCCGCCGGAACCGCAGCCGCCCTCGCCACCACAGCCGCCAGTCGGCATCGCAATCGACGCAGTCAGCATCGCCGTGCCCGCCAGTACAGAATCCTTGGCTGGCAGTTCACCAAAGCTCTCGGGGAGGCACAGGTCAAACGGGAACACACCATCCATGACCAAGTGCATAAAGCGCTGTCCGGTGAGCTGGTTGTGGCGCCACTCTGATTCCATGACTCGCGCAGCAAAGGTGCAGCCCGGGGTCGGCGCGGCAGCTCCCGAACCAGAAGCGACAATCTGTGCGCCCTGGGATTCAAAGGCGGCGGGGTAGGAGCCCTTCTCGGACTCGTAAGCCTCTGCGGTTTCAAAGTGCGTAACGTCGAGACCCATTGCGGTGAGTTCCACCTGTTGCCACTGCTGCGTGTCTTCGTCGACAAGCAGCGGGCCCTGGGCCAAGTTGGCGGTGGCCTGTGCCAGGACGGTGCCGAAAGGATCGATGATGTCAAGGTAGGCGAGAACGTCATTGATCATCGAGACATGCGCAAAGCCCTGAGTGACGGAATCGAAACCAATGAAGGTGGCGAAAGGCTCGACCGCCAAAATGTTGAGCTGCGCGCCGGAAGCATCCGCAAACTGGATAAGCTGCCCGCCGCGTACCTCGCCGGTCACTGCCAGCTGATTGGTGGAAATCGCGGCCTCCACGGCGTCCTGCCAGCGCTCGTAGTTCAGGCCAATGGCCTGCATCTCTGGGTGGGTCTTCTCGTTGACGGTCATGTCGACTATTGTATCCGCCGCGAGGAGGAGTCAAAAATAGCCTTGAGAAGCTAACTCACCTCAGTCTTCGCACTCACGCAATTCCCGTTTTGGCACGTCGACGTGCAAGAATAGGGAGCATATGACGAAACAAACCCATGATGAACTCCTCGCGCAGGCCTTTGGTGAGCCTGCCCCCGCGCCGCAGGATCCGACGATTGGTGACTTGGACCTTGCCGAGCGCAATGCCTTCCGCCGTGTGACGCGGGAGACCACCATCCGTGCTGAAGACACCACTGACGGATACGAGGTGGAATACCGAAAGCTCCGTCTGGAGCAAGTGATCCTCGTTGGTGTGTGGACCGAGGGAACCGTGGCCGAAGTGGAGGCCACGATGGCTGAGCTGGCAGCCTTGACGGAAACTGCTGGCGCAGAGGTGGTGGAGGCGCTCTACCAGAAGCGTGAGAAGCCCGACCCAGGAACCTATATTGGCTCAGGCAAGGCTGCTGAGCTCAAGGATATTGTGGCCGCGACCGGTGCCGATACCGTCGTCTGCGATGGTGAGCTCACCCCCGGTCAGCTCTCTGCTCTCGAGCGCGCTCTCAACACGAAGGTCATTGACCGCACCATGCTCATCCTCGATATCTTTGCGCAGCACGCGAAGTCCAAGGAGGGTAAGGCACAGGTCTCCCTGGCGCAGCTGGAATACCTCTACACGCACACGCGTGGTTGGGGTGGCAATCTTTCGCGCCAGGCAGGTGGCCGTGCCGGTTCCAACGGCGGTGTGGGTTTGCGTGGTCCTGGTGAAACCAAGATTGAGACGGACCGACGTCGCATCCGTACCCAGATGGCGCTGCTGCGCAAAGAACTTAAGGCGATGAAGACTGCCCGCGAGGTCAAGCGCGCGAAGCGCCAGCGCTCCACGGTGCCGCAAATTGCGATTGCTGGATACACCAATGCTGGAAAGTCCTCTCTCATCAACGCGATGACGGGCGCAGGCGTGCTGGTTGAGGATGCCCTGTTCGCCACGCTGGATCCCACGACGCGCCGAGCCGAGCTTGCCGACGGTCGCCAGGTAGTCTTCACCGACACCGTCGGTTTCGTGCGCCACTTGCCGACGCAGCTGGTGGAAGCCTTCAAGTCCACGCTGGAAGAAGTCCTCGCCGCAGATCTCATGCTGCACGTAGTTGATGGGTCTGACCCGTTCCCGCTCAAGCAGATTGAGGCGGTGAACAACGTTATCTACGACATCGTGAAGGAAACCGGCGAGGAAGCTCCGCCGGAGATCATCGTGATCAACAAGATTGACCAAGCCGATCCACTCGTTCTGGCAGAGCTGCGCCACGTGCTCGATCGCGACAATGTGGTCTACGTGTCCGCAAAGACCGGCGAGGGCGTGGACGAGCTCACGGCACGCGTGGAGCTTTTCCTTAACTCCCGCGACGAGCACGTGCATCTGCTTATCCCTTTTACTCGTGGTGACGTGGTGGCGCGCCTCCACGCGGAGGGTACCGTGCGCAGTGAGGAGTACTCGGGGGAGGGCACGCTTGTCGACGTCCGCCTCCCAGCCTCCGTCGCCGCCGAGCTAGCCGAGTTCCGCGTGGAGGATTCCGCTTAGGATTCGGCGCTCGGGTGGGCCATAATAAAGGCTCGTGAGTATCTTTTCCTGGGACGTCCATGGGGACGGAAAAACTATTAAACCGGGTGCGGTTGTTGCGCCCGAAGAACGATTGAGCTGGGGCCGCACCATTGGCATCGGCATGCAGCATGTCGTGGCCATGTTTGGCGCGACGCTGCTTGTGCCCACGCTGACCGGTTTCCCGGTCAACACCACACTGCTCTTCTCTGGTCTGGGAACAATCCTGTTCCTAATGATCACGCGCAACCGCTTGCCCTCCTACCTGGGCTCGTCCTTTGCGTTCATTGCACCACTGACCGCCTCGCAGCAGTACGGCATCGGTGCGCAAGCTGGCTCGGTCCTCGTGACCGGCCTGGTTCTTGTGCTCATCGGTTTCGCTGTGAAGGCCGCTGGCCGCAAGGTACTTGACGCAGTCATGCCACCCGCGGTTACCGGCGCCATCGTGGCACTCATCGGCCTAAACCTGGCGCCTAACGCGGCCTCCAACTTCTCTAGCCAGCCCCTCGTGGCCACCGTGACCCTGGCGGTCATCATCTTGGCCACTGTGGCTGGCCGTGGCATGGTCTCGCGTCTGTCTATCCTCATCGGCGTTGTTGTGGGATGGGCCTTCGCGGCCGTCACCGGCAACCTGGGGGAGGGCGCCGTGGAATCTATTCGTGAGGCTGCCTGGATTGGCGTCCCGCAGTTCCACGCCCCAGAGTTCCATGTCTCCGCCATCCTGGCGGCGCTGCCGGTTCTCGTCGTCCTCATCGCTGAGAACGTCGGCCACGTCAAGGCCGTCTCCGAAATGACGAAGCGCGACCTCGACGATCTGGCAGGCGATGCCCTTATCGCTGACGGCCTCGCGACCTCCCTAGCTGGTGGCTTCGGTGGCTCCGGCACCACGACCTACGCTGAGAATATCGGCGTCATGGCTGCAACTCGCGTTTATTCCACGGCCGCGTATTGGGTTGCCGCCATCACCGCTATCGCGCTGGCTTTCATCCCGAAGTTTGGCGCACTCATCTTCACCATCCCTACCGGCGTATTGGGTGGTGCCTGCCTGGTGCTCTACGGGCTCATCGGCATGCTCGGCGTGCGCATCTGGATGGATAACAAGGTCAACTTCAACAACCCTGTCAACCTCACCGCCGCGGCTGTAGCGCTCATTGCCGGCATTGGAAACCTCACCCTCGACGTTTTCGGTGTCACCTTGGAGGGCATCGCCTGGGGATCGGTGGGCATCATCGTGCTGTACCCAGTCATGAAGAAGCTCTACGAGTCCGTCGGTGAGGGACAGCACGCCAAGTACTAGCTAGGACGTGTGCTGCCTCCGTGGGGCATTGCTTCCGAGGCAGGGGTGGGAGCGGAGTAAAGGCACCATTTGGAGCCGCTTTCAACTAAAACCCCAGGTGAATCCGTGCAGGAAACTGCATAAGGTGCTATTGCTCTGGTACTTTCCACTGAGGCTTCAGCCTCGCAACGAAATCGTCGTTCAGCCAGACATCATCACTGCCGTTTCGAGCCTGTACGTAGTCAAGCAGCTCTCGCACCGTCTGCACATAGACCTCGTCTTCAGTATGAGTCGGCCACGTGACGTTTTCGGGATGGGTGAAATCTGCCTTTCCAATTGGATAGTCTCCAGCTAGCTGATCGGCCCAGAGGAGTGAGGCAACTCCGTGATGGAGCGTATCGGTATCGAGGTCGCTGCGGAACCGGGTCAACGCTCCCATGACTTCGTAGCCCAGAAAGGCCAATCCCTGTTCGCGTTCAGTCTCAATGGCCAGCACGGTATCGATGGCCAGCTTGTGCCTAATGAGCGCGACGACGGTGAATTTCGGTTCTTTCCACATGCCCTCGTGCCGGTAATGATTCTCGGAAGCGGTAAAGCTATCCAAGCGCGGGGCTAAGCATTCCGCAATCAGCGCCAGATTCAGCGCTTCGATGCCGAAGTCTGAGGGCGTTATGGGCTGGTCGGTCATATCTTTGACACTAACACAGCGGGTCACTTCATCGAGCGGCGATGAAAAAGATGCAGAGTCCGAGACGCCCCAGAAAGGCGAAACAAAAAGCTCCCGCCACCCTCAACTATGAGGGAAGCGGGAGCATGCGCTTCAAGCGACGAGGCGCTGTTTAGGAAGCGTCGAGGTCCTGCTCGATGAGGCCAGCAATCTTCTCAACAGCCTCTTCGTTGTCGGAGGTCACAGTGACCTCGTCCCCCTGCTCGGCGCCGAGAGCCATAATCATCAGGGAAGAAGCAGCATCGGTCTCATCCTCGTCATCGTCACCAACGAGGGTCAGGAAAATGTCCTCATCAAACTCAGCAGCGGCATCAGCAATGATGGAAGCCGGACGTGCGTGCAATCCGACGGAGGAACCAACCTTGACGGTCTTAGAAGCCATGATGATAGTCCTTTCGACTTAAAGATTTTTCGTGGTTTCAAGTCTACGCGCCTTCTAAGAAAGACGGCGCAGTTTATGCGGCAGCCTTGGCGGTTTCTGCCTTCGCAGCAGCCTCTTCGGCGGTCTTATTTGGCCAGAACTGCTTCATAGCGATGACAGCGATGGCCGCCACCGCCACGCCCGCGAGGATGGCCACGAAGTAAGCCCATGCAGGCTCGATTGCGAAGATGACGAAGATGCCGCCGTGCGGAGCGCGGGACATGACACCCAGCGCCATCGACAGTGCGCCGGTGACCGCACCGCCGAGCATCATGGACGGGATGACGCGAAGCGGGTCGGCGGCAGCGAATGGGATAGCACCTTCGGAGACGAAGGACAGGCCCAGCAGCCATGCGGATTTGCCGTTCTCCTGCTCCGCCGGGGTGAAGAGGTTCTTGCGCACGAAGGTAGCGATAGACAGTGCGATGGGGGCGACCATACCGGAGGCCATGACAGCGGCCATGATCTTCATGGAAGCTTCGTCACCGGTGGACAGACCTGCGGTGGCGAAGAGGTAAGCGGCCTTGTTGACCGGACCGCCCAGGTCAGAGCACATCATGAGACCGAGGATGATGCCCAGCAACACAGCGGAGGAGTCGGACATGGAGGCGAGCCAGTTCTGCAAACCGTTCATGATGGCGGCCAATGGAGCACCGAGTAGCAGGTACATGAGCAGACCAGTAATCATGGTGGCAAGAAGCGGAATGATGACGACCGGCATGAGGGAGCCGACCCAGCGTGGGACCTTCCACTTGCCAATCCACATGGCAACGAAACCAGCGATAAGACCGGTGACCAGACCGCCGATGAAGCCGGCGCCCAAGGTGACGGCGATGGCGCCGCCGGCGAAGCCCGGCGCAATGCCTGGGCGTCCCGCCAGTGCGAAGGCAATATAGCCGGAGAGAGCCGCGACAATGAATCCCATCGCCGCTTGGCCGATGGCGAAGAGCACGGCGCCAAGGTAGAGACCAAGGCCTGAGTGCTTGAACGTCATCGTTGCGCCGTCGACCACTACGTCATGGCCAGGCAGGTTCGTCAGCGAGTAGTCGGTGGTGATGGCCTGCCATCCGTTGGCTACGTCGTAGCCGCCAAGCAAGAATCCCAGCGCCAGGAGAAGGCCGCCTGCGGCGACGAAGGGCACCATGTAGGACACGCCGGTCATGATGGCTTGCTGGATGCGCTTGCCCCAGCCGAGGCCCTCGCCTTCCTCTTGAGCGTTCGAGGAAGCGGCACCAGCAGTGCCTGACACCTTGTGAGCGTTCGGGTTCTTCGAGGCAGCAATAGCCTCGTCGATCATTACGCCCGGTTCGTTAATGGCGCGTTTGACTCCGGATTCGATGACCGGCTTACCTGCGAAGCGCTCACGGTCGCGCACTCCGACGTCGGTGGCGAAAATGACGGCGTCAGCATTCTCGATGACGTTAGCGGACACAGCGGTGTTGTTGGAGGAACCTTGCGTCTCAACGGTGAGCTCGACATCGTCGCGCTCTTCGGCGGTCTGGGTAAGGGCATCAGCAGCCATGTACGTGTGCGCGATACCGGTGGGGCAGGCAGTCACAGCGACGATGCGCGTTTTCTTCGAACCCTTGGCCTCGTCCGTGGAAGCGGATAAAGAAGTAGAAGCGGGAACAGTGGCGCCGGCAGCCGCAGATTCTGCTGGTACAGCCTTCTTTTTGGGCTTTTCAGCGTTGACCACGTCGAGAACGACCTTGACGATTTCGTCCTTGGTCTCTGCGTTGCGCAAGGCCTCGAGGAAGTCCTTCTTCACTAGCGCGCGGGCTAGCTTCGAAAGGATCTTCAGGTGTGCCTTGCCACCGCCTTCCGGAGCGGCGATGAGGAAAACCAGCTGTGCGTCACCATCGGGACCGGAGAAGTCGACACCGCGAGACAAGCGGGCAAAGGCCAGAGTTGGTTCGGTGACTGCTGCAGAACGACAGTGGGGAATGGCGACGCCCCCGGGAACGCCTGTGCCAGCCTTGGCTTCACGAGCAATGGCAGGTGCGGCGAGCTCATCGACGCTGCTAGCGCGGCCGGTATCATGAACCAGTGTGGCGAGGTTAGTAATGACGGATTCGATGCTGTCACCGAAGTCGGCATCGAGCGCCACGAGGTCGGTGGTAATAAGATCGGATGCCATGCTTATGCACTCCTAACAGGTGCTATAGGGCGGGCACTGCAGAAACTGCAGTTTGATCGATATCGAGTTGTTCTGGGGAAGGCAGTTGAGTCCCAGGCAGGGAAGCGGCCGCGGAACCATAAGCGACAGCCTGTCGCAGCGCCTCCGCGTATGAGGAACCGTTTCGGCGCGCGAGGATGTATCCAGACAGGGATGAATCACCCGCGCCCACTGTGGACTTCACGCTGATTGGCGGGGGAGTAGCGACCCATGCTTCATCTGCGGTGACGAGCACGGCGCCAGCTCCGCCGAGGGTGACGAGCACCTCAGGGATGCCGCGTTCGACGATGACTCTTGCGGATTCCACCACACCACTAAAATCACCATTTTCGGCGTTGGCCTCCAGCGCTTCGCCATCGACGCCCGCAAGCTGACCCAGCTCGAGGCCATTGGGCTTTATGAGGTCTGGGGCCGCGGTGCTGAGGTTCTCACCCAAGGCCGCCATGGGGGCGTCGGAGGTATCCACAGCGACGCGGAGCTCAGGGTTGGCGGTGCGAGCAACGCTCATCAGTTCGGTGTACCACTCGGTGGGAACTCCCCGCGGAAGAGAGCCTGACATGACGAGCCACTCGGCTTGTGGGGAATGTTCCTTCAGCGCAGCAGCGATAGCGCTGCGGTCCTGTGCCGTTAGTGTGGGGCCCGGGCCGTTGAGCTTCGTTGTGCGACCGTCAGGTTCGGTGAGGGTGGTGTTGGTGCGAACGGTGCCGTCGATAGGCACTGCGTGCACAGGGATGGAGTCTGCGGCTGCTAGAGCGAGGAAGTGATCGGACGCCGCCGCTGGTAAGAGGGCAAGGCTGTCGACGCCTGCCATCGTTACCGCGTGGGTTACGTTGACTCCCTTGCCACCTGCGACATGGGAGACAGATTCGGCGCGGTGAACGGCACCCGGACGTATGGATTCGTTCAGAGAGATCGTGGCGTCGATACTGGGGTTGGGGGTCAAGGTAAGGATCATTCTGGACAATCGTCCCCTTTCGCAGTGTGCGTATATTGGGTGCCAACGCGCTTCGCGGCGTTTGGTGCCACGACGCGGGTTGCCCCAGTCAGCGACAAATAGATGTTGCTTCTATTCCGATTGTTGTCTGATTGTGCCCGAAAGTCAATAGAATCACTGTGGTTTTCGTTGCATTTTCATCCGACTTGTGATGATCTGGGGTAGAGAAACAATCGTCTCCGTTAAGGAAATGTGTCATGGAAACCGCATCCCCATCCACCATTAAAGGAACCGGAGTTGTTGCCGGTGTTGCATACGCCGAGGCAGTGTGGGTTCGTCCCCGTCCAGAACTACCCCAGGCCGGTGAAACCATCGCGGAGGACAAGCGCGATGCTGAGTACGACCGTTTTCTGGAAGCCGTCGATGTTGTGGCCAGCCGCCTAGAGCAGCGAGCTGCCGGTGCCGAAGGCCAAGCTGCCGAGGTGCTCGGCGCTACGGCCGGCATGGTGAAGGACCGTGGCTGGCACAAGGCAGTGCGTAAAGGAATCCGTGGTGGCAAGAACGCCGAGTATGCCACCGTGGGAGCCACGGACAAGTTTGTCACGATGTTTGAAGCCGCTGGCGGTGTTATGGCCGAGCGCACGACGGACTTGAAGGACGTGCGTGATCGTGTGATCGCGCAGCTGCGTGGTGAACAGGAACCGGGCCTGCCCATGGTTGAAGGCGAGGCTGTTCTGCTTGCAGACGACCTGGCCCCCGCCGATACCGCTACCCTGGACACCTCCCACATCAAGGCTCTCGTCACTGAGCTCGGCGGTCCGACCAGCCACACGGCAATCATCGCCCGTCAGCTCGATATTCCTTGCATTGTGGCAGTCGGCGCAGATTTGCGCACAATCGAAGCTGGTACCCAGGTCTTTGTTGATGGCTCGGTGGGCACGGTTGCACTTGGTGCTGACCGTGAGAGCTCTCTTCAAGCGGTGGAAGAGTACCGCGAGAAGGCTGCACGTGTTGCAGAATGGCGTGGCCCAGCGCAGACCAAGGATGGTCACCGCGTGCAGTTGCTTGCCAATGTCGCCGATGGAAACGCTGCACGTATTGCCTCGGACTCTCAGGCAGAAGGCATTGGCCTGTATCGTACAGAGCTCTCCTTCCTCTCTGCGAGCGAGGAACCGACAGTTGACGAGCAGGCACGAATCTACGGAAAGGTCTTCAATGCCTTCCCTGAATCCAAGGTTGTTGTTCGCACCCTCGATGCAGGCTCGGATAAGCCAATTTCTTACGCCACCCTAGATTCTGAGGAGAATCCAGCACTGGGCGTGCGCGGACTGCGCGTGGCTCGCGATAATGAGGCACTGCTCACCCGTCAGCTTGACGCTATTGCTCAAGCTGCAGCCAACCGTGGTGAGGAGGCAACCACGTGGGTTATGGCTCCGATGGTCGCCACCGCTGTGGAGGCGAAGTGGTTTGCAGATCTGTGTCGTGAGCGCGGACTCACTGCTGGAGCCATGATTGAGGTTCCTGCAGCGGCCCTCATGGCCGACACCATCATGCCGCACTTGGACTTCGTGTCAATCGGTACCAATGACCTTACGCAGTACACGATGGCAGCAGACCGACTGTCACCGCAGCTGGCCTACTTGACCGACCCATGGCAGCCTGCTGTTCTGCGCCTTATTCAGCACACATGCGTGGTGGGACGTGACAACAACGTCCCGGTTGGTGTGTGTGGTGAGGCGGCAGCTGATCCGATGCTGGCCTGTGTTCTTACTGGTTTGGGTGTGACCTCGCTGTCGGCTGCATCGACTGCTGTCGCTGGCGTTGGAGCACAGCTGGCTGAACTTACCTTCGAGCAGTGCGAGAAGATGGCGGAAGCCGCCATCAATGCGGAGGGCCCAGCCGAGGCCCGTACGGCAGTTATTGCTCTGCTAGAGGAATTCTAAATACGCCCACCGTGCCTCTAACGTGATACGAAAATCCGCCCCAGCCCTTGACTATAAAAGAGAAGGGCTGGGGCGGATTCTTGCTGTCGCTAAATCGGAAGGTCGAGCCGAACCGATAGGCAAAAATTTCATGCCCCGGTGAGGCTCTTTATTTGTCCTTGGCGATGATGACGTCGATGTCGTGATCCTTGAGAGCCTCGATGAAGGTCTCAGGTGCAGCTGCATCGGTAATGACAACGTCGATGTCATTGAGTGAAGCAAAGCTGACCAGGTAGTCGTTACCCAACTTGGAAGAGTCGCAGAGAACAACGACTCGATGAGCGTTAGTCACGAATGCTGATTTGATCGCAGCTTCTTGAGAATCAGCAGTGGATAGACCATGGTCGATGGTCAATGCGTTGGTACCAATAAAAGCAACGTCGGCGCGCATAAGTGCCATAGTGCGAAGGGCCGTATCGCCAACGACGGCTTGAGTAATGGCACGAACGGTACCGCCGAGCAGCTGCACGTCAGAAACCCCATTGCTGGCTAGAGAAAGGGCAATGGGAAGACTATTAGAGACTATATTGAACTGTCCAGCAGAGAAGCGCTGCCCAATCAGGTCAGCGAGGGCGTTAGTCGTTGTGCCTGCGTCGAGGAAGATACTGCCGCCATCCGGTAGCTGATCAAGAGCAGCTCGTGCAATAGCCATCTTTGCGCCAGTTGCAGAGCGTTGGCGCGTGTCCAGAGTGAACTCTGCGGTCTGAAAGGACTGGGAGGCCACAGCGCCGCCGTGGACGCGGTGAACAACGCCTTCGCGGTCGAGGACAGCAAGGTCTCGGCGGATGGTTTCGGCTGTGACGTCGAACCGTTCAGAGAGTTCGGTGACGTTGACTCGACCTTCCACGGCGGTCAATGAGGCAATCTGGCGACGGCGCTCTTCGGCGTACATAGTTCCTCCCTTTGAGGGGCTCCATGGGGTTGGTCGCTGCGCCAAGTCGGAATGGAGTAATCCGCGAGGCGGCTTAGCGGACGGAGCAACACGCGTTGCTGTGATGTTCCCATTCTCCCATTGAGTGCGGGCAAAACGGAACTAAGCAAAGAGAACTACACATCAAAAAGGCTTAATTTCTTGCCTAAACTGGCTCTGTACAGCGAATTTGGGAATCTGTGATCTTGGCCGCTAAACGGGCATAAATCGGACATCTACACACACAAGGGGGTAGGAGAAAAGATAAAACCCGCTCGATATGTCCACATGGAGTGAGGCAAGAAGGGTAAATCGAGCGGGGTAATGATAGGTGGAGGAGAGGCGGGTGTGTGAGGGTTAGAGCTTGCGGAACACCGAGACAACCTTGCCCATAATTTCCGCCTCGTCACCTTTAATGGGTGAATATGCGTCGTTGTGCGGAAGGAGCCATACGCCAGAGGAGTCACGGTGAAACTCCTTGACGGTGGCCTCTTCGCCGTCGAGAAGAGCCGCTACAAATTCGCCCTCTTCCGCTACGGACTGGGAACGGATAATGACCCAATCGCCATTTAGGATTCCGGCATCTTGCATGGAGTCACCCACAACCTGCAACATGTAAAGTTCCCCATTTCCTACGATGTCATCCGGCATTGGGAAATAGGTGTCGATGTTTTCTTCCGCAGTTATGGGGGAACCTGCGGCGATGCGACCTACTACTGGGATGTATGTTGGCGCCGAAGCTTCCTCAGGAATATCTCCAGTTGCAAATTCGACGACGTTTTTGGTGGCGCCGGTCTTGCGGCCGGGTTTCTTGGAATCGTCAGCGTTAGGGAAGTGGCGAACATCGACGGCGCGTGGCTTGTTGGGATCGCGGCGCAGGAAACCCTTCTCTTCGAGTTGCTTGAGTTGGTAGGCCACAGAGGAGGTGGATTGAAGTCCGGTGGCATCACCAATCTCGCGAATGCTTGGCGGATAGCCACGCAGCATCACGGCATCGTGGATCACTTCGAGAATGCGGCGCTGGCGAGCGGACAGAGATTCGAGAGTGGGTTGGTCGCTCTTCTTTGCTTTGCGGGCCATGTTTTCTCCTGGCTGACTCGAGGGATGGCGGTAGGGGTGTTTCTAGGGTGACGTAAACGGGGTAGAGCATTTCGAATGCCTGTCTCCTTTCTAGCATGGAAAGAAAAAATGTTCGACAGTTGCCACGCAAATATGGACAAACTTTCGAGAGGGTGTTATAAATCGAACATACAGACCAAATCGAACGATTGGGCGATGACGGTGTTCGAAGGTGTCGGAGCGGTTTTCTACACTGTAGCCATCATCGTCAGCGAATAATTGCAATCTGAAAGGTAAGAACATGGCTATCGTACTTAATGCCCCGAACAAGCACGGCTTCTCTCGCAACGAGGGAAGGACTTCTCGTCCTGAAATTGTCCCGCCAGCAGCTGTGTGGGAGCCTGCGGTTGCACAGTTTGCGCCAAGCCGCTCGCTACAGACTTTGCCTAGTGTTCGAACTTTATCTCCACTAGATAGAACACAAGAGCGTGACGTTAGGCGCTCTCGCTATTGTGCTTCGAGCGTAAAGTCGGGCTCGAACCGCCGGTTAGGAAACTCGAACGTAGGTAACTATGTTCTTGGTGCAGTCTTCGGTGCTGCTGTATTCGTCGGAACCGTGTGGGGCGGGCTGAGCATCGACAGTGAGGTGTCGTCGGCACCGACAACAACGCCCGTTACAGTGGCAACTTCGCACTAGGGACTATCAGAGGACTGGTAGGTACCCAGGCGGGTGAGCAGTGAGTAGACTACGAGGCGATAAGCTGCGTCTTGCCCGCTGATTGTAAGACGGTCCTTCTTTTGGGCTCGTTCACTCGGAAAGGCGCATTTGTGTGACCACGAGGAAGGATGCCGAGCCGTGTATTGCCCGTTCTGTCACAATGAACAGTCGCGCGTTATTGACTCTCGCGTAGTTGATAGTGGTACCTCGATCCGCCGCCGTCGAGAATGCACTGCGTGTAAGGGTCGTTTTACCACTGTTGAAAAAGCCGTTCTGCTGGTGGTTAAACGCAATGGCCTTGCCGAGCCATTCAGCCGTGACAAACTTATTCGCGGTGTTCAGCGAGCCTGCCAAGGCCGCGACGTCAGCGACGATGCATTGAAGAAGCTGGCCCAGGAGGTCGAGGAAACCATCCGCAGCCATGGTTCCTCCCAAGTCAATGCCAATGACATCGGTTTGGCTATCTTGGAACCACTGCGTGACCTCGACGAGGTTGCCTACCTTCGTTTCGCGTCGGTCTACAAGTCCTTCGAAAGCGCGGACGACTTTGAGTCAGAGATTCGTCTCATGCGCCGCCGAGATAGGGACTCTTTCTAACGCAGTTTATCGGCCGCTTTCTGTACTCGGCGCAGTGATACAGCGTGAGCGGTGCCTAAACGCTGTGCAAAAAGCGATACGCGCAGCTCCTCGATCATCCAGTAGATGTCCTTGACCTCACGCGTTTTTTCACGCCCCGCGGGTAAAGCACGCAAACGATTGGTCAGGTAAGCCTTGGCCTCGTCAATGTCAGCCTGGCGGTCAGCGTCTCGGTCCGGATCGAGGTTCATGTCCTCGAGGCGGATCCGTGCGGCCTGGATGTAGCGTGGGAGGTGACGCAGATGCTGAATGCCGTGGACCGTTAGAGCATTGGATGGAAGCAGGAACTCGAGTTGCGCGCGTATGTCGTCGATAGCTGGTCCTTCCCAGTGCTTCAGTTCTGCCGAGAGGTTGGAATACTCGGCCAGGCCTGGAGCAATCGCTACTACCGACTGTCGCACGCGACCTGGTACCTCTGGCTTAACTGCGTTGAGAAGTGCGGTGAATTCCGCAGGACTGCGAACAGGGCCGCCCTTTTCCATCATGATGTCCCGCACGGCGGCGACACGGGCGTCATTAATTAGCCCATCTGCTCCTCCGTGTGGGTAGGCGTCAACAGCCACGCGCTGCTGCAGCGGTAGGCCCTTGACCATCTGTTGTGTGTTCACGGAAATCTCACGGAGCAGCAACGTGAGAGTAGTGGTGATCATGGAGGCGTCGGCAGCCGCCTTGGTGGGATGCACTTTAAGGGCGACTCCTTCCTTGGTCGCCACAAGTGCCGGGTAGGCAGTGACTTCATGGCCATCTACCACGGTGGTAACTTCCTCATCGATGCTGCCCAAAGTGTCGTCGGACCATTCCTTGACGGCCTTGGATTCAGATTTGCGGCCCACGCGGGATACAGAGGAAGAAATATGTCCCGCCTGTCGTTGGACCAATTCCTTGAGGTCACGATCTGAATCAATGATTTTGCCGCGTTTATCCACCGCGGCGAAATTCATACGCAGGTGCGGGTCCAGCTGGTCAGGGCGGAAATCGCTGGCATTGATGCCTTGTCCGCCCATCTCTTGTAGAACTGCTGCGAGCTGCTCGGTGATGCGCCCTTCGTAGGGCAAAAGCTTGGGCAGTGCTCTCTCAGCAAATTCCGGTGCCGGGACGACGGTACGGCGCAAAGCCTTAGGCAAGGAGCGGATGAGTTCGGTGATGAGCTCGAGGCGAAGGCCAGGAACGAGCCAATCGAAGCCCTCGGCGTCGAGGCCTGCAAGCAGCGGTACAGGGACCATGAGGGTAACGCCGTCCAAGGGGTCGCCCGGCTCAAATTTGTAGGAAAGGTCGTAATCAATACTGCCCTTGAGCCAGCGATCCGGGAAGGCCTCTTCAGTGACGTCGTGGTCATCGTCAAGAAGCTTTTCAGGGTCAAAGTCAAGCACATGCTTGTTCTTCTGCTTCTTCCACCAAGAGTCGAAGTGTTTCGCCGTGGTGATAGTCTCCGGGATGCGCTGGTCGTAGAAGTCGAACAATGTGTCCTCGTCGACGACGAGACCACGCCGGCGGGCCTTTTCCTCGAATTCTGAAGCTTCAGCGAGCTTGCGCTTGTTGTCATGGAAGAAGTGGTGGTGGGTGGTCCAGTCGCCGTCGACAAGCGCGTTACGAATGAACATATCGCGAGCCGCAGCCTTATCTACATGGTGATAGGGCACCGTGCGGTCAGCTACGACAGTGACGCCATACAGCGTCGAACGCTGAGTTGCCACTGCGGAGCCACGCTTGCGTGACCATGTGGGATCAGAATAGTTGTGTTTGAGCAGATCTTTCGCCAGCTTTTCCACCCATGCTGGGTCGATTGCGGCGACATCGCGCGCCCACAGCCGAGAGGTCTCGACTAGTTCAGCGGCCATGAGGAACTCTGGAGGTTTCTTCGCCAGCGCGGAGCCAGGGAAGACGAGGAAGCGGGTATTCCGCGCACCAATGAATTCCTTGGAATTGCCGTCGCGGGCGCCAATGTTGGAGAGCAATCCAGACAGCAGAGACATATGGATGTCATCGGGGCGCCGTTCTGTTCCTTCCTGTGCCTTCCACCCCAGTTGCTTGGCCACGTCACGCAGTTGGCGCACGAGGTCGAACCACTCGCGGATACGCATATAGTGCAGGAAATCCGCTTTCATCCGCTTGCGGAAGGCATTGCCGCTCATTTCCTCGCGGGCTTCCTGGACAAAGTCCCAGAGGTTGAGCATGGACAAAAAGTCTGAGGTCTTGTCCTTGAACCGGGCATGGGACTGGTCCGCTTGAGTTTGCTTGTCTAGGGGGCGCTCGCGCACGTCTTGGATAGTCATGGCGGCGACAATGATCATGACGTCGGTAAGGCAGCCTGACGTATTGGCCTCGACGAGCATGCGGGCCATCCGCGGATCGACTGGAATACGCGCCAAGTCTCGTCCCACGTGAGTCAAGACGGGAAGGCCATCTTTTTCTTTGTGCTGGAGCGCACCCAGTTCATGCAGGAGAAGCAAACCATCGCGTACGGCTTTAGGCTCGGGAGGCTGGACGAAAGGAAACTCCGAAATATCGCCTAGCCGTAGCGAAATCATCTGCAGAATGACGCTGGCCAGATTGGTGCGCAAAATCTCCGGGTCGGTGAACTCAGGGCGGGACAGGAAGTCCTGCTCGCTGTAGAGGCGAATGGCAATGCCGTCAGCCACACGTCCACAACGGCCAGAGCGTTGGTTGGCGCTGGCCTGGGAAATAGGCTCAATAGGCAGACGCTGGACCTTGGTGCGGGTGGAGTAGCGCGAAATACGCGCGGTGCCGGTGTCCACGACATAGCGGATACCGGGAACAGTCAGTGACGTTTCGGCAATGTTGGTGGAGAGCACGATTCTTCGCCCGCTATGCGGGGTAAATACTCGGTGCTGCTCTTGGTTGGACAGTCGTCCAAATAGGGGAGTGACTTCTACGCCACGCCAGTGGCGGCCCTCGATGGCTTCCATAGCATCGCGGATATCGCGTTCACCGGGGAAGAAACAAAGGATGTCGCCTTCGCCCTCGGCCATGAGCTCTTCGATGGCCTCACACAGGGCGTCCAAGGGATCGATATCAATGGTTTTGCCACCAGATTCAATCTCCAATGGACGGTAACGGATCTCTACCGGGTAGGTGCGTCCGGAGACCTCGATGATGGGGGCAGGTTCACCATCGGCGTCAGCGAAGTGCGTGGCGAAGCGCTCTGGATCAATAGTGGCAGAAGTGATGATGACCTTAAGGTCTGGCCGTTGAGGAAGAAGCCGCTTGAGGTAGCCCAACAAGAAGTCAATGTTGAGGGAGCGCTCGTGGGCCTCGTCGATAATGATGGTGTCGTAGGCGTTGAGGAAACGGTCGCGCTGCATTTCTGCAAGCAAAATACCGTCGGTCATGAGCTTTACGGCCGTGGTGGAGGACACCTTGTC
Organism: Corynebacterium sp. HMSC078H07; assembly: GCF_001812805.1. Classification (GTDB taxonomy): domain Bacteria; phylum Actinomycetota; class Actinomycetes; order Mycobacteriales; family Mycobacteriaceae; genus Corynebacterium. The sequence goes on along the minus strand of NZ_KV810494.1, from coordinate 70,564 downwards.
ATCGAAGCGAATGGCGTAACCAACAGATTCCCCGATGGATTGACCGAGCTCGTCGGCGATGCGCTCAGCGACCGTGCGGGCGGCAAGACGGCGGGGCTGGGTATGCCCAATGAGACCACGGCGCCCGCGGCCGAGCTCCAGACAGATCTTGGGAATCTGAGTTGTCTTACCGGAACCAGTCTCACCGGCAATGATGACCACCTGGTTGTTCGCGATGGCCTCGGCGAGGTCCTCCTTGCGGGCGGTAACGGGAAGCTGCTCTGGGTACGAAATTACCGGCACACCAGCGTCGATGGCGGCCACTCGCTTTTGTGCTGCGGCAATATCTGCGCCAATTGCTTCGAGGGCCTTTGGGGCGCGGGCTTTACGGAGGCGGCGGCGGAATGCGCGTTCATCACTCAACGAAACGTTAGTGAGAGCGCTATAGAGTTCATCGCGAGTTGCAGTCATAATCGCCCTAAAAGTCTACTCGCTCATGGATTATCGTGAAGTTGTTGGTACGCTCGTGTTGTCTGTGTGACCAAAGATGTAAAGGACACAAACAATGACTAATCCCTTTGACCCTAAATCGGAGGACAATTCCTCCAACAACGGTTTCGGCAACGGCGCTAACAACGGTGCTGGAAACAACGGTGGATTGCCGCGTTATGAGACGACAAACCACCCGGAAGACCAGGCAGGTTTCGGCCAACCTGGCGGATACGGCGCCAACGGCGGCTATGGCTCGAATGAGGGTTTCGGTGGAAACTCTCAAGATGCGGGACAGCCAGGCGCTAACGCCTATGGTGCAAGCCAAGAATATGGCGGCTATGGTGCCTACAACACCGGCCAGCCAGGCTACGCTGGTGCTAACTATGGTGAGGACGGCAGCTACGCGGGCCCCGGCCCACAGGCAGGCCCAGCCTACACCGGCCCGGTGAGCGCTATCGAGGCTATTAAGTGGGGCTTCGGTGCTGCACTGAAGAATCCGGTGCTCTGGATTCTGGGTGCCTTCGTGGTCGGAATCGTTCAGGTTGTTCCGCAGATTTCTCTGAGTATCGTTCAGCAGAACGGCGATAGCGTGGAAACAGGTCTGACTGTCAATTTCCTGTCGCTTCTCGTGAGCATCCTAGCCTTGGTAATCAGTTTGATCGTCTACCGCTTGGCATACCGCGAAATTGACACGCCTAAGCCGACGTGGGGCACCCTCTTCCAAGGTATTCGCTGGGTGCAGCCGTTGGTCGTCAACCTCGTGCTGGGTGTGCTTGCGGCTATTGCCATGGTGATCGCCATTGTCGCAATCTTTGTCTTGGGCTTCGGCGGTGCTGCGGCGACGGGCTCCGGCAGCATTGAACAACTCGAGGAGGGCCAAGTCCTGGCCCTCGTGGGCTCTGTGTTTGGCGGACTGATTGTGGTTGCACTCATTGCATTGTTCATTCAGCCTTTCTTCACCCTTATGCCGTGGTTGGCTGCGGATACCTCCTCCATCGGTGAGGCATTCTCTCAGGGCCTGAAGCTGGGCAAGCAGAACTACAGCCACATCCTGCTGCTCCTCGTACTGTCGGGCCTTCTCGCTGCGGCTTCTGTAATTACTCTGGGCTTGGCACTTGTGGTCATCGGTCCGGCATTGCAATTGGCTACGGCGCATCTGTGCCGTCAGTGCCAAGGACGCTACGCGCCGGCAGCGTAGATAAGAGTCTGCCTTAGTGGGTAGGTGAGAACGCCACCTCTTTCTCCACGCGTCATAGCGTGGCGGCAAGAAGGTGGCGTTTGTCGTTTTACTCGTGAGGGGACGTGACGGGGATAAGTGCGCGTGAGCGTTCCACCGCTGCCTGGTAGGCAGAGGTGACCAGTGAACCGAAGGCGTGAAACTCTTCGGCGCGCGCTGCGGACGACCGGAACGTCAGGCCTACTTGTCGCTCGGCGGTGACGGCAGGTGCAAAACGCGCTACTGCTAGATCAGGGCTCGTGCATTCGGTTGCCAGCGCTGACTCGGGCACGAGCGTGGTACCGAGTCCGCCCATGACGAGCTGCAGAATGGTGGTGAGTGATGATGCGCGGGTGACTGCATTCGTTGCTTCGGAGGGGTTAATCTTGGCCCGCCGGCAGAGGTCGAGCGCCTGGTCGCGGAGGCAATGGCCATCATCAAGCAGTAATAAGTCGAGGTCTTCGAGTTGCTTTAGTGTGAGATCGGAGCGCCCTGCTAGAGGGTGCTTGGAGGGCGTAACGACAGTGAAGTGCTCAGCGTAGAGCGGCACTTCCACCATGCCGGCGGCCTCCGTGGGAAGGGCCGTAATGGCGAGGTCGATCGTGCCTTCACGAAGTTTGTCGAGCAAGTGTTGAGTCTGCTCTTCCACGAAGCGCGGTTCGAGTTCGGGGTAGACCTCCGTGATGGACTGGAGGAGTTCCGGGAGGATATACGGCGCGATAGTGGGGATGACGCCAATGGTCAAGGGGCCGGTGAGCGTACCATTAGCCCCGCGGGCGCGGGCGAGGAAAGCATCGGAGGCCTCGAGGGCCGCCTTGGCAAAGGGGAGGAGCTCTTCGCCAACGGAGGTGACGATGACTTTTCGGGTAGAGCGCTCGATGAGTTGTATGCCGAGGCCCTGTTCTAAGGCGACGAGGGCTTGTGACAGGGATGGCTGGGAGATGTCGAGCTTGGACGCTGCGGTTCCAAAGTGTTTATTCTCCGCGATGGTGACGAAGGTGCGCAGCTGGGCTAGCGTCGGACGATACTCCTTATTGTTCATGCCTATAACTCTAACACTTATAAATAAGTCAAACTATTGACTTGCGAAGAAACTGTTGGCATACTTGGCGAGTGAGTGGCTATGCGTCTGCGTGATGACACACTGGCGTGTGGTTACAGAGATTTGCATCACAGTTTCTTCAAGGAGTTGACCCTTTCTATGTCTATCCTGACCGTCGGCGAAAAGTTCCCCGAGTTCGAGTTGACCGCGCTCAAGGGCGGCGATCTGCACGACGTAAACGCGAACCAGCCGGAGGACTACTTCGAGCAGGTGTCCCTGGATAAGTACCGTGGCATGTGGAAGGTTGTGTTCTTCTACCCGAAGGACTTCACCTTCGTGTGCCCGACTGAGATTGCTGCCTTTGGCAAGCTGGATGAGGAATTTCAGGACCGCGATACCCAGATTCTCGGCGGCTCCACCGATAATGAGTACGCACACTTCAACTGGCGCGCTACCCACCCGGAACTCAAGGAAGTTCCGTTCCCGATGTTCTCCGACATTCGCCACGACCTGATTCGTGCCCTCGGCGTGGAGAACGCCGATGGTGTGGCAGACCGCGCCACCTTCATTATCGACCCGGATGGCGTTATCCAGTTCGTCTCCGTGACTCCAGATGCTGTGGGCCGCAACGTTGATGAGGTTCTGCGCGTGCTCGACGCACTGCAGTCGGAAGAGGTCTGTGCCTGCAACTGGGAGGCTAATGACCCGACGAAGAACATCAACAAGCTGGACGTCGTTCAGTCCGCCCTCTAACCAGAGGTCGCTGTCTAAACAGAGTGCTCTCGAAAGGAGACCCTCAGTGTCTATTGATAACTTGAAGTCCGCACTTCCGGCTTATGCCAAGGATCAGAAACTTAACCTTGGTACCCTTTCTCGCACCACCGAGCTCAACGAGGAGCAGCTGTGGGGCAGCTTGGTTGCTGCTGCAGCCGCTACCCGCAATGACCAGGTGCTCAAGGAGATCCTGGAGGATGCTCGCGAGCACCTGAGCGAGGAAGCTATTGACGCCGCCCTCGGTGCCGCCACGGTGATGGCCATGAACAACGTGGCCTACCGCGCGAAGAGCTGGTTGGGTGATGACTATGCACAGGTGAAGTTTGGCCTGCGCATGAACATCATCTCTAAGCCAGGTGTTGACAAGGCCACGTTCGAGCTGTGGAACACCGTAGTCTCCGCCATTAACGGCTGTGAGCATTGCCTTTCTGCCCACGCTAAGACTCTGCTCGAGGAAGGCATGGCCAAGGAACAGATTTGGGAAAGCATCAAGGTTGCCGGCGTGGTCCAGGCTGTAGCTCAGGCGCTGCAGGCTGAGGCCGTACGTAACGCTTAGAGGCGAGCCTTTACCGCTTAATCCACGAAACGTCCCACACCGTAGTAGCGGTGGCGGGACGATTCTGCATAGGAGGATGTGTCGGAGTCGGTTGAGATCTGTGAGGCGGAGTTAGCCCACGACTCCGCCAAAAGCAACGCCGATTCCGTAGGTGATGGCCAACCCCAAGGCGCCACCGATAACAAGGCGCAGAACCGAACGGGTAGTGTCGGTGCCTGCGAGGCGGGCGGATACGTATCCGGTGACGGCGAGGGCGATGAGCGTGACAATGGCAACGGTGAATGGTGCTGTTGCCTCCGGTGCAAGGAAGATGGACAGCAAGGGCAGGCAGGCGCCTGCCAAGAAGGACACGGCTGACCAGAACGCTGCATGCCATGGGTTAGTGAGGTCTTCGCCGTCGATGCCGATCTCTAAGCGCAGGTGGGCCTCCAGGAGTCTGTCTTCGGCGGCAATTTCACGCGCTGCAGTGTCTGCAGTTTTCCTGCCCATGCCATAGCTGGAGAGCATGGTTACCAATTCCTCGTGCTCCTGCTCGGGAAGTTCCTCAAGCTCGCGCGTTTCCTTGGTGATCATCATCCGCTCAGAATCGCGCTGGGCAGAGACAGATACGTATTCGCCAAGCGCCATCGAGGCGGCGCCGGACACGGTGGCAGCGAGACCAGCAGTGAGGATTGCGCTTGCCGACGCCCCCGATCCCATCACGCCTAACAGAAGTGCGGCGACGGAGACAATACCGTCGTTAGCGCCGAGTACACCCGCCCGCAGAGAATTCAGCCGCGCGTTGTGGGACGCGCCGTGGGGCTCGTTGCTATGAATGGTCATGGCCTGTTCCTTTACCCAGCTCGGGTTCTCAGTTGTCTAGAGAACTCTCACTTTCTCAGTATCCCCGCTGGTCACAGGCTTGTAAAGCGTGTATAGGCTAAGCTGAGCGGTGGTAGCGCAGCCTTAGATGAGGTGGGTGTAGCTAGCCTTAGACAACAGTTCCGGTCCATTCTCCGCAGGACATGCCGTCTACGGAAAGGCCCAAGGTAAAAACTTCGTCCTGTAGGTCGAAGTGTGAGGATGGGATGGTCACGGCCAGCGCTTCTGGGGTGTAGGTGTATTCATAATCTACTTCCCGCCGAATGTCGCGTTCATCTTCCCCAAAGGATGCGATGTCCATAGATTCTAAGTGCTCATTGTCAAAGCGAATGGTGAGCTCTAGGTTGACGGTGTGGAGGGAAAAGACCACGTCACGGTGATGGGGGAGGCCGCCGAGCAGCCAATGTACCGTGACTGCTTCCTCATGCCTATCGAAGTGCACGCCGGCGAGGCGAATGTTGGTGGCTGGAGAATCTGGTCGAGTCATAGCGCCACCCACTGTACTCTTTACGTGAAAGTGAGCGCGGAGTATTCAGGCTTTGTCAGGTGGAGTCTATTAATGTTCCGCTGAGTTTTTAGTACTCTACGTGCAGCTCAGACAGGCGTACCTCGCCCGCTTCATCCGACGCGTCCAAATCCACGGTGCCGACGATCTGGTAGGAATTGTCGTCTTCAGGATCCTTGAGGATTTGGCGCACAGTCCACGACCGCGCTCTCGATGCCGCTGACATGTCGCCCTTGTCGAGTACGAAGTATTCGGGGCCACGTGCAGCCGGACCGACGTCAATATCGTCGTAATCGTCGAAGTACGCGTCAAGAGCCTCACCAAAGTCCGGAACCTCATCGAGATAGTCCAGCAGCTCGGCCAGCCGGTCCTCCTTCTCCAAAGCAAAAAGCTGGGCAAGTCGGAAGAAGTAATTGCGGACCATGATGCTGAAGGCACGCTGGTTTGCTGTCAGTGCCGTGGGATCCTCTACCCCGAAAGCAAGCTCTCGGTCTAAATCCTTCTGGGAGATAGGGGAGTCTTCGCCAGCCATTTCTGCCCATTCATCGACCAACGAAGAGTCCACCTGGCGAATGAGCTCACCGAGCCACACGATAATGTCCTCAAGCTCCTCGGTGAGGTACTCCTCAGGGATGGATTGCTTGAGCGTGCGCCAGGCGTCGGTGAGATAGCGCAGAATAACGCCTTCCGAACGAGCGAGGCCGTAGGTCGCGACGAGGTCCGAGAACGTCATGGCGCTCTCCAGCATGTCACGCACTACCGACTTAGGCCGCAGCTCAAACTCTTTAGCCCACGGGTTGGTCTGGCAAAAGGTCTCATATGATTGCTCGAGGAGCTCCTCCAAGGGCTTGGGCCACGTGATGTCTTCCACGATAGCCATGCGCTCGGTATAGTCCACGCCCTCCGCCTTGAGCGCTGCGATCTCTTCGCCTCGCCGCTGCTTTTGCTGGGCAATAAGCACTTGGCGCGGGTCATCAAGTACAGACTCGAAAACAGAAATGACATCGAGGGCATAGGACTCCGACTCAGGGTCCAGCAAAGTCAGTGCGGCAAGGGCAAAGGGGCCTAGGGGCTGGTTGAGAGCAAAGTCGCGCGGCATCTCGCGCACCACGTGGTATGGCCGGCCGTAAATATCGAGCCCCTTGGTGGACTTTTGGACCACTCCGGCATTCAGCAGGCCGCGGAACAAGCTAAGCGCGGTAAGAATGTCCTCGTTCTGACGAGCACGGGTGTTGTGGCTAGTGCGCAGCAGGTGCTTGAGATGCTCATAACCGTTGCCGTGGCGAGCTAAGACGTTGAGCAACATAGAGTTCGAAACCCGGAACTGGGAAGTGAGTTGTTCGGGTTTGGCGTCGATAAGCCTGGCGTAGGTCTTCTCCGACCAGGAAACCTCTCCCTCGCGTGCGGACTTCTTCTTTAGTTTTTTCAGGCGCGCCGGGTCATCGCCCACGCGGCGGCGGGCCTTGGCGTTCTCAATCTCGTGCTCTGGTGCCTCGACGACGACCGTGCCTTCCGTATCGTAACCGGCACGCCCGGCGCGGCCTGCGATCTGGTGGAACTCACGAGACTTAAGGATGCGCTGGCGCGTGCCGTCATACTTGGCCAAGCCCGTCATAAGTACCGTGCGGATGGGGACGTTGATGCCCACGCCCAAGGTGTCCGTGCCACAAATGATCTTGAGCAGGCCCTTTTGTGCCAAGCGCTCGACTAGGCGGCGGTACTTGGGCAGCATTCCTGCGTGGTGCACGCCAATGCCCTTGCGCAGAAGCTTGGACAGGTCCTTGCCAAAGGTCGTGGTGAAGCGGAAGGCACCGAGCTCAGCGGCGATGGCTTCCTTTTCTTCCGGCGTGATGATCTTTGACAACGAGGTCAGCGCCTGGGCGCGCTCGGAGGCCTCGCGCTGGGAGAAGTGCACCACGTAGACGGGTGCCTTACCAGACCCGAGGAGCTCTTCGATGGTCTCGTGCACGGCGGAGAATACGTAAGAGAAGTCCAATGGAACTGGGCGGGTGGTGCCAGCCACGAGGGTAGTGGTTCGCCCAGTGCGCTCAGTGAGGTCCTTCTCCAACCACGCAGTATCACCGAGGGTGGCAGACATGAGGAGGAACTGGGCCTTGGGCAGCTCCAGAAGTGGTACCTGCCAAGCCCAGCCACGGTCTGGTTCGGAGTAATAGTGGAACTCATCCATGACCACTTGGTCGATGGCGGCCTCTGCGCCATCGCGCAGCGCAATGTTGGCCACAATCTCCGCAGTAGCGGCGATGATGGGCGCAGAGCCATTGACGGTGGCGTCACCGGTCATCATTCCGACATTCTCTGGACCGAAGATCTCACACAGGGCGAAGAACTTTTCACTCACAAGAGCCTTAATCGGCGCGGTATAGAAGCTTCGCTGCCCACGAGCAAGCGCAATGAAGTGCGCGGCGTTAGCCACCATGGATTTACCGGAACCAGTCGGAGTGGCGAGGATGACGTTATCGCCGGCGAGGATGCCAAGGGATGCCTCTTCCTGGGCGGAATACAACGAAATCCCCCGGCCGGAGGTCCATGACTGGAAGGTGTCCCAAATGGCCTCATCAACCATAGACTCGGGGACTTCGGCGAGATCGGGCAACATCTGAGAAAGGTTCACCAGTCCCACCTTAGGCGAAAGCATGAGTGGCTACGCACAGAGCCGGGTCACGCATGACAATAGAGAACGAAGATGAAAGGCGCAGGTAGAGAATTATGACCTATACGTCGTCGCCTAGGTCGGTATCTCCTGCGCCGGACTCTGGGCCTTCGTTTTTGCCGAAGTTATCCTCACGGTCGTCGATATTCTCAGCGAGAATATCGGGATCGTCGTCGAGGCCCGCGAGGAAAGCTTCGAAGTCCGCGCCAATCTCCTCACCAGTAGGCATGTGTTCTTCGCCCGGCATGATGGCTTGTGGATGGCGCTTACGGTAGCGCTCCATGTACGCGTCATACTGCTCTTCGAGCTGGTTGACCACGCCGGCGATTTCTTCTGAATCGACGACCTGTTCTTCCAATTGCTGGTTGATGCGGTCAACGTCGGCTTCAAGGCTGCCCAGCGGAATGTTGAGGTCTACTGCGGACGCAACGGAATCCAATAGACGAAGCGTAGCTGCCGGGTACGGGGATGCCGCCAGGTAATGCGGCACGTGGGCCGTATAACCAGCGACGTGACGACCCTTCTTATCCAAAGCACGCTCGAGGTAGAGAGCGGCGGCCCCCGGAACCATCATCGTGGACTCCATGCGCACCATGGAGTTAAGGAGTTCAGGCGCGTTGCCGTGTGCAGTGACAACCGTGGGTCGAGTGTGCGGCACCGGCATCGGGGCGGAGTAGAGCATGATGGTGTTCTTGATATCGAACTTTTCCACCAAGTTGACTACGGCGTCTGTAAACGCCTCCCACCGCAAATCCGGCTCTGGTCCCGAAAGCAACAGGAAAGGCTTTCCAGAGTTATCGCGCAGTACCTTGATGCCGAGATCAGTGTTTTCGATCTCCACGGTGCGGTCATGATCAATGGTCACAGCCGGACGGCGTGAGCGGTAATCGATAAGCTCGTCATTGTTGAAGGATGCCAACTGGCGGTTCTCCAAAGCAGCCTTCAGGTGGTCCGCGCTAGCCTCCACGGCCTGCCCGGCATCGGCGTAGCCGTTCATAGCCACGATCATGGTGGGGCCGTTGCCTTCAGTGGAATCGTCCTTGACCGCCGGAGCGGGGTACTCCAGCTCATACATGCGGCGCTGTTCTCCCTGCATGGTTGTAGTGACTCTCCCTTCGTGTCCGGCGCTTAGTTTCGAGCGTACGGACTTCATCAGCGTTCTGTGGCGTGCAACGCTGTGGGGCTGCCGCCTATTCCCAGCTTCCCTCCGGCCCGACAAAGTCGATCTCACATGCGAGAGGCTGGTGAAAACTCGTGTTGATCGATCTAGCATGCCACAGAAGCAAAGATCGTGCCACGCTCTGCCCCGTGGAGGTGCCAGTGAGCAGAGCCTGCACTGTGGATAACTCCACCATTGTGGCTTCCACGGGGAGGGGTCGGGGAGGTTTATCCACAGAAATGACAGGAACTGCAGCACGGTTCTGGCGTGGCTGCAGCGCCTGCTTCAGGCTGAAGACATGAGTTCTTTTGCAGCATACACAGACAACACCCCACCGATTACAACCCCTGGCCACCTACTTGCGAATATCCCAGGTCTCCTAGGTTTCTATCCCGCGGAGTCGGTCATTTTCATGGCCATCGATACCACTCCACGTGGGCCTGCCATGGGCCCCATTGCGCGTGTCGATATCGCAGACGCTCAGGAGGTTCTTCCAGATATAGCCGCCGCGCTTGCAGAGGAAGCCCGTGAAGGAATCTTTGCTTTCCTCGTCTCGCATCGCCCGCTAGCAGAGCTCGCTGAGATTTCCTGCTGGCTCTACAACTTGGACCGAGTCCGCGATGGCATCGATATCGACGCAGCATGGCACGTGAGGGAGATTGCGCGCGGCGAGCACTATGCCATGCTCCACGGCATGGTGAGTACCGATGGTAGTGGTCCAATGAAAAAGTGGGTTGAGGGGACGGTGCCGGCGCTTACCGACGCCCCCACGATGCGCTCCTGCGTTGACCACAATGTCGTTCCGGAGCTCAGCCGCGAGGACTTCTTCTCTACCTTTGCTCGTGGAAACACGCATTTTGATGCCCTCGAGGCGGAAGCCCTTGGGCGGCAAGCGCGCGATAGCGCAACGAGATTGCGTGCCCGCGTAGCGGCGGAGGAAAGCACCACACGCAAGGAGCTGGTTGACAATTTTCTCGATGATGTCCGCTGGACACTGAACAAGGCAACCACCGCCGAGGAAGCGGCAAGGAATGTCGAGCTGCTTCAAGCATGTGCGCTGTGGATGTCAACCACCTGGACCCGGGACTTGGTAGTCGGTGAATGTACGGATGCGGGGGAGGCGGCCGCTAGCCTATTGCTGGCTACCGCGCGCACATTCGACGGCGAAATCAGAGCGAATGCATTGACGCTTTTCGCGCTGGCACAGTTAAAGCTCGACTGGGAAATCCATGCAGGGCCCGCATTGCAGACGGTGGCAGAGGAATTCCCTAGTCACCGTCTAGGTTCGTTACTGTGCCAGGCCTACCGCTATGGATTGCACGAGAAAATGCGTGACACCATTCGCAGTGGGGCTCAAGAGGCCTATAACACCGCCGTCGGCAGGGCAGGTGGAGCCCCAGCAACTCCCGTGACTAGCGATGTGCGGAGTGAGCCCGCTCGCCGAGCTGCCGGGTGAAGTTCCATGCATCGGTGACAATTGTGGTGAGATCAGTGCGGCTCGGACTCCACCCGAGCTCGGCTTTGATCTTGTCAGAAGAAGCTACCAGTGTTGCCGGGTCACCGGCGCGCCGGGGAGCTAGCTCTGCCGGGATGGGGTGGCCGGTAACCTCGCGGCAGGTTTCAATAACCTGCTTGACGGAATAGCCATCGCCGGAACCCAAGTTATAGATGCGGTGGGTGCCTTCAGAGTTGGTGCTTAGCGCCAACACGTGGGCATCCGCAAGGTCACGGATGTGGATGTAATCGCGAACAGCGGTGCCATCAGCAGTGTCGTAATCATCACCGAAGATGAAGATCTTATCGCGGTGCTCCAACGCCACCTGAAGGACTAGCGGGATGAGGTGGGTTTCGACCTCACGGTTCTCACCAATGGTGCCGTAGGCACCGGCCACGTTGAAATAGCGCAGAGAAGTAGCGCCCAAGCCATAAGCCTTGGCAAAAGACGTGATCATGTCATCGATAGCGAGCTTTGAAGCACCGTAAGGATTGGTGGGCTTAGTCGGCATCGCTTCTGTAATCGGGACCTGCTCCGGCTCACCATAGGTAGCAGCTGTTGAGGAGAAGACGAGGTTCTTGACATCGAACTCCCGCATAGCGTTGAGAAGCGTCAACGTGGTGACCACGTTGTGCTGCCAGTACTCAGCGGGTTTCTCTACGGACTCGCCGACGAGAGACCGCGCGGCAAAGTGAAGAACGCCCTCGAAACCGCCCTCGGAAAGAACGGAACGAGCCACATCCGCTACGTCACCTTCCACGAGACGGGCCTGCGCGGGAACGGCATCCCGATTGCCGGTAGAAAAGTTATCGATGATTGTGACGTCGTGGCCTTCTTCCACAAGGACCGCAGCGCACACGCTACCGACGTATCCAGCGCCACCAGTGACCAGAAGCTTCATAGCTACTTCACCTCGACGCGAATTGCGTGGGCGAGATCATCGACTAACTCAATCGTCTTACCGTCTTCGGTGCTCAGCGTGATGGAGCCGTTGTTATTCACCACGGTCACCGGTGAGCCAACCTGAAGTCCGGACGCATAAAGGTCACGGAAAGTGGAATTATCCGCTTGGAGGACCTCGTTGATCTGCACGATTGTGGCTTCAGTTTCTTCACCCTTGGGCAAATCGATAGCTCGGGTTCCTAGCTCGAGCTCAGCCGGGGAGGCACCGAGCTGTGCCAGACCCGGAATGGGGTTTCCGAAAGGCGAGCGAGAAGAATCTTCGAGAACTGCGACGACGCGCTTTTCCACTTCCTCGCTCATGACATGTTCCCAACGGCATGCCTCATCGTGAACCTGGTGAATATCCAGCCCCAGCACATCGGTTAGCAGGCGCTCAGCGAGGCGATGCTTGCGCATGACGTTGGTAGCCAACTCGCGCCCTTCGGCGGTGAGGTCAAGGCTGCGGTCGGTGCGCACATGAAGGAGACCGTCGCGCTCCATTCGCGCCACGGTCTGTGACACAGTAGGTCCAGACTGCTCGAGGCGCTCTGCAATACGGGCACGCAGCGGGGTAATGCCTTCTTCCTCGAGCTCGTAAATGGTCCGCAGATACATTTCCGTGGTGTCGACTAGGTCCCTCACGTGGGCTTACCTTTCTGCGTTATGGCGGTTGGAGTGGGCACAGAGCGCTAGCAGCGGCTAAGACAACATTCTAGGCGGATACCTCGAGCGTGTACCTGCCACGCAGGCTTTCTGCGTCCACATAGGTTGAAGCGCGGTAATAGCAATCTATTAAGAGAATAACTTAAACAATAGCGTATTCCGTGGCTCACAGAGCGCTGGTTGCCCCAGCATTGACTCGGGGTCTTGTTGGGAGTTGGCAAAGGGGCTAGGTGAGAAACGACGAAAGCCACCGAGCGTCGACCTCCCGGACCCCGTGGTTAGTCGACACAGGATAGGAGGGATGTCTCGATGGCTCTCGCCACATCTGTGGGCCGTGGCCGCTGGTGGGCGGTCACTGCAGGTTTTCTTAGAGCGCGTATTCGCGGAGACGGTCGGCACGGTTGCCATCACGCAGCTTGGCCATGACCTCACGCTCAATCTGGCGGACGCGCTCACGGGACAGACCAAACTTGCGGCCAATCTGGTCCAAGGTGCGTGGCACACCGTCATCGAGGCCGTAGCGTAGGCGAATAACGTCCTGTTCGCGCTCTTCCAGGGAACCAATGACAGAGCGGATATCAGAATGGCGCATGGAAGCAACGACTGCAGTCTCAGCGTCAGTAGCCTCAGCGTCCTCGATGAAGTCACCCAACGGGGCCTCTTCATCGGTGCCTACCGGCATATCGAGGGAAACCGGGTCACGGGACTGGCGCAGCAGCATCTCAATCTTGGATTCTTCGATGCCAGATTCCTCAGCCAGTTCCTCGTTGGTCGCCTCACGACCCAGAGACTGGTACATCTCACGCTTGATGCGGGAGAGCTTGTTGACCTGCTCCACCAAGTGCACAGGAAGGCGAATGGTGCGAGACTGGTCAGCCATGCCGCGGGTAATGGCCTGGCGAATCCACCACGTGGCGTAGGTGGAGAACTTGAAACCTTTGGCGTAATCGAACTTCTCCATCGCACGAATAAGTCCCAGGTTGCCTTCCTGGATGAGATCCAGCAGCGGCATCCCGCGGCCGGTGTAGCGCTTTGCCAGGGAGACCACGAGACGCAGGTTGGCTTCAAGGAGGTGGGAGCGAGCCTTCTTGCCTTCACGGGCCAGAATCTTCAGGTCACGCTTCTCGGCGCGGGTCAGCTTGTCCGCATTAGCCAGCTTGTATTCGGCGTAGAGACCCACCTCGATGGCCTGGGCCAGTTCAACCTCGTCCTCGGCGCTCAGCAGCGCGGTTTTGCCGATGCCATTGAGGTAGACGCGGACAAGGTCCGCAGACGGATTGTCATTAGTTTGGTTACGGCGTGAGCCGCGATCTACTTCCTGTTCTTCATCGAAAGTGGCAGCTGCGGTGCCAGTGGCGGTGTTGGCTGATGTGTGGGTCATCGTGAAGCCTCCTGAGTTGTTCGCCGGGTTCAAGAGATACAACGTTGCTCCACGCGGTTGAGTTCCCTGAAAAGCTGGGAATGCTCAAAACAGCGCAATCCCCGCGGTAGGACTCCACCTTTTTGGGGGAGTCGCACCGCGGGGAGAACATGTGCTCAGTGGCACGTTAGCGACGGTGAGTCATCACACTCGCCTCTAGCCACGCACCGTAACGAGGTATCGGTAAATCGTGGGCTCCGAGACTCCGAGACATGAGGCTGCCGCTGCAATCCCGCCCTTGAGGAGGAAGAACCCTGCGTCTTCCAACTCGGAGACCACCTGAATACGCTCGTCGCGGTGCATGCGTGAGACATCCGTTGTCTGCTTGGAAATTACAGAGTCGAGCATTGAATCCAGCAGCTGCTCAACGTTTGTTCCCAAAGACTCGCTGATTGGTTCTTCGGCAGGTTCTTGTTGATCCGGAACCACGGCCATGGGGCGCGGGGGCTGAGGCGAAGCCCCAGGATAACCGCTAAAGGCCTTTTCCTTGTCGAAAGCCGGATCCTCAGCGTTGCCAATGAGGGTATTGGCGGCTTCGCGGATGTGAATCAACTCCGAAACATCGACGTTGATGCACAGCATGCCACGCATGTGGCCGGTTTCATCGCGTATGAAGTAGCTGGATGATTGGCAAATTTTTCCTTCGGCGTTGACCGCTCGATATCCGGTCATCATGGGGACGGCGGCGGCATCGCCCTGTTTCATGAACCAGAGCGCAAAATCTGTAACTGGGCCACCAAGCTCGCGGCCGGAAATGTGATTATTGGCAATAGCAATGATGGACCGGTCGGGTACATCGAGATCATGGAGAACGATCTCGGTATTAGGGCCCATGGCCTGACCGAGAAATTCGACGAGTGGTATGTACTGCTCGAGGATATTTTCTTCGGAGGCATGGCTGCTAGAGAGATTCATTAGCTGAAGCATGTCCTTATATTCCTGTCAGTTTATAGAGAAGTTACCACACGAAAGCGGTGAGCCGAGTGAACACAAGCCGCAAAATGCTGTGCTCACCCGGCTCATCGATTCTTAGGAGGGCTCTAGCCGCATACGGCGACTGGCGGGTGGACTGCTAGTGCCAGACCGCCTTGCGACGTCTCACGGTATTTGGCGTTCATATCCTTACCAGTCTTGTACATGGTCCAAATCACTTCATCGAGGGATACGCAGGGCTTGCTTTCCCGCTCAAGGGCCATGCGAGCTGCAGTGATGGAGTCAACAGCAGCGACAGCATTGCGCTCGATGCAGGGGACCTGAACCTGGCCTAAGACCGGGTCGCACGTTAGACCGAGCTTGTGTTCCATGCCAATTTCTGCGGCGACGCACACTTGCTCTGGGGTGGCGCCCATGAGCTGTGCAAGACCACCAGCAGCCATGGAACAAGCGACGCCAACTTCGCCCTGGCAGCCAACCTCAGCACCTGAAATGGACGCGTTCATCTTGTAGAGGGACGCAATCTGGTTGCAGGCGAAGATGTAGTCTGCAAACATTTCTTCAGTGACAGGTTCGACGAACTTGTCGTAGTAGGCAAGCACCGCAGGTACGACGCCGCAGGCACCATTAGTCGGTGCGGTCACGACGCGACCGCACGCGGCGTTCTCTTCAGAGATAGCCAAGGCAAACATATTGACCCAGCTCAGAACATCGAGACCATCGTCATGATGATCGCTTTGCTCGAGGCGACGCTTCAGCGCAGCGGCACGGCGCGGCACGAGTAGTGAGCCAGGCAGCGGGCCGTCGGTAGAGGAGCCACGCTCGATGCCGGTAAACATGACATCGCGCACCTTGCCCAAGTGCTCAGTGACTTCGTCCTGTGAACGCAGTGCTAGCTCATTAGCCAGCCCGAGCTCGGGCAGAGTCATTCCATTGCGCTCACACAGCTCGAGCATCTCTTCGGCGCTGGAGTACGGGAAGGGGATATCCACCTTGTTTGAACCACGCATTGCGAAGTCTTCTTGCTTGACAATGAAGCCGCCGCCCACTGAGTAGTAGGTCTTGTGCAGGATGTCTTCCTCGCCAGCGAAAGCAATGAGGCACATACCGTTTTCATGCATCGGGAGGTATTCATCGTGGAAGAAGAATCCTCCTTCCTTCGGGAAATCAACCTCATGAGTTCCACCGAGCATGAGCTTCTCGCTACTGCGAACTTGTTTTACGAATTCGGAGATGCCGTCGATGTCAACGGTTTCAGGCTCTTCACCGGCGAGGCCGAGAAGGATGGCTTTGTCTGTGGAATGGCCGATACCGGTGAGGGAAAGGGAGCCGTAGACGTTAGCCTGAACCCGGGTGACCTTGTCAAAGAGGCCTTTTTCTTGCAGTTCGTCAACGAACGCCTTGCCTGCCTTCATTGGCCCCAGCGTGTGGGAGCTGGAGGGGCCGATGCCAATCTTGAACATATCGAAGATGCTGATGAACATTGTTCTTTCCTTGAATCCTCTGAGTGTTTCTTGTGGGGCCAGTTCTTAGAAGGCCTGGACGATGGAGTAGATGATGGTGGCCAGTGCAACCAGGCCCATCACGAATACGAAGTAGTTGGAAGCCTTGCCCTTGAAGCGCTGTAGTGCAGGAACCTTGTGGATGGCGACCATCGGGATGATGAAGAGCATGATGGCAATCGTCGGGCCACACAGGGTTTCAATCATGCCGAGGATGGAGGGGTCAGCCCAGGCAACGAGCCAGGAGGTGACCAGCATGAAGATGAGGGTGATGATGTTGAGCTTGCGCAGGGATTTGGCGTCATCCTTGTTGGCCTTCTTGCTGCCCTTGATGATGAGGCCCTCGAATCCTTCAGCAGCACCGAGGTAGTGGCCGAGGAAGGACTTGGCCACGGCAATCATGGCGATGATGGGAGCAATCCATTGGATGATCGGGGTGTCGAAGTGGTTTGCCAGGTAGGACAAGATGGTGATGTTCTGGGCCTTTGCTTCAGCCAGGTGCTCAGGGGAGAGGCTGAGTGCGCAGGAGAAGACAAAGAACATGACCACAACAACCATCAGGATTTCCGAGCGAAGCAGAGTCTTGCTGGCCTTAACCTCGGCGTACTTGCCGTAGGTCTGGCGGCGGTCAACTGCGAAGGAGGAAATCATCGGCGAGTGGTTGAAGGAGAAGACCATGACGGGTACGAGGAGCATCAGGGTAACGCCCAGGCTGTGGCCGGAAGCCTCGCGAGCGACGCTCAAGTCGAAGGACTCAAACAGAGCGGTATTCCACTTCGGGATGAGGTAAATGGAGAGCAGAACGAGGACACCGATGAAGGGGTACACCAGGTAAGACATGACGTGAACGACGACGTCCTTACCCATGCGGACAATGAGGATGAGGCCACCAACCAGCAGCAGCGAGGTGAGCCAGCGATCCGGTGGTGTGATTCCCAACTGGTTCTCCAGGAAGGAGTTGACCGTGTTGGTGATGGTCACCGAGTACACGAGAAGGATGGGGTATACCGACAGGAAGTACAGGATGTTCATCAAGACGCCGGCCTTGATGCCGAAGTGCTCCTCGACGACGTCCGTGAGGTCACCGTCGGGCTTGGAGCTGGAGAGTACGAAGCGGGTCATGCCGCGGTGTGCCCAGAAGGTCATGGGCAAAGCAATGACGGTCATGATGAGGAGCGGGATGATGCCGCCGATACCGGCGTTGATGGGGAGGAAGAGGACGCCGGCGCCAATGGCGGTGCCGAAGAGGGAGAGCATCCATACGGTGTCTTCCTTATTCCACTTCGGGGCGCCTTCGCGTCCTTCAAATGGGGTGTCGATACCGGGGACGGAAGATGACTGTGCTGATGAAGGAGATGAACTCTGTGAGGTCTTGAGAGCCTCAGGCATCTCTGCGTGGTTTTCGGGGTGTTGGGCCTTGTCGTGATTGTGTCGCAATACTGAGTGAGACATTGTCTTTCCTACTGTCCTAGTGGTCGATCGAAGCGATTGGGCTTCCACAACCTTGTAGTGAGAAAAGATTCTCATCTGCAATCTTGTTGTACAGGGCGTGAGAATGACTCTCACACTTACTGCGTATACAGCCCGTTTGCTTCGCTGTGCCCTCAGTATAAGCCGGAAGTGGTGAGAAATGATAATAAATTATCGCAGCGGAAGCAGGAAAATTATCACACTCGCTGAGTTTGCTTTTTTAGTTCTTTTATGTATTGTTCAACAAAATTGGACGGCTGGACTTTAAAACTAGGTCTCTACCAGCACTGTAAATGGTCCTTCGTTCACCGAAGACACACGCATCATGGCGCCAAACTGACCAGTTTCGACGCTGAGTCCACGCTCCTTCAAGTGGGTAACGATGGCGTCGATGACCGGTTCTGCTTCGTGTCCTGGTGCAGCATCAGACCAGGAAGGGCGTCGCCCTTTCGCGGTGCGACCATAAAGCGTGAACTGGCTAACGACCAATACTGGGGCTTGAGCTTCGAGTACCGAACGCTCGCCTTCCAAGATGCGGAGCTCCGCGATCTTGCGTGCCATTTTCTCCGCACGAGGGTGCCAGTTGTCGAGGTCCTCAGTGGAGACACCAATGAGAGCTAAGAGCCCGCCAGTGTCGGGACATTCGATTGAGCCAACGATGTCTCCATCAACGGTTACTGAAGCTTGGGACACACGGGTTAATACTGCACGCATGGTGGGCGAAAAGTTACCTTTCTAATAAAGCGTTGACTGCGATTTTGTATAGCAGCTAGTCGGTATGTGAAAAAGCCAGCAGCTCGGTCGGGATTAGAAGACCGTGGCGGATCAGATCGACGATGGCGGGGAGGGCGGCGTCGACAAGCGCGGCTTCGTCATAGCCCTGCGCGGCAGCATAAAGCTCGATGGTCTCGCCAATGCTCAAACCGTGCGGGTTTAAGCCGGCCACGATGGCTGCCAGGTGCTCGTCCACATCATGCTGCCAACGGGGGCCATCGGTGCGCGTTAGGCGCAGTGCAGCGCGGGTAAAGCCCATACCCACCTCAGTATCGGGAAGTGCGACATCCTCACGGGCAACGCCCGGGCGCAGCTGTACGTGTGCGTCTTCCAACTCGCCGGGCACAAGCCCACGCAGCCACTCCACTCGGGCAAAGTATTCCTCGACTTCGGGCCCGAGCGGATCGACAACCGGCTGGGTCATGGTCTCCGCCAAGATATCGGAGGGCTCATCATCCCCAATACGCTGAATGGCTACGAACCCAAAGCCAATTCCGGTGACCTCGTGATCATGGAAGTGCTGCAACCATTCCCGTGAACGCTCTTGGCCAAGGGGGCTTCGCACATCGATTGACTCATCGGCCAACCACGTGGACACGTAGAGGGCAGGATCAGCCACGTCGCGCTGAATGATCCACGCAGCCACCCCGGTATCGGGCAACCACGAGGCAACTCGCTGTTGCCAGGATTCATCGCCCTGGTGGACCCACGCAGCCAGCAGGTGGGCGGTACCACCTGGGGTGAGATGCTCCGCGGCGTGCGAGACCACGAGCTCACTAGCGCCATCAAGGTTGAGGCCGGAATCGCGATAGACATGGCCCACCTCCGGCAGTCCCACGACGAAAGGCGGATTGGCCACAATACGGTCGAAGCGCTCCCCGGCTACCGGCTCAAACCAGGAGCCTAGGCGCAGATCCACACGCGGAGTTGCACCCGCAGCCGCGACCGTGGCGCGAGCAAGATCAAGTGCGCGCTCGTGCACGTCTGTTGCCACGATGCGCTCGGCAGAATCCAGCTGGCCCAGCAATTGCACACCGGAGCCAGTGCCTAGATCAAGCACGGAGGACACCGGGGACGTTGGGGTGGAATGTAGTAGAGAAAGGCTTGCAGAACCTACGCCCAAGACATGGTCAGGACCCGGCACGTGATCCACCAAGGAGGCATCGACATCAGAGAAGACCACGCGGTTGCGTCCCACAATGATATGCGGGCGGATGTCGTAGGCGATGAACACGGTGCCGTGCTCATCGGTCTGCGCTACGCCCGAATCGAGAAGTTTGGCGGCAAGGCGCGCCCCCAGGACCTCTGACAGCAGCGTGGCCGGTACGTGCTCGTGCAACACGAAGATTCGGATGAGGTGGTCTAAATCGGTAGTGCCGTTGGCACCCAGCGCCACCGCGGCAGGTTCGCCACGATGCAAAGCCTCTGTGTACTCTGGGCCCAAGTGCCCAGCTATCCCATCAGCGTTAAAGCCCGCCGTGTCGAAGACCTGGACTAGTTCGTCAGCGAACTCAGCGATGGGATGATCCGGGTACATCTGCGGGCCAAAAGGTGAAGAGTCGGAGATATTCACAAAAACTCCTTACAAAGCTCTAGTCGTCGTGGTCAATCGTGTCAGGTTGTGGTTTGTCCGGCGCGCCGGGCAACGCACCGTGGTTCTGATGCTCTAGTTGCGCGCGTTGAGCTTGCGCCATTTGTCGTGCTAGCGCAGGTTTGTACAGCGACTTCTCGCGCTTGTCTTTCTTCTGCCCACGGCTATTGCCAATGACCACTGCAATCCACGGCAGCGGGAAGGTCACAGCCACGACAAGCGCAGCCGGAATCCACCATTGCCAGACATAGGCCAAGACTCCGGCGATGATGAGGGAGGGGATGCGCAAGAACTGCAAGACAAAGTAGGTAACCTCGCGGCGATGGCGATCTTGCCCGGGGGCGAGTTTGGCTGTGGTGATGAGGTAGCGCTCACGGCCAAACGCCCGACCGCGTCGTCGCCCCGATTGTGGGGTGCGGTCTGCGTTATCACGCGAGTTCGAAGGGGTCATGGTCACAAGCGTAGCGGGAGGACTCGCCAACTTCGATACCGATACGGCATGATAGGGGGCGTGAGTACGACGACTAAGACTATTGAACGCCCAGATGTTCGCGAGGATACGTCAACCAATGACGACACCCCGAAGTTCTTTCATTACGTCAAGAAAGACCAGATCCTCGATTCTGCGGTCAACGGCAAGTACGTCGTTGCCCTGTGTGGTGAGACTTTCCCGGTGACCAAGCAAGCCAAGCCTGGTTCACCTGTGTGCCCTGACTGCGAGCGCGAATACAAGAGCCTGCGCCGCCGCTAGTAACACGTCGTCTTCCCTAGAGGAGGACGAAGCGCGCTGTGTCTCGCCCGAAAAGGAGGCGCAGCGCGAGGAACGACATACAGCATCGGGTTTTGGGAAAAGTAGAGGGGGATAGTCGCTGACCGTGTCGACACAGTCATCAGCACAAAGATTTGCCAATAACGGTTCACTCCGTGTGTGGCAGCGAGCCGCATTGGATAAATTCCTGGCCACCAAGCCGAAGGATTTCATGGCGGTGGCGACTCCTGGCGCAGGTAAGACTACCTTCGCGCTGCGTGTTGCCACCGAACTCATGGCGGATCGCACCGTCGAGCGCGTCATCGTCGTGGTGCCAACGGAGCATCTCAAGGTTCAGTGGTCTGAATCCGCTTCCCGCGTGGGGTTGGCTCTGGATCCGAAGTTTACTAATTCCTCCGGCGTGAATCCCGCGATGGACGGCGTGGTAGTGACCTACGCCCAGGTGGGTATGCACCCCTTCAAACATCGCGCGGTGGCCTCGGCGCGGCGCACGTTGGTGATCCTCGATGAGATCCACCATGCCGGCGACGCCAAGAGCTGGGGCGACGGCGTGCGCGAGGCCTATGACGATGCCGAACACCGCTTAGCACTGACCGGTACTCCTTTCCGTTCGGATGATTCGCAGATTCCCTTCGTGCGCTATGAAGAGGACGGGGAGGGGCACTTGGTGTCCCGCTCCGATCACACCTACGGCTATGGCGATGCGCTTGCCGACGGCGTCGTGCGCCCCGTCGTCTTCCTTAGCTACTCGGGCGAGTCCCGTTGGCGTGACAGCGCGGGCGAGGAACATGCAGCGCGCCTTGGAGACATTCTTAACCCCGAGCAAACAGCCCGCGCGTGGCGCACGGCCTTGGACCCGAAGGGCGAGTGGATCCCCACCGTTCTTCAAGCAGCCCACACTCGTTTGATGCAAATGCGCCGCAACATGCCGGATGCCGGTGGCCTCGTGCTGGCTACCGACACGACCACCGCGCGCGCCTACGCGAAGATCCTCAAACAGATTTCCAACACCCCAGTCTCCGTCATCTTGTCCGACGACCCAGGTTCCTCCGCACGCATCGCAGAGTTCTCTGAATCCACGGATGAGTGGATGGTGGCCGTGCGCATGGTGTCCGAGGGCGTTGACGTTCCCCGTCTCGCCGTGGGTGTTTACGCCACCTCGGCGTCGACCCCGCTCTTCTTCGCCCAGGCCATCGGTCGCTTCGTGCGCTCCCGCATGCCTGGCGAGACAGCCTCGGTCTTCCTACCTTCTGTGCCTGTTCTTCTCGGACTTGCCGAGAACATGGAGAAGCAGCGCGACCATGTCTTGGGAGGGGAGAAGAACCCCGACAAGGAAGGCTGGGACGACGAGCTTCTGGAGGACGCTAACCAAAAGAAGACCGAGCCCGACCTGCTTGAACCCTCGTACGAGTCCCTTGGCGCCGAGGCGGAATTCTCCGGCCTGCTCTACAACGGCTCGCAGTTCAACACCGGAGCCATTACCGACGAGGACGAGGATTTTCTGGGAATTCCCGGGCTTCTCGACGCCGACCAGGTCAAGGACCTCCTGCGCAAGAAACAGTCGGAGGAGATGGACCGGCGCGAAGCCGAGGAAAAGGCGCGCCGGGCAGCGGAGGCAGCGGAGGAGCAGCGCCGCAAACTCTATGGCACCCCGCATGCGCCGAAACGTGGAGGGCAGGGCGGTGCCGCGGGGACGTCGGCAAGCACTGGCGGCTCTGACGCGGGCGTGGTGGATGAGATTTCTGCGCTGCGCAAAGAGCTCAACACGGTGGTATCCATCACCGCACAGCGCACCGGCCGGCCGCACGGCGCTATCCATACCGAAGCCCGTAAGGCTTGCGGTGGCCCGCCCACTGCGCTTTGCGACGCCGAGCAGCTGCGCCAGCGCATCGAGTACCTGCGCAAGTGGTAGCAGGTCCTTAAGGACACGACGGTGACGAGACGGCGCCGCGACGGCGCCTGGCTAGTGCAGCGATGAACTCCCTGCCCCGAAAATGTGAACGGTGTAACTGTTTTCTGCGCGTGTAAGCTCGACATCATCCTGCCCATAGGCCTGTGGCTTAAGAGAATCCAAGGAGATGGATGATGAAGAAGCTCATCAATTCACCGGAGAACGTTGTTGCCGAATCAGTAGAAGGTTTTGCACAGGCGCACAGTGACATTGTCACGCGCGCCACGGATCCTCTGTTCGTAGCCCGTACAGAGAAGAAGGAAAGCGGCAAGGTCGCCATTGTCTCCGGCGGCGGTTCGGGACACGAGCCACTCCATGCGGGGTTCGTTGGCCACGGCATGCTCGATGCTGCTGTCCCCGGCGCAATGTTTACGTCACCGACGCCGGATGCTATTCAAGCCGCGACTGACGCCGTCAATGCCGGCGCGGGCGTGCTCTACATTGTGAAGAATTACACGGGGGACGTCCTCAACTTCGACACTGCAGCTGAACTCGCCGAGTTCGATGACATTGAGGTCAGCCAGGTCATTGTGGATGACGATGTTGCTGTTGAAGACTCAACCTATACCGCGGGCCGCCGCGGTGTGGCAGGAACTCTCCTCGTGGAGAAGCTTGCGGGTGCGGCTGCCGAACGTGGTGATGACCTCGCTGCGGTAACAGCTGTGGCCAAGAAAGTAGTGGAAAATACCGCGACCATGGGCGCAGCACTGACCGCATGTACGGTGCCGCATGTGGGCAAGCCTTCCTTTGATCTGGGTGAGGACGAGGTTGAACTGGGTGTCGGTATTCACGGCGAGCCCGGCCGGAAAGAGATTCCGTTGATTTCAGCTGATGACGTGACGGATCACCTGTTGGACCCCATCCTGTCGGACCTCAAGCTCGGTGAAGGCGAGCGCGCCATCGTCGTGGTGAACGGCATGGGGGCCACACCTGCCTCGGAGCTCTATGTGGTCTACCGCCGTGTGGCTCAACGCCTCAACAATGACGGCGTGACCATCGAGCGCTCCCTCGTGGGTAATTTCGTCACCAGCTTGGATATGGCCGGGTGTTCCGTCACCGTGATGCGCGCTGACGATGAGGACGTGGCGCTTTTCGACGCCCCCTGCCACACCGCCGCACTACGTCAAGGGATGTAATCATGACTAACCTTTCAACCGCTTGGGCTCAGGCCTGGATGAAGAACTGCGCCGCCGCGGCTCATGAACACCGAGACGAACTCATTGAGCTCGACCGTGTGATTGGTGATAGCGACCATGGCGAAAACGTTGACCGCGGCTTCCGCGCCGTGGTGGACAAAGTCGAGGAAGAGATAACGACAGAGGGCTCTACCGTTGCTGACGTACTCAAACTTACCGCTAAGACTCTGATGTCCACCGTTGGTGGTGCCTCCGGCCCGCTGCTGGGTACAGCGTTTCTGCGTGCGGCCAAGGCTGCAGGCTCAGGCGACCTCGATGCGGCCACGACCGCAGCCATTATCGACGCCGCCGCAGAAGGAATCACCACGCGCGGTAAGGCAACAGAAGGCGAGAAAACCATGGTAGACGCGTGGGCCCCCGCGGCACGCGCTGCCCGTGAAGCGGCGGAGTCCGGACACAGCCCCGCTAATGTTCTGCGCGCGGCTGCCGATGCCGCCGCGGAAGGCGCCGAAGCTACTATTCCGATGGTGGCGACGAAGGGCCGCGCCTCCTACCTAGGCGAGCGATCCGCAGGGCACAAGGACCCCGGTGCGGCATCGACGGCGCTCTTTCTTGCCGCGGCTGCCGACGCCGCGAGTGCTGCGCCTGGGGACAACGGCAGCACCACAGCCCAGGAGGATTAAGCCATGGCACAACCGCACGTTGGTCTCGTCCTCGTGTCCCATTCTGCGAAGCTTGCTGAAGGCCTAGCGGAACTCGCCGCCCAAATGGCCGCGGACGTCACCATTCTCCCTGCTGGTGGACTCGAGGGCGGTGCAATTGGCACCTCCTATGACCTCATCGAGTCAGCCATCAATGATCTCCTCGGCCAAGGACTCGGCGTGGTTGTTCTCACTGACTTAGGCTCGGCCACGTTGACAGTCGAGTCCGTGCTCGAATTCCTCGATGATGAGCCGGTGACCTTTGTTGATGCCCCATTGGTGGAGGCTGCCATTGCTGCCGCCACGGCGGCGCAACAAGGCGATGACCTCGCCGCCGTAGCCACGGCGGCGGCCAAGGCTATTGATGTCTTTGTAGCATCGAAACCTGCTGGCACGACGGCATCTACTGAATCCGAAACCGATGTGGACTCAACACCAGCGACGAAGGAATCATATTCGCGAACTGTCACAGTGGCTGACGCAGCAGGACTGCATGCCCGGCCAGCCTCGAAGGTCGCTGCAATGGCCGCCGAGGCCGACGGTGACATCATCATTTCCTTTGATGGGGAAGAAGTGGAAGCAGATTCGGCCATGATGCTGATGTCTCTCGGCGCTGCCCGCGGCGCGTCCGTCACTGTCAGCGGTGAATCTGGTGACACTTCAGTTATCGACCAGATTGCTGATGCTATTGCACAAGGACTCGACGATTAGTGTGCAGGGCTAAGGCCTAGCTTCCCACTACCAGCGGGGGACACTGCCCGCTGGTAGTGCTGTGTTCTTGGTGATTGGGTACCGTGTGAGATGAATCCCAGTTGAGTTTCTTCGAAAGTGGTGACCTGATGAACCAGCCCAACGCAGTGGATCCTTATGGCCACACTGGTAGTTCCTACAACGCGCCGACTGCTGATGCCTTTGGCGCCACCCCAAGCGCCGGTTTCCACTCCACGCTTTATTCGCCACCGCAGACGGAGAAATACTCACGACCGAATCCGTGGTCTCCTTGGGCGCTTGCGGTGGCGGTAGTCCCGCCGGTGTTCATCATTGTGTTGACGCTTTTTGTGTCTTCGGCGGGTTTTCTGCTGTCCATCCTGACAATTGGAACTGGGTTGGCTGGCGCGGCTTTGGGTGGTTTGGCGTTGATCTTGGCCGAGGGGCGCCGACCCGAGCATAAGCGCCGAGTCATGGCGATTGCTGCACTAGTTATTGGCATCGGTTGGGCCATAGTAGGTCCATTCGTGCCTATGGCCATGATGATTGCTTTTGGTCTTTAGCCTTAGTTGCTTAAAACGCGAAACGGGCGAGGAAGGAATAAGCTTCCTCACCCTTTGTCATCCCCGCATCTTCGCGTGGACTCACATGTGGCTAGTCCAGGTAGTCGCGCAGGACTTGGGAGCGCGATGGGTGGCGCAGCTTCGACATGGTCTTGGACTCGATCTGGCGAATACGTTCGCGGGTAACGCCGTAGACTTGGCCGATTTCGTCTAAAGTGCGCGGCATGCCATCGGTCAAACCGAAGCGCAGGCGAACCACGCCAGCCTCACGCTCGGAGAGGGTCGTCAGCACATCCTGAAGCTGATCCTGCAACAAGGTGAAGGAAACCGCATCGACGGCGATAACTGCTTCGGAGTCTTCGATAAAGTCACCAAGCTGGGAATCGCCCTCGTCACCAATGGTCTGGTCCAGGGAGATGGGCTCGCGAGCATACTGCTGGATTTCCAGCACCTTTTCTTCGGTGATGTCCATTTCCTTGGCCAGCTCCTGCGGGGTGGGCTCACGGCCCAAGTCCTGCAGCAGCTCACGCTGGATGCGGCCAAGCTTGTTGATGACCTCCACCATGTGCACCGGAATGCGGATGGTGCGGGCCTGGTCTGCCATGGCGCGGGTAATAGCTTGGCGGATCCACCATGTGGCATACGTGGAGAACTTGTAGCCCTTGGTGTAGTCAAACTTCTCGACGGCGCGAATAAGACCCAAGTTGCCTTCCTGAATGAGGTCAAGGAAAGCCATGCCGCGGCCGGTGTAGCGCTTGGCCAAGGACACCACGAGACGCAGGTTCGCTTCGAGAAGGTGGTTCTTAGCCTTGCGGCCATCACGAGCAATGGCGCGCATGTCACGCTTTTCCATGGGGGAGAGCTTGGCAGCCTTATCGCCTTCGGCGCGGGCCTTTTCCATCTCGTCCATGCGGTACTGCGCGTAGAGGCCGGCCTCAATGCGCTTGGCTAGCGAGACCTCCTGCTCCGCGTTGAGCAGTGCGACCTTACCGATCTGCTTGAGGTAGGCGCGAACGGAGTCAGCAGACGCGGTAAGTTCCGCGTCCTTACGCGCTTGGCGCAGTGCAGCCGACTCGTCTTCATCCCAGACGGAGGAGCCATCCTCCTCGTCCTCGTCGTCAGCATCCTCGCCTTCCAGATCATCTTCGTCGCCGAACTCGTCATCATCGTCGATGTCAGCGTTGTCCGGGTCAAAGTCCAAGTCCACGTCGTCGGCAGCGTCAGCGTCCAAGTCATCAGTCTGGTCCTCGATCAGATCCTCATCAGACTCGGTTGCTTCAGCATTCTCCTCCGGAGACGTCGCCTTTTTAGCGGCTGACTTACGGACGGTCTTCTTGGCTGCCTTCTTTGTAGCCTTCTGAGCAGACTTGCGAGTGGTTTTCTTAGCCGTCTTTTTGGCCGCCTTCTTGGCAGTCTTCTTAGCTGTTTTCTTCGCAGTCTTTTTAGCCGTCTTCTTTGCTGTCTTTTTAGCGGTTTTCTTTGCCGTCTTCTTGGCGGTCTTCTGTGCAGGTGCAGATGCCTCGGCGGTGTTCTCGCCTTCACCGAGTACCTGGTCTGAAGAATCAGTGGCTGCCACGTACGCCCTTTCGACTTGCTCTCTGTGTGGAAAATATGGGGAAGCGCAAAGTCATCGCTACTAGTCCCCGATGCTAGCCCGCCTCCGAGATGAGCAGGAGAGGCGCGCCGCTCAAGATTGGGTAATCGACAGCCCAGTATAGATCATTTTCTCCTGCTGGCGGTGACTGGGGTCAACTGGGAAAGTTGAACGCTGCTCTGATTATGGGCGAATACCTTCCTTTGCCGCCATGGCAGCGCCGACAATACCCGCGCGATTGCGTAGCTGAGCAGCCACAACTGGAGTTTCAATGCTGAGGTGTTCGCCCCACTTGTCAAATTTGCGGGAAATGCCACCGCCGATGACAAACGCGGATGGGTTAAACAGAGCTTCGTATTCATAGAGCACCCGGTTCACGCGTTTAGCCCACTGCTTGGTCTTGAGGGCCTCGCGTTCCTTGACGGCGGAAGACGCTTGGTGCTCTGCCTCCTGCTCGCCCACAATGAGGTGTCCAATCTCAGTGTTGGGGAAAAGCTGGCCGTTGAGTAGGAACGCAGAACCAATACCTGTGCCAAGCGTAAGGAAGATTACCGGGCCTGTGCGGGCCACGTCGTCACCATAAGCAACTTCGGCGAGGCCGGCTGCGTCGGCGTCGTTAAGCACCGTAAAAGGCGTATCAAGGTACTGGCTAAACAACTCTTGGGCGTCGATGCCAATCCAAGATTTGTCAATATTGGCGGCACTGCGAACGACCTGTTCTTTGACCACAGCGGGCATGGTGATGCCCACGGGGCCATCCCAGCCTTTCTCAGCGACTATCTGTGCAATAACTTCGGCAACTGCCTCCGGAGTGGCTGGCTTGGGAGTAGCAATCTTGAGGCGGTCTCCCACGAATTCTCCAGTGGCGAGGTCTACTTCGGCACCCTTGATTCCGGAGCCGCCGACATCGATACCGAAAGAGTGGCCCTCATGGTGAGGCGCTTGGTGCTGTGAGTGTTGCGCAGTCATGGTGACTAGTTTAAGCAACTGTCTCGCATGATGTGCGAGCATTGCGGTGTCATTTTGGCGTGGCATCGACGACATGGGCGGCGCCTAAAAGAGGTGTAGTGCCTTCTATGTGAGGTGGATCAAGGTAATTTTTCCTGGCCGGAAAAGCCACGTGAAAAAGTCACTGTACTGGGAAAACATTTCCGGAGTGTGGTGTGGGGGTGGAGGGAATTCTGCCCCCGCGGCGAGGTGAGTGTGACAGTAAGGCGTGCGTGGTTTAGGATGCCGTCGATAAATACACATTCCCATCGATCTGACACACAGGGGCGAACACTATGGCCACCGATTATGACGCACCGCGTCGCCGCGCTGAAGACGAGCTTGAGGCTGACTCTCTCGAGGGCCTCAAAGCAGCGGAAAATGACAACAATGGCATGGATGATGACGGCGAAATCGTTGAGGCATTCGAGCCGCCGTCAGTCGACCTGACCGGCGAAGAGCTCAACGTCACCGTCGTTCCGCGCAAGGAAGACGAATTCACCTGCTCGGTATGCTTCCTCGTCCAGTCCAACAAGCGCTTGGACCACGAAGAGAACGGCGAGCTTGTGTGTAAGGACTGCGCCTAAAGCGCCGCATAAATATGTCGCCCTTTAGCGACTGTGGGCACAATGGGCACTGAGGGCATAGTTAGCTAGTCGCATTCGCTCCGGCTTGGTCAGGGACGAAAACAGCAAGTAGCTTCTCGGAGTTCTTTGAGCCAATGAGCCAATAGGGGGTGGGGTCCTCGGGGTCATCAAGGACGAGCATGACGTGCTCGGGAACCCAGCCGTGAGTGACAATAAAAGCTGCTGGGTCCAACTGCGGGCCGAGAGCGTTGCGACGTGCGGTGGCGGGCACCGCAGTGCTCCGTGAAACCACATCGTGAGGAAGCTGCGCTTCCTTGACCGTCAGCCATCTCGTGCCGTCGCTGTCTTGCTCTACTTGTACAACAGTGCTGGACCATGTCAGCAATACCCATACAGCGATGGCGGACAGCAGGATGGCGGGAATGATGACCCACAGAATTCCGCGGTTAAGGCTGACCGTTGCTGTGCTAATCACCACAACGAATGCTGCCATTAGCCACCAGTACCACGGCACCCACTGGCGCTCGCGGTAGAGAACGACCGGGGAATCAGCAGCAGGGCTCTGCTCGGCAGGCGAGGAACTGGAAGTCATGGCCCTCGATTCTAGTCACCACTCGATGAGGGAGCCTAACCTCCCAGGGGAGCATGTTGGCCGCGAGCACCCCCTGCCACGTGGTCCCCAGTAAGAGGGGACAAGGTAGGCTGGGCCGAGTGAATGAGCAACACCCCCTTGTAGATCCGGTAAGTCCTTTTGGTGATGTCAAGGTCAAGCGCCTTGATAAAGAGCTTCCGTTGCCAAAGCGCGCCCACCGAGGCGATGCTGGTGCGGATCTGTATGCCGCACATAATGTCACCTTGCGTCCCGGTGAGCGCGCCCTAGTTGGAACCGGTATTGCCCTTGCCTTGCCGCTAGGCACGGTGGGATTGGTTCACCCACGCTCAGGTTTGGCCGCGAAACATGGCATCTCCGTTACCAATACCCCGGGGACTATTGATGCGGACTACCGCGGGGAGATTAAGGTATGTCTCATTAATCACGATCCAACCGAGACTTTTGAGGTTGAGCGCGGTATGCGTATCGCGCAGCTCATTGTGCAGCGCGTAGAGCTGGTGGGCTTTAGCGAGGTTGAGGAGCTCGATGACACCACACGCGGCGACGGTGGTTACGGTTCCACCGGCGTGAACTAGGACCCCTGTACATCCCCCCGGTACACACTAAAACAGCACGCACTGAAACGAACACCGTGCGTACCACACCGATTAGCAGAAAGGCACAGACAATGGCGTTGTGGCCCTTTGGCAAGAAGAACAAAGAGAACAACTCAGAGAGCACTGTTGAGCGCGATGAGGCAGCATCGGGTGCTGCCGCACCGGCGCACGAAGACACTGATGCTAACGCTTCGCACTCGGCAGGCCCCGTAAGCGAGGACTACGATATCGCCGATAGGGCCGATAGTGCCGCAGGGTTGGGAGTTAAGGCCGTAGCCCACGACGCAGTCAACGGCGACATGGGCCCCTACGATGGCGACACCGTCGATATTGCTGAGTTCAACTTCGAAGATTTCTCTGTCGGCTTGCTCGACCTTGGCTCGATGCGTATCCCGCTTCCCAAGGGATCCCAAGTACAGGTAGAGATGGGCCAGGATGGCCCCCGTATGCTTCACATCCTCACCCCGCATGGTCGGATGACTCCGGTGGCTTTCGCTGCCCCGCGCACCCCGGGCCAGTGGGCGGAATCCGCCGCCGACATCATCAATGGCTTGGAGTCTGATGGCTTCTCTGCCCACCCAGAGAATGGGCCATGGGGTTCGGAAATCGTTGGCACTAGTGACAAGGGTGGCATCCGCATTATCGGTGTGGAAGGCCCGCGCTGGATGTACCGTCTCACGCTGGCAGCCCCGGCGGGGAAGGAAGAGGAGCTGGCTAAACTCGGCCGCGAAGTCGTTGCCCGCACCTTCATCTACCGTGGTGAGGACCCGATCCTTGCGGGTAGCTCCCTGCCCGTGATGTTGCCGCAGCAGCTGGCGGAACAGGTTTCGCAGGCCCTTCAGCAGCGCCAGCAAGAAGCGGCGGCCAACAACGCAGACGCCGGCACCCCAGAAGCTTCCAACAGCCGCGAGAACGAAACTCGTGCCGAAGCCCAGGCTCGCGAACAGCTGCGTGAGCTCGATGACACGGATAAGAACTAACCCCACCGACAAGGACCACTCACCACCGTGACCACACCTAACCCTGACGCGGATAAGCACGAGGCCGCTAATTCTCTGGACAACGAAGGCGCTGCGCTGGACACATCGCAGGAAGAGTTGGCGACGGCAGAGCCAGAA
Source organism: Corynebacterium sp. HMSC078H07 (assembly GCF_001812805.1). Classification (GTDB taxonomy): domain Bacteria; phylum Actinomycetota; class Actinomycetes; order Mycobacteriales; family Mycobacteriaceae; genus Corynebacterium. Next base: position 39,196 of record NZ_KV810494.1, on the reverse strand, counting down.
GCTGAACCTTCCCTCTTGGAGCAGATGGGCGGACTAACGGGCCTAGTCTCAGCGACGTTGCCGGTCCTCGTCCTCATCCCGGTGAATAACGTTTGGGGCTTGGGGCCAGCGCTCATCGCTGCCTTAGGTGTGGCGTTGCTTATTAGCGTGTGGCGCCTCCTGCGCAAGGAAACTCTCCAGCCGGCCTTGTCGGGTCTGCTCGGAGTAGGTATTTGCGCGGGCATCGCGTGGTTTACAGGGGATGCCAAAGGTTACTTCCTTTACGGAATTTGGATGTCATTGGCGCTCTTTATCGTCGCGGTGATATCCATCATTGCGCGCTGGCCATTGGTTGGCGTGGTGTGGAAGGGCCTCAACGGCGATGACATGAGTTGGCGCACGATTCCGAAGGCTCGCCGCGCTTATGCGTGGGCTACGGCCGGCTGGGCTGTGGTTTTCATCGCCCGCTTCGCTGTGCAACGCGCGCTGTACGATGCCGACGCGACGACCACCCTGGGTATCGTCCGCATCATCATGGGCTGGCCGCTGACCGGTGTCGTCACCCTGCTCACCGTGTGGATGGTGCGCCGCGCCAATGCGGCCGTGGACGAAGCGTCAGAAAACACCGAAGACGCCATTACTGAGGACGCCACCACTGAGAAAGAGACCATCGATGACTAATCCTGACGCCACCGCATCTGCCGCTGAAGCGGCTCAACGCGTCACAAAGGGGCAATCCTTCGATATCACCATCGAGCGGATGGCGCATGGCGGAGTCGGCATCGGTGCCGCACCGGATGGCCGTGTGTGCTTCGTTGCGGGAGGCTTTCCCGGAGATCGTCTCACCGTGACCGCACGGAAGGTCAAGAAGGCATTTATAGAGGCAGAACGTGATGCGGTAATCGAGCCAGGGGAGTACCGCGTGGAGTCCTCGTGCCCGGCAGCACAGCAAGGAGCCGGTTGTTGCGATTTCGCCGAATTGGACCCAGCCGCAGAACCGGGAATCAAGGTTGAGGTCTTGCATGACCAAATTCGCCGCGTTGCGCGGATTGAGCACACTCCCGAGGTTGAGAGCATCGACTTAGAACCGCAACGAGGATGGCGAACTCGGGTACGGTTGGGCGTCGACAAGCAGGGGCGTGCTGGTACCAGAAAACGTGGTTCGACCGAACTCATCACGGACGTTGCCTGTAGCCAACTGGTGCCGGGGCTGGTCGACGGTCTCGTTGGCCCCGATGCCCGTACTTTCACACCTGGTGCGGAGGTCATTGCGGTCATGGACAGCGATGGCAACCGTCACGTCGTCGAGTCTCGTAAAGCGCCGCGCGGACGCCGCATCGAAACCGTGCGAGAGGTCATTGAAGCCCCGACAAAGAATGTGGTGCAACGAGCGGATGGCCATGAATTCCATTTCCCGCCCACGGCTTTTTGGCAGGCACATATCGCAGCGCCTGATACCTATACCCGTATTGCACGTGAGTGGCTCGCACAAGCGAGCGGTGATTCTGCGCAGCGAGACGACGCACGAGTGGATGCCAACGAACCGATCGTGTCGTGGGATCTTTATGGCGGTGTGGGGCTGTTTGTACCAGCTCTAGCGGAAGTTTCTGCCCCGCAGGGAGGGCACACGACTGTGTATTCCATTGATTATTCGCCCGCAGCTTCTGGGGCACAGCCAGGACTTGAAGGAATCGATGTGGAGTTTCGCACCGCCAAAGTCGAGGAGATTGCGGCCCAGCTACCGAAGCCAACCACTGTCATTTTGGATCCTCCGCGCACCGGTGCAGGAGCAGACGTTATCGCTGCGGTAGCCACGGCGGAGCCACGCAACGTGCTGCACGTTGGCTGCGACCCCGCCACCTTTGCCCGTGACCTGGCTTCGTGGTCGGAACACGGCTACCGCCTACACCGCTTAGCCATGGTCAACGCTTTCCCGGGAACCCATCATTTTGAGACTTTGGCACTCCTCGTCCCTGCGGCCTAACGCGGATGAGATGCATGGACTAGTGATTGTCGTGTCACGTACATAAGCGGGTACGGTGGTAAGGAAAGTACGAACGATGAAGGGGTTGACGGCAGCGCTATGAGCATTCTGGATTCCATTGAATCGCCAGCCGATCTCAAGGCTCTGAGCAAGACGCAGCTGGCCGAGCTCGCGGCGGATATCCGCCAGCGCCTCATTGAAAAGGTGTCTGTCACCGGCGGCCATCTTGGCCCTAACCTGGGTGTGGTGGAGCTCACCGTGGCGATTCACCGCGTCTTTGACTCCCCACGAGACCCCATCGTCTTCGATACTTCCCACCAGTCTTACGTGCATAAGATGCTGACCGGCCGCACCGCGCAGTTCGATACGCTGCGTCAGAAAGGTGGTTTGTCTGGCTATACCGACCGTACTGAGTCAGAGCACGACTGGACGGAGTCTTCGCACGCATCGGCCGCACTGTCCACGGTGGACGGCCTGTCCAAGGCCTTCAAGATTCGAGGCGAATCGCACCGCAACGCTGTGGCAGTCGTGGGCGATGGTGCTTTGACCGGCGGCATGTGCTGGGAAGCACTGAACAATATTTCCGCTGATAAAGACCGCAACGTGGTCATCGTGGTCAATGACAATGGCCGTTCCTATTCGCCCACTATCGGCGGTTTGTCGGAAAACCTCGGTCGTATCCGCGCACAGCATGGTTATGACGAGTTCATGGAATTGGGCAAAAAGCGCCTAAAGTCCATGGGCTGGGTTGGTGAGCGTACTTTTGATGCCCTTCATGCCATGAAGGAAGGCGTTAAATCCACCGTGATGCCCACGGAGATGTTCCCAGAGCTCGGAATCAAGTATGTCGGCCCTATTAATGGCCACGACATTGATGCCGTTGTCCGTGCGCTGAGCTATGCCCGCGATTATGAGGGACCCATCATCGTCCACACGGTGACGGAGAAGGGGCACGGCTTTGCTCCGGCTGTCAATGAGCCGAAGGACCAGATGCACTCCACTGGTGCTATTGACCCGGTTACCGGTGTGTCCAAAGGCCAGAAGCAGCCGGGGTGGACCGCAGCCTTCTCCGAAGAGCTTATCAAGGCCGGACAGGCCCGTGAAGACATTGTGGCAATTACGGCAGCGATGGCTGGACCTACCGGTTTGGCACCTTTCCAAGATGAATTTCCGGACCGCTTCTTTGACGTCGGAATTGCTGAGCAGCATGCTATGGCCTCTGCTTCCGGTTTGGCTTTGGCCGGGATGCACCCGGTGGTGGCGGTGTATTCCACCTTCCTCAACCGCGCGGTGGACCAGGTCATTATGGACATTGCCTTGCTCAAACAGCCGGTGACCATCGTGCTCGATCGCGCGGGCGTGACCGGTTCCGATGGCCCGTCGCACAATGGCGTGTGGGATATGGCGTTTATGAGCATTGTGCCGGGTATGCGCATTGCCGCGCCACGTGATGGTGCTCGGCTCCGCGAGCTCTTCAACGAGGCTATCGCTATTGATGATGGCCCCACTGTCGTCCGGTTCCCCAAGGGCAATCTGCTTGAGGATACAGATGAACTCAAGCGCTTGGATGATGGCGTGGACATCCTGCGCTATTCCGACGACGCTGACGGCGCGGCGACCGATGTTCTGATTGTCTCTGTCGGCGCTATGAGCACCCGTTCCCTGGGTGCTGCTGAACTGCTTGAGGCACGCGGCTTCAACGTCACGGTGGTGGACCCGCGGTGGCCAGTGCCCGTTCCGCAGTCCATTGTGGCGCTCGCTGCCGACCATGACCTTGTCGTGACTGTCGAAGACGGCGTGCTGCGCGGCGGCGTGGGCTCCATGGTCGCTGAGGCTCTTGATGCAGCAGACGTGGATACTCCGGTGCATCGCCTCGGCATACCGAGCACCTTCCCGCGCCACGCCAGCCGTGGAGAAATCCTCGAAGAGTTCGGTATTACCCCGCAAGGCATTGCGCAGTCGGTCGAGGAGTGGGTTGCTGTGCGCAGCGACGAGGAAGGCTCAGGCGAGGCCTAACCACGGAAGGCGTGGAGGCCGTCTGCGATGAGCGGGGCGGCAAGCTCTACTTGCCACTCGCGTGCACCTTGAGAGAGCAGGAAACCTGGAATGTCGGCAGAACCAGAAATCTCACCGGCCACTCCGCCTTCAGGTCCTAGGGCAGCCCATACGGCTGCGCGGACCAGGCGGGGCTTGAGGATGAGCTCGTAGCTCATGGTGAGCTCGTCACCAAGTTCTTCAAAGCTCCCGCGTATGTCTTGATATACCGACCAGAGCTCGGGGAACTCGCGGGTAAAGACCGATTTTGAGGGCACCGGTTGCGGGCTGCGTAGCTGTACCGGCCACTCTTCTTTGGGGCGCTCTAGCGCCGTGGTGACGGCATCGAGCCACTGCAGCGTCGCTCCGCCGCGGCGACGTGGAAAGCCCTTGATTTTGTTGATCTCGTAGGGCGTGGTGGGAACGCGGCGCGCGATCTCCACGAGCACGCGATGGGGAAGCAGACGATTGGGAGCGATGTCCTGCGAACGCGCACTAGATTCGCGGCGTTGCCACAGCTCACGGGCCACGGCAAGCTGCTCGCGCGAACGCAGGGAGGATATGCCTTTGAGCTCGCGCCACGAACGCGGCTCTGGTGCGGTGATGCCAGCATGTTCGGCAGCGATGTGGTCGAATTCTGCGTAAGCCCAGTCCAGCTTCTCCTCCTCTGCGAGGATGTCGCGCAATGCTACTGCCAGTTCGTTGAGAAGCTCGACGTCGAGTGCCGCGTAGTTGCGCCACTTCTGCGGGATGGGGGTTTCGGACCAGTCGGAATCGCCGTAGCCCTTCTCCAATTCGACGTCGAAAAGCTCCAGCACCATGGCACCCAGGTTTGGGTGGGCAAAACCTGCGAAGCGGGCGGCTAGCTCTGTATCGAAAAGCGTTCCCGGGTAGAGTCCCAACCACGCCAACGAGGGAAGATCAGAAGGCGCGGCGTGGATAACCCAGTCTTGGCCAGTGAGAACGGGGGCGAGTGCGGCGCTAAACTCCGCGCGGCGATTCTCTGGGGCTAGCAAGACCGTTCCGGCGCCTTCCCGGCGAATCTGCACGAGGAAGGCGCGGTCATCGAAGCGGTAGGCGGAGGCACGCTCGGTATCGATAGCAAAAGGGCCAGTACCGGCTGCCAGTCGGTCAGCAGCTGCGCGGAAGTCACGCGGGGAAGTGAGGACCTTCGGAGTACCATCTTTGGGCACTTGGCGCAGTTCGGTCATCCCTGAGCCTCCTCAGTGAAATTGTGTATCGCAGTGCTTAGCGGCCGAGCTCGGCCACGCCCTCCGGCGGCAGGCCAGCCACGAGAGCAAGTACCTGGGAAAATGCTTCGACGTGAGGTGCCAAGTCGAGTCCCTCAGCAGTCCAGGACGCACGCATCTCAAGCTGGTAAGCGCGCGGCGGACCGCCGATTTCACCAAAGCGCACCGAGGAGGTTGACGTTACGGTTCCACCCAGATTGGTGTGGGTAGCCTCGCGCAGCTCGAGGGACTCGGTGAGCCACTCCCAGGCGACGTCGGGAAGCAGCGGATCGCCGGCTACCGAATCCTCCAGGTCAGCCTGAATATAGGCGACAAGGCGCATGGCACCTTCCCACGCTTCTTCAGCGCCAGGATCGTGCAACAAGATGAGACGGCCAAACGCATCGCCCTCGGAATCGGTAGGAACGATGTCTGCGTCGTGGTGTCCGCGCTCGACTTCTAAACCAATGGCGTGGCTAAACGGTGCAAGGCGCTGCGGAGGACGGATGGTGCCCAACGTGATCTCAGGGCGCAGCTGCGCAGCATGGAGGGACTCAACTGCCTCTGTGAAAGCGGCCGGAGTCGCCGGCTCTGCAGACTGGGAGCCGTTGGCGGACGAAGCACGATCGTGCAGGTTGGTCGGTGCCCCTGCCAAGGTGCGCGAAGAAACGTCTGAATTGCTCACGGGAAACAACGTATAAGTTCTGTGCCGCAAGCGGGGGAAGGCGCGCCGTGGGCTAGTGGCGCACGGCAAGGTCTACAACTTATGATGGATAGGAATTTTAGTCGCTTCCGAGCAAGGAGAAAAGCATGTCGAAGGTCAACTTCAACGAGCTCAATAAGGTCCAGCGGTATTCGCAGCACGCAGTATTCCAGGTAATTCCTGGCGCGCTAGGCACCGAGCGTGAACAGGCCATTGCGCAGGCACAGAAGTTTTTTGCTGACCTCGAGCAGGCTGGCGTTGTGACCGTGCGTGGCGTCTATGACCTGTCCGGCATGCGCGAATCTGCCGACTTTATGATTTGGTGGCATGCAGAAGAATTCGCCGACATTCAAAAGGCTTTTGCTGATTTCCGCCGTGAGACGGTCCTAGGCCAGGTGTCTGAGGTGACGTGGGTAGGCAACGCCCTGCACCGCCCAGCAGAGTTCAACAAGTCCCACTTGCCGTCCTTCATCATGGGCGAGGAGCCCGGTGAGTGGATTTCCGTCTACCCCTTCGTGCGTTCCTACGATTGGTACACCATGGATGAGGAAAAGCGCCGTCGCATCCTTATGGAGCATGGCATGCAGGCCCGAGACTACCCGGACGTTCGCGCGAACACCGTGCCGGCCTTCGCTCTTGGTGACTACGAATGGATCCTTGCCTTTGAGGCTTCTGAGCTGCACCGCATCGTCGATCTGATGTACCTCATGCGTTACACCGAGGCGCGCCACCACGTGCGTGAGGAAATCCCGTTCCACACGGGCCGCCGCGTCAAGGATGTTGCAGAGCTTATCGCGATTTTGCCTTAAGGGCAGCGATAGCGCCGATAGCCGGTTGACGGTTTAGCCTTCGACCGGCTTTTCTTCGAGGGTAAGGCAGATGGAGTTGATGCAGTAGCGCAGGTCGGTAGGGGTATCGTAGCCTTCGCCCTCGAAGACGTGGCCCAAGTGCGACTCGCAGTTGGCGCACAGCACCTCGACGCGGCGCATGCCAAGCGAGTTGTCTTCGCGTTCGATGATGTTGTCTCCCGCGAGAGGGGAGAAGAAGGACGGCCAACCGCAGTGGGACTCGAACTTTTCGGTAGATCGGAAAAGCTCGGTGCCGCAGGCCTTGCAGGAATACACACCTTCGGTGGTGGTGTTGGTGTATTCGCCAACGTGTGGGGGCTCGGTTCCGGCCTCACGTAGGACGTAGTATTCCTCGGCGGTGAGGCGCTTGCGCCATTCGGTATCCGCAATGAGCTTGAAATCGGTCATGCGGGGATTTTATCGCTCTTGTTCGCCTTCCGGCCACCATTGCGTTCAGATATCCACCAGCCGATTACCGACGCGGCAGTGACCACAATGAGCAAACCCCACCCGATGGTGGCGATGAACACACTCATCCAATGTGCGGCGGTGGGCATGCTTGTCGACGTCCACTCGAACGGCGCCAAGAATAAAAATGCCGCCAACCATGCGCCCCACGTGTGGAAGACCGAGCGATGCAGCAGAACCGTGAACATCATGGGGAAAAGCCACATGGAGTAGTACTGCTGTCCTAGCGATGACAGGAAAAAGATTCCGGCCATGATGACGCCGGTGGTGCTCAGTGCCCAGAATTCGGGCTCGGAATCGCGCCAGCGCAGCAAACCAAGGATGGCCACGGCGCACAAGACAGCGAACAGCAGCCATATGGGGTAGTAGAGGGCTCCTGGCATGTCGAAGTAGGCCTTTACGCCTGGCCACGAAGCATTCGCATAGTCACGTGTCGTGGAAAGATAGGGCAGAAGTTGCTCGCGGAATCCCTTAGCGCCCGGAATGAGCGGCCAGGCAATGAGGTTGGCAGTGATGGGCACGGCTAGGCCGAGGCCCAATGCCCACCACCGGGTGCGCACGAGTGCGAGGAAAAGCAGCGGCGCGAATTGGGGTTTGACCAGAATGGCTAATCCGAGACACAGGCCTGCTGCCCAGCCGTGCTTTTCCACAAGGACGAGAAAGGCTGCCATGGCCAGCAGCAGTAGGCCGTTGATGTTGGTGAACACCAAGGTGTTAATGACGGACTCGGAGGCAAAAGCAGCCGCGATGCTGATGGGCAATACTGGGCCGCGCAGGCTATGGCCCACATAGCGAGTGAGGAGCGCCAGTGCGGCGATAATGGCTACAGCATTGGCGAGGATGAAAGCGTAGCGTGCATGGTCCTCCGAAACGATACCCATGGGAGAGAGTAGTGCGGTTGCTCCTGGGTTGTAGAGGTAGAGCGGTTCTACGGAGGAATAATCCTGCTCATATACTGGCGCACCATCCCAGAAGCGGCGAATCGCACGATACACCGTGCCGAAGTCATCCGTGACCGTCCCTGTAAAAGCAAGGACGACAACACGGTGAAACACGAGAACGACGGCGGCCGGCCACGCGGCGGCTGTCCACAGACGGGCAGGGGTCGGGGGAGAGGAGGCCAGAGAAGTCACGGCAAGAGAGTTTACGGGGTTGATATGCGCCGGTAGCGCAGAAACACCGTGCTGTCGACAGGCGTGACGTTTTCGAGCTCCAAGCGCAGTGCGGGCGACGTCGCGCTGCCGTCGACAACAGGTTTTTCCACTGAGGGTGACAGATGCGGATCCATTGTCAGGTACAGCTTGTCCACAAGTCCAGCTTCAATGAAGACAGAATAGACTGACGGTCCACCTTCGCAGGAAATTCGTGTAGCGCCGCGTGCACGAAGAGCCTCGATGGCTTCAGTGACCGTGCCAGTACCAGTGCTCACAATCTCCGCACCAGCTGTAGCCAAGGCGTGTGCCTCTTCGGAGTCCGCACGATCCTCTGGGGTGAGAATAATGGGACTGCCGGCGATGAATTCCTCGAATCCTTCAAAATTAAGGGAATGGCTAAAGACGGCGAGGCGCGTGCTAGTCGACGCCTCATACCCCTCCGCCTTCACCGTGCCCGAGCCAACCACGGCAACGTCCGCCCACTCACGTAGCGCGGCAAATAGCTTGGCATCGGCGTCATTTCCCATAGGGTCCGAGGTTCCGTCAATAGTCGCCGAGCCATGGAGAGTGCTGACCGTGATAAGGCGAATGCCCTCGCTATCCGGGCCCAGCAACGAGTTAATGAGTGCGGTGTCATCCATGACGCCCGAGGGTACGTGGGCTAGCTGCGGCCAGCTACTTTGTATCCATGGTCCAGCTACTCTGTATCCATGTTGTCCCCACATGCCGTACTACACAAACAACTAAACCCGCAGCATAGCTGCGGGTTGTGGTGGTTCTAGCTGGGATTGAACCAGCGACCTTTCCGGTGTGAACGGAACGCTCTCCCACTGAGCTATAGAACCTCGGTGCAGCCCTTAAGCTACACCGCAGTTGGACTAACCCCCTAATCGCCCAGCTCAACCAGATTTTCGCCGAAAATGAGTCTCAATCACATCGGTGTAATCTTCGCTCTTTGGTAGTTGGTGGAATTATTGCCGTGGGCTGCGGATTTGGAAACTGGGACGGTGCACGATAATGTCTTTACTCGCACCACGGCACACTAGCCGGGAAGATGCAATGCGGATGTAGCGCAGTTGGTAGCGCATCACC
>NZ_KV810494.1:0-29605 GCF_001812805.1 Corynebacterium sp. HMSC078H07 | reverse complement strand
AGAGGTCACTGGTTCAATCCCAGTATCGCGCACAGGGTTTCCTTACGGAACCCGTGGCAAACTTAAGGTTTGCCACGCGGATGTAGCGCAGTTGGTAGCGCATCACCTTGCCAAGGTGAGGGTCGCGAGTTCGAGTCTCGTCATCCGCTCCAGCACATGTAGTGTGTGAGGCGGTATCGCCACGGTGGAATGGCCGAGTGGTGAGGCAACGGTCTGCAAAACCGTGCACACGGGTTCGATTCCCGTTTCCACCTCAAACTGTTAGTGCCCACTCCATGGGCACTGCGCGCGTTTAGCTCAGCGGGAGAGCGCTTCCCTGACACGGAAGAGGTCACTGGTTCAATCCCAGTATCGCGCACACGGACTTCTTAGTCCTAGAAAACCGGGCCTGGTTTTCGAATGCGGATGTAGCGCAGTTGGTAGCGCATCACCTTGCCAAGGTGAGGGTCGCGAGTTCGAGTCTCGTCATCCGCTCCACGCATAGGGCGTCTTTTCTACTGAGGGAAAGGCGCCCTAAATTTTTTCTCACGTACTCGCGTGGGCATCGCGCGCCGTGTGGGGTACGAGTAGGGGGAGCCTTCCCCGCAGCCGAGCCCGCTTCCGTGTCTTTATCTATGGTGTTAGTCACAACCATCTCGACTCAAGGAAGTGGACACTCTTTCATGACATCTCTGCCCACACGCACAACACCAGTCCAGCGAGTGCTGGCTCTTTTTTCTGTGACGGTACTGGTTCTTCTGGGCGCACTCGGGACAGCAGGTATTCCAGCCCGTGCGCAGAACCCCACCGGTGTACCTGGTTCGGATTCTCCGGCATCGGAATCGCCTTCTGCTCCTCCCTCCGAGGATGCTGCCCCCGTTGAGGAAAATAGTGGCGCAACGATGTTGGTTCTAGATTCGTCTGGTTCCATGAATGTGCAGGATGCTGGTGGTCAGACGCGTCTCGACGCAGCAAAAGACGCTACCAAAAGCTTTGTGAATGAGTTGGGTGGAACAATTCCGCTGGGGCTTGTTACCTACGGCGGAACGGTTGATGAGACTCCAGAAAATCAAGAAGAAGGCTGCCGCGACATTCACGTAGTGAGCGGCCCGAAGGAGGACGTTGGGGATTCCTTCACCGGCCCCATTGATGCACTCCAGGCAAAGGGATATACCCCGATTGGTGATTCTCTGAAGAAGGCTGCTGAGGAATTGGGTGGCCAGCACGGCACCATCGTGCTTGTCTCGGATGGAATCGACACCTGCGCACCGCCGCCAGTATGTGAGGTGGCCAAGGAACTCCACGAGCAGGGCATCGACCTGGTCATCAACACCATCGGCTTCAATGTCGATGAGGAGGCACGCAAGGAGCTGTCCTGCATCGCAGATGCTGCAGGGGGCGAATATCTCGATGCCGATGATGCAGACTCACTAGCAGCAATGATTAAGAAAGCCGCTGGGCGTGCTGCGGACATCTATCAATCCGATGTCGAACAGATTGAAGGTAGCGAAGACATTTCACAGCCAACGGAGCTGCCGCGTTGGGAGTCCGGGGAAGACTTCATCTTCCGGGCTGAGTTGGATGCCCCGCCGAATGGCGGCGAGGACACCCACAAGGATTTTCACGCTGAGTCGTGGTCCATTCCCGTCAAACCGGGCGAGCGCTATGTAGCGACGATGTACAAGACTTTGGATGGCGCGGTGGTTAAGCCGCGAAGTCTCGGAATGAAGGTTTTCTTTGGTGACGGTTCCGAGCCACCGACCGGTAATCATGGAGGTGAACAAGGCTCCATTGAGTGCACTGCTGATCAGGACGAGTTCCATACCTCCATTCGCACAGACGCTTTGCCCAGCGCAAGCGCTTTTACGCGAGAAATGGGCTCCGAAAAGTGTCCAGATGACGAGATTGTCTTGACCGCGATGCGGGCGATGACCCATAAGGCTGAGGAACCCCTCGATGTGGAAATCCTCCTCCACCGCATTGACCCTGTGTCCAACATGGATGAGCTGGTGAGCGGGCTGGACAGCGAGGTAGAGGGTGAGCTTCATGCCAATTTTGAAGGCGCTGAAAAGGTTCGCGCGGCTAGCTGGTTTAGCGATGCCATTGAGCTGGAAAGTGGAAACACCATCGAGACCGACATTGTGCGGGGCGAGGCGCAAGTCTTCAAGGTTCCCATGAAGGAAGGACAGCAGCTTGCCGCTGCCTTGAAAGTAGGCGAGATGTCTGATGAGAATGCCTTGAAGTACTCGTCCCTGAATTTGGAGATTCTTAACCCCGCGCGCGAGCGAGCTGGTGACAACGATTATATGTCGGCGTTGAACGAGGGCCAAGAAGTTGCAGCACACTCAGTTATACCGACGGCCTTCGCTAACCGTTTCGGTCAAAGTCAGGCAAACGGGCAAGGAGCCCAAGCTAACTGGTTGGAGGGTGACTATTACATCTTGGTCACCCTGGATGCAGGTACGGGGTCCGAAAAGGAGGATGAGGTATTCGATGGCAAGCGAGACACGGCGAAATACGCTCTCACAACAAAGGTGCTGGGGGAACCAATCCAAGGGCCAATCTATGAGCCCGTTAAGGACAAGACTGAGGCTCCGAAGGACGACGGTGGCGACGCAGTGAAGGACCAATCGGACCAAGCCGCTGGCGCCGACGAGGATAAAGGCATAGGGCTTGGCATGCTTGGCTATCTGTTGGCTGCAGCGCTGGGCATTATCGCTCTTGCCGTAATTATCCTGATGGTTATCCTTCTGCGCGGTCATCGCCGCTAGAAGGACCCCGGCAAACCGGGCATAGCTGCTGTTGAAGGAGAGACAGGGAACTTTTCTGCCACGTGCAACGACTACTTGATAACCTCGCGCACGTGTCGCGGGGTAAGGATTAGCTAGCGCGTCCCTCCCGGCTATAGGATGAGGGAATATCCATCAAAAGTTTCATCCGACCAACAAGGAGTTGTCCGCACGATGCAGCTGCGTCAGGTCTCCACCGCCCTCGCCGCCGGAACCACAGGCCTCATTCTTGGCCTTTCTGCGCCGATGGCGGTGGCCCACGATTCGGTTATTGGCGGCAACGTGGTGAGTGATACCCCGCTTGAAGAATTTCCGCGTGAGATCACGCTGGAGTTCTCCGGAATTCCAAAGGACACCTTCAACACCTTCGCTGTCAGTGACCAAGGCTCGGGCGAGGTGCTTTTCGACGCCGAACCGACCATCAACGGCCGCAATCTCACCGTTGAGGTTCCTGACAACATCGAACCTGGTGATGGTGATTACCAGGTGGGATTCCGTATCACGTCCTCTGATGGACACTCCACGCTTGGTTCGGTGGAGTTCAGCGTTGCTTCCGGTGTTGATGCTGCAGCTGTAGGGAATTCCACCGGCAGCGCCGGCGACGCCGACAACAGTGATAGCCAAGAAGGCGACTCTGATGCACCGCTCGGCGCCCTATCGGGGCCGGCCAAGTGGATTGTCGGCCTCGGTGCGGTACTCGTCGTGGTGGCGATGGTCTTCGTCTTCGGTGCGAAGACGCGCCGAGCGAATGATGACTCCTAAGAAACGTATCGACGCGCTAGCGGCCTTGACTTTCCAATTCCTGGAGAAATCCCCTTAGTACAGAAAGGCATGTTCCATGCTGATGTCCCGTACCGCCCTTCGTGCTTCCGTGGCGGCCCTTGCCGCAGCTAGCCTGGCTTTGACTGGTTGCTCTAATAGCGAGGAAGACTCAACCGCAGCGTCCACGGAGGCTGCCTCGAGTGCTGCTGCGACAGTCGAAGAATCGGCGTCTGCTGCCTCAAGCCAAACCCACGATGCCGACGAGGGAGCTGTGTCCTTCGAAGATGGCGTCGTGCGTGCGATGGAAGAAGGCTCTGATATGACCGCCATCTTCGGCACGCTGCACAACACCACCGACAAGGACATCTCGGTCGTGGGCTTCACCTCCTCTATTGAGGCAAAGCAGTACCAGATTCATGAGGTCGTCGATGGCGTCATGCAGGAAAAAGACGGCGGTTTCGATATCCCTGCCGGTGGGTCTGTGAAGCTGGAGCCAGGCAGCTACCACTTCATGCTGATGGGCGTGGCTGAGCCGATTATGGCTGGTGAACACGTGACGATGACGTTGGAGCTTGGCGACGGTTCCACGGTCGAACTCGGCGACATCCCTGTGCGTTCCATCGGTGCAGGCGACGAGAACTATGGCGATATGGGCCACATGGATCACGGCGACCACATGGAGCATGGCGACCATATGGACCACAGTGACCACATGGAGCATGGCGACCATATGGACCACAAGCACTAAACACAGAGAGAAGGACACAATGAGCGGGTTCGAGGAACCTGTCAGCCGGCGTGGATTGCTTGCCGGAAGTGCCGTGGCTGCCAGTGCAATGGCACTGGCTAGTTGCGCACAGGCCGATACCGATGCCCCCAATACTGGAGGTCAGCGCGACGCACAGCGAGCCAGTGACGCTGGCAGCACAGGGCCGAACGCGGCCGAGGACACCATGGGCGGTGACATTGTCGCTTTCGATGGTAAACACCAAGCCGGAATCCAAACTCCAGTTCAAGCACACGTTGAACTAGTGGGATTTAACCTCAAGAAAAATGTCGGTGCTCGTGGAGCAACGGCCTTGATGCGTTTGTGGACCGAAGACGCGCGCCGATTGTGTACAGGGGAAAACCCACTCGGCAGCCTCGAACCTGAACTTGCAGTGACCCCTGCTAACCTCACCGTCACGTGTGGGTGGGGAGAGCACTTTTTCGATGCGGTGGACGTCGCCAAGCCCAGCTGGCTCCGCGATGTTCGCGCCTACGAGCACGATGACCTGCGCCCAGAGTGGGGGCAAACTGACATCGTTCTCCAGATTTGCAGCGATGACCCGCTGACCGCCGCGCATGTGCTCCGGCACATGACGCGTGCTGGCAAAGACTACGCCGAAGTCGCCTGGGTACAGCAGGGCTTTAGTCACGCCTATGGTTCCGCACCGAAGGGCACAACCGCCCGCAATCTCTTCGGACAAAAAGATGGCACGGTTAATCCGCGTACGGACGAAGACTTCGCGGAGCAGGTTTGGATTGATGAAGGCACCTTCGCTGGTGGCAGCGCCATGGTGGTGCGCCGCATCCACATGAACCTTGATTCGTGGGAGCAACTCGACCGTGCTGGGCGCGAAACCGCTACTGGGCGCACGCTTGATACCGGTGCACCGTTGGGAGCGGAGGAGGAGTTTGACCCAGTGGATCTCGATGCCCGCAATGAGTTCGGGCTCAAGGCCATTGATGAAAACTCTCATGTCGCCCGTGCCCATCCACCGGCCGACCATCCAGAACAGAAGATTTTGCGCCGACCCTTTAACTACAACCTCCCGCCAACGCCGGAGACTACCGCGCGCGGCGAGCTCAGTAATGCAGGACAAATCTTCATCTGCTATCAGAAGGACCCGTCGAAGCAATTCGAACCTATCCAGGCGCGCCTTGATGAAGCTGACCGGCTCAACGAGTGGATTACTCACATTGGCTCGGCCATGTACTACGTGCCTGCCGGAACTGAGGGCGAAACCTTCTGGGGCGAGTCGCTGATCCGCAGTTAGCAGGGGTAGACTAAGCCGCTGTAACTTTCTCAATGAGTGCTGCTCGGCCAGGTATGTCGAGCGGCGCGTGAGCGCAAAAGGAGCGCAACAAGTCATGGCGGAAATGATTCCAGCAGTCCCGGTCAACTACGAGCCGATTACGGTGCCGGCCGGAACTGCCGTGGGTGCGGCAATGCGCGAGCATGACCTGCCCAATAAAGGTCCAGAAGCAGTCGTCGTTGTCCGCGGTACCGATGGCACCCTCTACGACCTGTCCCACACCCCGGAGACTGACGCCGAATTCACTCCCGTAGCCGCCTGCGAGGAGGATGGCCGCGCTGTCATTCGTCACTCCTGTGGTCACGTCATGGCCCAGGCTGTGCAGGCCGAATTCCCGGGCACCAAGCTGGGAATCGGCCCCGCCATTGAGAACGGCTTCTACTTCGACTTCCAGACCGCCGAGCCCTTCACCCCGGAGGATCTCAAGGCGATTGAGAAGCGCATGAAGAAAATCATCAAGGGCGGCCAGCGCTTCGAGCGCCACGTCTACGCGACTACCGAAGAAGCCGAAGAGGCCCTGGCCAACGAGCCCTTCAAACTAGAGCTGGTTCAGGACAAGGGCAATGTTGATCCGGATTCCGATGAGGCCGCCGAGGTTGGTGCCGGGGATCTGACCCACTACGACAACATCAATCCACGCACCGGTGAGGTGGAGTGGTTCGATCTGTGCCGTGGACCGCACGTTCCAACCACCAAGTACATCCCGGCCTTTACCCTGACGCGTTCATCTGCCGCCTACTGGCGTGGTGACCAGTCCAAGGCTGGTCTTCAGCGTATCTATGGCACTGCCTTCGAATCCAAGGAAGCGCTTGAGTCCTACAAGACCATGGTTGAGGAGGCAGAAAAGCGTGACCACCGCCGCCTCGGTGCGGAGCTGGATTTGTTCTCCTTCCCGGATGAGATTGGTTCCGGCTTCCCGGTCTTCCACCCCAATGGTGCGACCGTGCGTATGGAGATGGAAGAGCACTCGCGCCGCCGCCACATCGCGGACGGCTACTCCTTCGTGTCCACCCCGCACCTGACCAAGGGTGATCTGTTCAAGAAGTCTGGACACCTCGACTTCTACGCTGACGGCATGTTCCCGCCGATGCAGCTCGACGGCGAGTGGGATGAGGACGGCAACTGTACCAAGCAGCCGCAGGACTACTATGCCAAGCCGATGAACTGCCCGATGCACAACCTCATCTTTGCCTCGCGTGGCCGCTCTTACCGTGAGCTGCCGTTGCGCCTCTTCGAGTTCGGTACGGTCTACCGCTACGAGAAGTCCGGCGTTATCCACGGCCTGACCCGTGCGCGCGGCTTTACCCAGGATGACTCCCATATCTACTGCACCCCGGAGCAGCTGGAAGAGGAGCTGACCAAGGTGCTGGAGTTCATCATCTCCTTGCTCAAGGACTACGGCCTGGATGACTTCTATCTCGAGCTATCCACCAAGGACCCCAACAAATACGTTGGCTCGGATGAGATTTGGGAGCGCTCGACGAAGATCCTGCAGTCGGTAGCAGAGAAGTCTGGCCTCGATTTGGTCCCGGACCCAGCAGGCGCGGCTTTCTACGGTCCGAAGATTTCTGTGCAGGCACGCGATGCCATCGGCCGTACCTGGCAGATGTCCACCGTCCAGCTAGACTTCAACCTTCCGGAGCGCTTCGAGCTGGAGTACACGGCGTCGGACGGCACTAAGCAGCGCCCCATCATGATCCACCGCGCCCTGTTCGGTTCTATTGAGCGTTTCTTTGGTGTGCTCCTTGAGCACTACGCTGGCGCTTTCCCGGCCTGGCTGGCCCCGCACCAGGTTGTGGGCATCCCAGTTGCCGATACTTTTGCGCCGCACCTGGAGGAGGTCTGCGCCGAACTGCGCAAGCGTGGGCTGCGTGCTGATGTGGATACCTCTGATGACCGGATGCAGAAGAAGATTCGCAACCACACCACAGGTAAGGTTCCCTTTATGCTCTTGGCCGGTGAGCGCGACGTCGAAGCCAATGCGGTGTCTTTCCGTTTCCTCGACGGCACTCAGGTCAACGGCGTGCCGGTGGCAACCGCTGTCGAGGTTATCGAGGAGTGGGTTCGCGAGCGCAACAATGATCAGCCAACCAAGGACAGCATCGCCGAGCGCGTCTAAACGGTTGTCCTGAGACGACAACGTCCAGGCAGGGGAGTCTGGACCCCACAGAAAGGACGAAACACAGAGTGGAAGAGTACGTCGATACCGGCCTGGGAACCCCCGACCGCTTGGAGCGCCTGTGGGCGCCGTACCGCATGAGCTATATCAAGCGTGAGGGCGGTGCCGGCGACGTGCCCAAGACCGCTCGTAATCCTTTCGTCGAAATTCCGCAGATGTCGGACGAAGAGGGGCTCATCGTGGCTCGCGGTGAGCTCGTCTACTGCGTGCTTAATTTGTACCCCTACAACGCAGGCCACATGATGGTCATACCGTACCGCCAGGAATCTGAGCTAGAGAACCTGACAGAAGAAGAGTCCCAGGAGCTTTTCCGTTTTGCCCAGGCTGCTATTCGAGTTGTCAAGAAAGTTTCGGGCCCAGACGCGATCAATGCTGGGTTTAACCTGGGACGCGCCTCGGGCGGATCTGTGGGTCAGCATCTTCACATGCATATTGTGCCGCGTTGGAGTGGAGACTCGAATTTCATGACTATTGTGGATGGAGTCAAAGTGCTGCCTCAGCTCCTCAAAGATACCCGCTCTCTGCTCGCACAGGGGTGGGCGGAGCTCGCCGCCGAGGGACTCATTCCAGGAGAAGCACATGCTTAGTGTTCATGGGCGCAAGCCCGCCGCCGTGGTCGTGGTGCCGGTGGCCAAACTCTTCCTCAAGATGGGCTTGACCCCGAACGTCGTAACCGTGGTGGGCACCATCGTCACCATCGCCATCTCGGTAATTTTTATCCCGCTCGACCACCTCTTTGCTGCCGCTGTTCTGTCAGGCCTTTTCTCCGCCTTCGACATGCTAGACGGCACAATGGCCCGCCTGACCACGGGCGGCTCGAAGTTTGGAGCGACGCTGGATGCCTCGTGCGATCGCATCACCGACGGAGCACTGTTCGCCGCCATTGCCTATTGGATGGTCTACGTCGACCACGCCCATCCGTTAAACTTTGTTGCCTGCATGATTGTGCTGGTCAGCTCCCAGGTCATCTCTTATATCAAGGCCCGTGGAGAAGCTTCCGGTTTCAAGATGGTCGGCGGTCTTGTCGAACGCCCCGAACGCCTCATTCTCGGCCTGGGTGGCGTGGGACTCGAGGGGCTCGGCGTTCCCTATGCACTGGAGATTGCGTTGTGGTTGCTGGCCGTGGGATCGGTGTTCACCATTTACCAGCGCATGCGTCAGGCAGCACGCCAGGACACCAAGTCTCGGTTCATGAAGGACCTGTAGAAACCTACCCCCCTTTCCCAAGGAGTGAGCATCCACCATGGCACGTGTGAATCGGGAGAACCTGGCTGCTGCCGGATATATTGCCTGCTGGAAGATTGTGCGTTATCTTCCGCAGCCGGTTGCTGCGTGGTTGTTTGAACGCGGCGCCGACTATGCCAGTGACAATGGTGCAGGGATGGAACAGCTGCGCCAGAATCTCAGCCGTGTCGTGGGCCCAGAGAATGTCACGCGCGAGTTGGTGCGCGACTCTATGCGGTCCTACATGCGCTATTGGCTTGAGGCTTTTCGCCTGCCCGCCATCCACGCGGACCCGACTTTGCATGAGCAGCTTCTTGCTGGAATGAAGGGCAAAGAGTATTCGGATGCGTCCATCGCGTCCGGCCGGGGAGTCATCTTTGCTTTGCCGCACTCGGGAAATTGGGACATGGCCGGTGTGTTCTGCGTGAACCACTATGGAGGCTTCACCACGGTGGCGGAGAGACTGAAGCCGGAGGCGCTTTTCGACGCCTTCGTGGACTACCGTGAGAGCCTCGGCTTCACCGTCCTGCCTTTGACCGGAGCCTCGTCCTCACCGTTCCCGCGTCTCAAAGACACCTTAGAGCGTGGCGGTGTTGTGTGCCTCTTGGCTGAACGGGACCTTACCCGCACCGGCGTCACCGTGGATTTCATGGGGGAGAAGGCCAACGTGGCTGCAGGCCCAGCTCAGTTGGCCATCGAGACTGGTGCAGCGCTGCATGTTGTGCACTCCTTCTTCGATGGCGATGGC
Source organism: Corynebacterium sp. HMSC078H07 (assembly GCF_001812805.1). Taxonomy (GTDB): domain Bacteria; phylum Actinomycetota; class Actinomycetes; order Mycobacteriales; family Mycobacteriaceae; genus Corynebacterium. The sequence continues at coordinate 19,846 of NZ_KV810494.1, read as the reverse complement.
TGGGGACTTTCCGTAAGCCCCGAGATAGAAGTCACGACACTGGAGGAGACTTGCCAACGGATGGCGGACGGCTTTGCCGAGAATATCCGTGAGCATCCGGAAGACTGGCACATGCTGCAGCCACAGTGGAATGCGGACGTTGAACGTCGTCGCCGCAGGCAACTAGACAGGAAGTAGGCAAGAGGAGGACCCATCATGCGCATCGGTATTGTCTGCCCCTACTCTTTTGACGAGCCCGGCGGAGTTCAGGCCCACATCCTTGACCTGGCTACTGTCTTCATCGAGCAGGGGCACGACGTGCAGGTGTTGGGGCCGGCGGCGTCAAGCACGCAGGTGCCTAGCTTCGTCCACAAAGGCGGCTGGGCAATCCCGATTACCTATAACGGATCTGTGGCCCGCCTCGCTATCGGCCCGCACGTTGGCCGCAATATTAAACGTTTCATCCGGGAGGGGCAGTTCGACGTCCTTCATATCCACGAGCCCAATTCACCAAGCTACTCCATGGCAGCGTTGGCTATGGTCCAAGGGCCCATCGTGGCGACTTACCATGCGTCCGCCTCGAGTTCGCTGGTTCTCACCTTGGCCAAACCTATGCTTCGCCCGTACTTGGAAAAGATCCGCGGTGGAATTGCCGTGTCTGAGATGGCGCGGCGCTGGCAGGTAGAGCAGCTTGGTGGCGATCCCGTTCTTATCCCGAATGGCGTGGATACCTCGGTCTATGCCCGCGAACGCGCGCAAGCTAAAGACCACGCACAACACCGCGAGGGTGGTAGCGAGGAACCAGTGGAAATCGTGTTCCTGGGGCGCCTTGATGAACCGCGCAAGGGCTTGGACATTCTGCTTGAGGCCCTCACACTTCTTCCCGAGAAGGTGCGCGTGACTGTCATGGGCGGTGGCCACCCTCGCAGCGTTCCCGGCGTGGACTTCGTTGGCCGCGTTAGCGATGCGGAGAAGGCCGCCATCCTTGGGCGAGCGGATATCTATGTTGCCCCCAATACAGGAGGGGAGAGTTTCGGCATCGTGCTCGTGGAAGCTATGGCGGCGGGATGTGCTGTGGTGGCCTCAGACCTTGAGGCTTTTGCCGCGGTGTGCAATATCGAATCGGATTCTCCCGCGGGCGTGCTTTTCCGCAACGGGGACGCTACGGACCTTGCGCGAGTACTTGAGGAGCTCGTGAGAAGTCCCGACAAGCGCGCGACCTTGACTCGGGCAGGCGAGCAACGCGCTCGCGAGTACGACTGGGACCACGTTGCCGCAGCCGTGATGCAGGTCTATGAAACTGTGGCTGATGGAACGAAGGTACGGGTGAAATAGATGGCTATTGAACTCGTCATTGTCTTAGGCGTGGTGCTCGTTATCGCCATGTGGGCACTGTTTACGGCACAGCGCCTCAACTCTCTACACATCCGTACCGACGCGGCCCTCGCGCAGCTTGAGGCTACCCTCGACCGTCGAGCGGCTGTGGTCAGTGCGCTGGCTCCGGAGCTCGAGCACCTTGCGGCGCGCGCTGAGTCCACGGACTTGACCCAGGGTCATTTCGATGAGCGCACGACGCGTGAGCGGGAGCTATCTGCAGCGATTGCGCAGCGCTTTGATACTCGTCCTGCCTTGCTTGCCGACGCCGAAGGGCGCATCCACCTTGCCCACCGCTTCTACAACGAGGCTGTGAGCGATACCCGCGCACTACGCCTGCGTCCAGCGGTGAAGTGGCTGCGCTTGGGTGGCACAGCCAAGCTTCCGGAGTTTTTCGAGCTCAGCCAGATCGACGTTTAAGCTGCTCGCGCTGACCGCTCCGCGGCCCGTGCGGTAGTGAACTCAAGGCGATGCCACATAAGGGCGGTCACAGTCATGCTGAGAATCAGCAGGTTGCGCACCACAAGCACGTAGACCGGCCGCATATTCTCACCCAGGTGAAGCCACACGTAGTCATAACCATAGGGGTAGATATACGTCCCCAGTGCTGCAGCAGCTACAGCAAGAATGGCCATGATGGCGCGCAGCCCTGTGCGGTCGGGCGCCAACTGCTTTTCTTCTGGTGTTTCCCGGGGAATCTCCGCGCGGATAGCCACCGCGAGGACGGGGCCAAGCCACACGATGTACTGCGGTGAGAAGACCTTATTGGTTGCAATGAGCAGAAGAATTGCGGCAACAAAGAAGACAACGGTGGAATGAGCATCCCAGCCGCCTCGCAGGAAACGAGAGGCGGCCACAGCGACCATCCACACCAGGGCACACACCATGGTGATGGTGCTGAGCGCTAGGGCAGTATCTACGCCAGGGCCGGTGATTTCATAACTCTTGGAGGCGGCATAACCTATTTCCCACGTCTCCGGGTGACGGTGCGCCTGAAGAACGTGCCACGTGGCCGCAAGCGACTCGATCTGAAGCCCCCGCTCCTCCTGATAGGACAGGGGAGACACAAGCCTATCCACGCTGGTCAGCGCTGCAACAGCCAGGCATATTCCGACAATAGTTCCACAGAATGCGGCTAGGCGTTGCCAGGTGGTCCGTGAACGAGCAGCTCCTACCAGGCCCGCGGCCAGTACGCCGGGCCAAAGCTTGACGGTGGTAGCCCACGCGAGGAGGGCAGAGGCTACGCGTGGATGAGTAGCGAGAAGCGTGCCTGCGCCGGCGACGAGGAGCGCTGGGTACAAGTCAAGGCGCCACACAAACACATGTCCGGCCGCCGTGCCGAAGAAAACCCAGAACCATGCGGCGGCAAACACAGAGCGCCGACCGTCATTGTTGCGGAGGAGGAGAGCGAGGAAGAGGGCGTCAGCTAGCAGCATCATGACCGTAAAGGCCACGCGGTAGTTATCGGCGTTATCCCCGGTAAGCCATGCCAGGACAACACTTGGCCACGTTCCCGGCTGCGGGTATTCCGTCATCGCGGAACCATCGTCGCCGTAGACACCTTCTAGGTAGTAGTTGAGGTCTCCGCCGGGCATCCTATTTCCTAGGAGCATGGAAATGAGCAGGACGCGGGCAATAGCCCACCCAGCCCAGACGGCGGGAGCTTTAACGATTGTTTTCAATGGCGGACTCAACGTCGACGGGTGGACCCAGCATCAGAAGGATACTGAAAACTATGGCTACGACAATGAGGCCAATGATGGCGGTGCGCACTGGATGGCGCACGGCCTGCGCGAGAATTGTGTCGAAGAATCCCTGCGGCTGCGCATCATCGGCAAAGCGCCACGGCCCATCGACGAACCCGCGCTTGGATACCCAGATAGCAAAGGGCAGCGCAGCGAACGGAATAACGGTCACTACCAAACCGAGGATGCCAATGCCTATTGGCCAGCGGTTATTAATCCACACCAAAGTGGTCATGAGCAAGAAGCACAGGAAACCAAAACCGTGGATTCCGCCCGCGAAAGGGGTAAGTGCCTCGGTGGTGCCGGAGTACTTGAGGATCATGGAGAGTATGAGTAGCGCCCATGTAAGCATCTCCAGATAGGCGGCCACGCGGTGCACGCTGTGTGGGGTAGTTGACGTCATGCGGAACATACTACGCACTAACTCCGTAGGAGTTGAACCCTGTGAGTAGGATGGACGAGGTTAGTGTGGTGCGCGCCATAAGGAACAGATGAGGAGGATGACAGCATGGCATCGGTGGCACAGGCGGTAAGTATTGAGCAGGTAAGTGCGGATGTTTTCCGCAGCCCTGTTGTGCCTTCCCGCATTGAGCGCACCTTTGGCGGTCAGACCATGGCGCAGGCACTCTACGCCGCGCAGCGCACCGTCGAAGGCAAGCTGGCCCATTCGTTGCACTGCTACTTCGTGGGGCCGGGGGATTCTAGCCAACCGGCAACTTTCCACGTTGAGCGTGTGCGCGATGGCCGCTCTTTTGCCACCCGGCACGTGCGCGTCTTTCAGGATGAGCGCCTTATCTTCGTACTCATCGCCAGCTTTCACAAAGATGGCGACACTGGTCCGGAGCACCAAGATCCACTGCCGGTGGTGCCCGCGCCGGAGACGATTACGGAGTCACCATACGCCACGCGCATCATTCTGAAGGAGTGGGAAGATTGGGACGTGCGTCTTGTCCCGGAGAAGGATCGTGATCCCACCGCTGCGGAAACGACGGGCGCGGGGTTTCGGAATATCTGGTTCCGTAACACGGGAGCCGCGCTTGCCGACGCCCCCTCCCAGGCCCTCCATCAGGCCGCACTGGCCTACATGACAGACATGACTCTAATCCGCACTGCTCTCCTCCCGCACCAGGGTGACCGCATTCAGCTGGCTAGCCTTGATCACTCCCTGTGGTTCCTGCGCCCAGTGCGTGCAGATGAATGGATGCTCTATTCCCAATCGTCTCCTTCAGCACATTGCGGTACTGGTCTGGCACAAGGCAAGATTTTTAACCAACGCGGTGAACTGGTCGCCATAGCAATGCAGGAGGGGTTGACCCGAACGATGCGGGAGGACGTCGACGGCTCGACCGCCAACGGCAATTGGCAGAACGTCTGAGCCGACCGCGTCAGCAGACACCGTATTGGTGGCTGAGGCACCCCGAGTAATGCTGGCGGCGGCAGGGCCGTATAATTGCACCAGTTTCACACAGCCACTTCGAAAGGGATGACATGTCAGGCCACTCCAAATGGGCAACGACGAAGCACAAGAAGGCTGCCAACGACGCCAAGCGCGGCAAGGAATTTGCCAAGCTGATTAAGAACATCGAGGTGGCGGCACGCACCGGCGGTGGCGATCCCGCTGCTAATCCGACCCTCGATGACATGATTAAGAAGGCTAAGAAGGCCTCTGTTCCTAATGACAACATTGAGCGCGCCCGCAAGCGCGGTTCCGGCGAAGAGGCCGGCGGTGCTGATTGGGAAAACGTTATGTATGAGGGCTACGGCCCGAATGGCGTCGCCATGCTCATCGAGTGTCTGACGGATAACCGCAACCGTGCGGCGACAGAAGTGCGCACCGCGATGACGAAGAATGGCGGTAACTTGGGCGAATCTGGCTCTGTGGCGTACATGTTCTCCCGCGTCGGTCTGGTCTACGTGGAGAAGGGCGAGCTCAGTGAGGATGACATCCTCCTCGCTGTTCTGGAGGCAGGCGCCGAAGAGGTCAATGATAACGGCGAGAAGTTCGAAATCACCTGCGCTCCTGGCGATATCACCGCCGTGCGTGAGGCGCTGGTCGAGGCAGACATCGAGGTTGATGACACCGATACCGATTTCCGCGCCTCCGTTGATGTCCCGCTGCAGGCAGACGATGCCCGCAAGATCTTCCGCCTCATCGATGCGCTCGAGGACTCCGACGATGTCCAGAACGTCTACACGAACATGGACTTGAGCGACGAAGTCCTCGCTGAGCTCGACGCCGATTAACCTCGGCGCTGACTACTTCCTCAACTCCAGGCCGTCGATGCCGTGCACCGTCACGGTTTCGGACAGTGGTGCGCGGCCCGGATTGGTGTTGAAGACCGAGCTAGTCTCATCGGCCTTACCGAAGGTAATGGCGGTCACTAGCTTCTGGTCCTCATCCACGCCGAGGAACTCGCGGACGGTGGGCGCGAGCAAAGACACCATGCCCTGCGGCACGCCGTGGTAGCCGTGTGCGGTCAGGGAAAGCAGGAAATTTTCTGCGTACGTACCCTGATCGAAGGACGCGCGGATCCGGTCACCCAAGGGCGGGATGAACAGTAATGCGGTGTGGGGTGCGCCGAAGAAGCGCAGATTCTCCCTGACGAATTCCTTGCGGCCCTCGGCGTCTTCGCGTGCGATGCCAATAAGGCCGTACATTTTTGCAGCCAAGTGCTGGGAGCGCTGTGGGTGAATACCCTTACCGTAGTCAATGGTGAAATCCGGGTTGAGGCCGTTGGTATCGAACTCCTTAATGAGCGCCGCACTCAACTCCTTGAGTTTCTCGCCACAAACGAGGTGGACGTTCCACGGCTGGGTGTTGGAGTTGGAGGGGGCGGATTGGGCGTCGATAAGCACCTGCTCAATGACCTCAACTGGGAGGGGCTCCGGCACGAACGCGCGCGGGGAGTGGCGGGAGCGGATGAAATCTGACAATTCTTGTGCATGTGTTGACATGCGGGCCACTGTACGCGCTTTAATCATGAGAGCGAACCGCGGTGGAGGGTGTAGAACACGTGTGTGTACACTAGCTCGTGGTAGCACACGTTAAGGAGGCTGCGGTGAACTTGGAAGGCTTGCGCGTAATGGGCATTGACCCTGGTCTAACGCGCTGCGGTCTGTCCGTTGTCCAAGCAGGGCGTGGGCGCGCGGTTATCCCCATTGCCGTGGGAGTTGTGCGCACGCCCAGCGATAAGGATTTGGGAGAGCGTCTCCAGCGCCTTTCAGTGGCTGTGCGAGAGTGGATGGATGACTACCAACCACAGGTGGTCGCTCTCGAGCGCGTATTCGAACGCGGTGAAGTCTCCACCGTCATGCAGACTGCCCATGCAGTGGGCGTTCTCGTCCTGGCGGCGGCCGAGCGAGACATCCCCGTGCACATGTACACCCCGTCGGAGGTGAAGAAGGCTGTGTCCGGAAACGGGCGCGCGGACAAGAAGCAGATGACTGCCATGATTACCCGTATCCTGGGGCTCAGTGAAGCTCCGAAGCCGGCGGACGCGGCAGATGCTTTAGCGCTAGCGGTGTGCCACTGTTGGCGCGCTCCGGCATTGGCGTGGGTAAATGGCAGTGATCCCAGTGCCGGGGTAGGCGCCGGCGCGCGCACCAGCGGGGTACGGGGAACCTCGCCCCGCACAGCATCGGTCTCCCGTACGCCCTCAACTACTACGAAGTAAGGAAAAGCCATGATTGCGTCCCTGCGCGGAACCGTCCTTGATATCCAGCTTGATCACGTCGTGCTCGAGTGCGCTGGTGTGGGTTATAAGGTGCTGGCCACGCCGACGACGCTGGGAACTCTCCAGCGTGGGGAAGAAGCCCAGGTCATGACAACGTTGGTGGTCAAGGAAGATTCCATGACCCTTTACGGATTTACCAGCACTGATGATCGCGTTATGTTCCATGTGCTGCAGACGGTGTCTGGTTTGGGGCCAAAGCTGGCGCTGGCGGCCTTGTCCGTGATGGGCGCTGGGGATTTGGCACAGGCGATTGCGGGGGAGGAGTCCGCGCGCCTGCAAAAGATTCCGGGCGTGGGCAAGCGCATGGCGCAACGCCTCGTGCTGGAGCTCAAGGACAAGGTGTCAGGTTTTGCGCCGGCGCTTTCCGACGTCCCACCGGCCACCCCCGCAGCCACCGGCCCCGTTGTGGACGATGTTGTCGAAGCGCTGGTGGGCCTTGGCTTTAGCGACAAGGCCGCACGTCCCGTTGTAGAGGCCGTGGCCGCAGAGCAGCCTGACGCGGCGACACCGGTTGTGTTGCGTGCAGCGCTGAGCCAGCTGGGCGCGAAGAAGTAGGAGAGCGGCTGTCATGTCTGATGTAGAACGCACTGAATTCAAGCTCCCCGACGGGATGAATCTGTCTGCCCCACCACAGCGCAACCAGGACGTCGATGCGACGGAGCAACAGGGAGAGCACGACATTGAACGCTCACTGCGCCCGAAGTCTCTTGATGAGTTCATTGGCCAGCCCAAGGTGCGCGAACAGCTGTCGCTCGTGCTCAACGGTGCGAAGAATCGCGGGGTAACTCCGGACCATGTGTTGCTTTCTGGGCCGCCGGGTCTGGGTAAGACGACCATGGCGATGATTATTGCCCAGGAACTGGGCACCTCTTTGCGCATGACGTCTGGTCCGGCACTGGAACGAGCGGGAGATTTGGCAGCGATGCTGTCGAATTTGATGGAAGGCGATGTCCTTTTTATCGACGAGATCCACCGCATCGCGCGGCCCGCAGAGGAAATGCTCTACATGGCCATGGAGGATTTTCGCATCGATGTCATCGTGGGCAAGGGTCCTGGTGCTACGTCGATTCCCTTGGAGATCCCGCCCTTCACCTTGGTAGGTGCCACGACGCGTGCCGGAATGCTTACCGGCCCGTTGCGTGACCGTTTCGGCTTTACCGCGCAGATGGAGTACTACGACACCGCGGATTTGACCAAGGTCATTACGCGCGCGGCGACCATCCTCGATGTCGGTATTGACCCGGATGCCGCCGTGGAGATTGGCTCTCGCTCACGCGGCACCCCGCGCATTGCGAACCGTTTGCTGCGTCGTGTACGTGACTATGCCGAGGTGAACGGCGACGGTCATATCGATGTTGCGGCGGCGCAGGGAGCGCTGAAGGTCTTCGACGTAGATGAGCGCGGCCTCGACCGTCTCGACCGCGCCGTCCTCGAAGCCCTCATCAAGGGTCACGGCGGCGGGCCCGTCGGTGTTAATACCTTGGCTATTGCGGTGGGTGAGGAGCCCTCCACCGTGGAAGAGGTCTGTGAGCCTTACCTCGTGCGCGCTGGCATGGTGTCCCGCACCGGACGTGGCCGTGTTGCCACCGCGGCGGCGTGGCAGCATCTTGGCCTTGAAGCCCCTGACGGAGCGCTCGGCGGCGGGTTGTTCTAATTGGCCCGTCAGGCAGGGTTTCTGGCACACTAGCCACTTATGAATGGTACTCAACTAGTTCTTCTTCTCGTCCTCGCTGTCCTTGTCATCTTGCCGAGCTTCATGACCATGCGCGCGCAGCGCAAGCGTCAGAACCAGATGAAGGAGCTGCAGTCATCCTTGACTCCCGGCCAGAATGTCATTACGGCAGGTGGCTTGCACGGGACGGTCGTCGAGAAGCATGGCGAGCAGATTGATCTGCGTGTCAAGGACGGCACCGTCATGACCTTCGACACCATGGCGATTGTGCGGTCTGCCGATACCGCCGAGGGTGTGGCGGGGGCCGATACGACGGCCAACGACGACAACGACGAGCGCTTTCCCAAGCTTTAAATTTAGTTGCGCTCGTCACATCGCGGGCGCCTCACCTTAAGCCTGTTAAGGAAAACAACAGTCCATGACGTACGATGATGGACTGTGCTTTAGTCATGGTGCGTTCATCGACGCCATGACCTTTGAGTTTTAGCCCTGTTCCTCACAACACAGGAGATCTTTGTGTCCGCATCGAAACGTGGCGGTGTTAACACCAGCCAACGGCAATGGCCCAAGCGCGCGCTGGCGCTCTTCGCGCTCATTGTCATCCTGATTTATGCCCTCATTTTCTTGACCGGCAACAAGTCGGCCACACCTAAGCTGGGTATTGACCTGCAGGGCGGTACCCGAGTGACCCTCGTGCCCCAAGGCGAGGAGCCAACCCAAGAGCAGTTGCAACAAGCCCGCACCATTTTGGAGCAGCGCGTGAACGGCATGGGTGTTTCTGGCTCTGAGGTCGTCATCAACGGCTCCACCCTGGTCATTACCGTGCCGGGTGAGGATGCCTCCCAGGCCCAGGCAGTGGGCCAGACCTCCCAACTTCTCTTCCGCCCGGTAGGCGAGCAGCCGATGCCGGACCTGGGGAAGCTGGAGAAGACGATGACGGACATGGCCAACCGCTGGGTCAAGTACGGCATTTCTACCCCGGAGCACGCCAATGAGGCGCTGGCATCCATCCATGAGGCACTCAACTCCGCGAACGACCCTGCCGCTGAGGGCGGGGAGGCTAAGAAGAAGGACGACAAGAAGTCCAAGGCTCCTACCGTGACTGAGAAGCCGCTGCCGGAGCCGGCTAACTCGGTCGAGGAGACTGAGCGCCGCGAAAAGGTCAATGACGTGCTTCTCAAGGACCGTCAGTCTGAGGACCCGACCGCGCAGACCGCGGCACTGGGCCTGATGTCCTGTGATGCCGAGACGGACGCGCTGGCTGGCACCGATGACCCGGCCAAGCCGCTCGTGGCCTGTGATTACTCTAATCAGCAGCCCTACCTGTTGAACCCCGCCCCGCTTCTCGACGGCATCACGGACCCTAACGGAACCCGCTTGACCGGTAACGAGATTGATACCGACGCGCCGATTACCGGTGGTCTGAACCCGCAGACCGGTCAGATGGAGATCGGCTTTGCCTTCAAGACGGGTACCGGCCCCAACGGTTCCCAAACCTGGGCCACCCTGACTCAGGAGAACCTGCACAAGCAGGTCGCTATCACTCTGGACTCCGCTGTGATTTCTGCCCCGGTTATCCAGGGCCCAACCCCGGTGGGCTCCGCTACCTCCATTACTGGTGACTTCAGCCAGGAGGAAGCCCAGGGGCTGGCGAACAACCTGCGTTATGGTGCGCTGCCGCTGTCCTTCACCGGCGCTAATGGCGAGTCCGGCGGAACGGTCGAGACGGTGCCGCCATCACTGGGTAAGGCCGCGCTCGAAGCTGCCCTCATCGCCGGCATCGTTGGCTTTATCCTCGTTGCTGCCTACGCCATCTACTACTTCCGTGCCCTGTCTTGGGTGTCGCTCTTCCTGCTCGTTGTTACCGGCGTGCTGACCTACGGCGCCCTGGTTCTCCTGGGCCGCTGGATTGGCTACTCCCTTGACTTGTCCGGCATGGCTGGTCTGGTCATCGGTATTGGCGCAACGGCTGACTCCTTCGTGGTCTACTACGAACGCATCAAGGATGAGTTGCTGGAAGGTCGCACGTTCCGTTCCGCCACCCGAACCGCGTGGGAACGCTCGCGCTCGACGATTGTCACCGGTAATGCCGTGACACTCATCGGTGCGGTCGTGGTTTACTTCCTGGCTATCGGCGAGGTCAAGGGCTTCGCCTTCACCATGGGCCTGACCACCGTATTCGACCTCCTCGTGTCCTTCCTAGTCATGGCTCCGCTCATGCAAATCGTTGGCCGCCGCCCAATGTATGCGAAGCCCTCCATGAATGGCCTGGGCGGTATCTACAATCTGGTGGAGGAACGCCGAGAGCGCGGCTACTACGCCAAGAAGACGGAGAAGGCCGAAACTAGCGCTGAAGATGCTCAGGGGGGCGTCGCCAAGCCCATCGCGACTGCTACGGACGAGGAGAAATAAACCATGGCTGTCGATACCACCACTCGCAAGATTTCCCGCATGGACCGCCTCTACGAGGATGAGGGCGGATTCGATTTCGTTGGTCGCTCCAAGACCTGGTACACAATCGCCGGTGTACTTCTCATCGCCTCGATCCTGGCGATTGCCATCCGCGGCTTTACCCTCTCCCTCGACTTTGAGGGCGGCACCAAACTCACCATGCCGGCAGGTGACCTCACCACCGAGCAAATTGAAGAGACCTTCACCGAGTCCACCGGCATCGAGCCAGAACTGGTGCAGATTGTCGGCGCGGGTTCCTCCGAAACCCTCGAAGTCACCTCGGAGCGCCTCTCCGCAGAAGAGGTGAACCAGGCGCGCCAGGCCATCTTTGAAAAGTTCCAGGTCAAAGATGAGAACGGGACGCCTAGCCCCGATGCCATCGGTTCCTCCACTGTCTCCGAATCCTGGGGCTCATCGATTACCCAGCGCATGATCATCGCCATGCTCGTCTTCTTCGTCGTGGCGACCATCTACGTGGCTGTGCGCCTGCAGCGCGACATGGCTTTTGCCGCCATTCTCGCGCTCATCTTTGACGGCGTATTTATCGCCGGTATTTACGCCCTCTTCGGCTTTGAGGTCTCCCCGGCGGTCATTATCGGTCTGCTGACCGTGCTGACCTTCTCCCTCTATGACTCCGTCATCGTCTTTGACAAGGTGGACGAGAATACAACCGGCCTGGAAGGCCAACGCTCCAAGACCTATGCCGAGCTCACCAACCTGGCCATTAACCAAACGGTCATGCGCTCGATTTCGACGTCCGTGATTTCCGCGCTGCCCATTATCGCGCTCTTCATTGTCGCCATCTGGCTGATGGGTATTGGCACCTTGCGTGACCTCGCGCTGATTCAGTTCATCGGTGTCATCGAGGGTATTTTCTCCTCCATCTTCTTGGCCACTACCTTGCTGGTGACCCTGGCCAACAAGCGCAAGAGTGTGAAGAAGCACAACGAGGTTGTAGCGGCCTACCGGGCGGAGGGCTCGCACGCAGTAGACACTGACGTTTCCGGCGAGAAAACCCTCCGCACCGTGGCGTCCCCGGCAACGGCATCGCAGCCCCGTACCGAGGAGTCTGGCGGCGCCTCGTGGCGCCCCGGGCGCTAAATCATGCGTTACTCACTAGGGGCGGGACTGCTCGCAGTAGCAGTAACCGCCTCCGCATGCGGGGAAGGTCGGGACGCAGCGCTTGACGACGTCCCCCCAACCCCCTCTTTCGGCCTCCTCACCGATGTCCGCCTAGCCAGCACCAACGCGGCAACGCCGTGGGGTGATGCCATGGGCGCGTCACAGCTTGCTAGCCGCATATATCCAGCGATGTACGTCCCAGGGCCAGCCGGCCAAATGATTCCGAACTCGGACCTGATCCACGCTGAGTATTACCCCTCCGATGCGGAGCATCCGGGCGCTCACGTGGATTTTAAGATTACGGACCAGGCTAAGTTCTCTGATGATGTTCCGGTCACGTGCGATGACTACTTGCTGTCCTATACCGCGGGCCTCCTTAACCAAACCTTCGGATCTCGCCTGCCGTTGGTCGGGGATATCGCCGCGATGGAGTGCGCGCCGGAGTCAAAGGAGTTCACGGTATGGTTCAACCCTGATTCTGGTTCGCGCTGGCGGTATCTTTTCGGCCCCGGTACCGTTCTTCCTGCACATGCGATTGCGCAACGCTCAGGGTTGAACGTGGAGGAACTCAACGCCGCATTGCATGCACAGGATCCGTCACTGCTCGAGCAGGTGGCCCAGATCTGGCGCGACGGTTTTTCCACCGAACCTGGGCACTTTGACCCCGAATTGCAGGTGTCTTTTGGCCCCTATGTCATCGACCGCGTGGAAGACTCGGGCGCCGTCGTGTTAAAGGCCAATGACTCCTACTACGGCGACAAGCCTGAGCTCGAGGAAGTCGTGGTCTGGCCCGATACTGCCGACGCCACCGCGCTTCTCGAGTCCGATGAATTACGCGTTGCAGAATCCCACCTCAAGGAACCCTCTTGGTTGGATCGCAATGCTGAAGGTAATCCTTTCGACGTCACTCCGGTAGTCGGTACCCTTACCGATACCTTTAGCTTCTCCGACGCTGGGCTGTTTTCTCAGCCCTGGGCACGTCAGGCTTTCGCTGCTTGCGTGGATACCGAGCGCCTTGCGGACGCAGCCAGCCGGCAGTCGGGAGTGGAGGTTCCCGCGGTCCACGTTCGCACCGTACCGCACGATGATCCGGTGGCGGCGCAGATGGCGTCGATAAGCAGGGTGCCCATTGAGCCAGCGGTCGCAGGAGGCCTGGCAGGGACCACCATCGGCGTGGGGTACTTGGCCCCCAATCCACGCTACGAGGCCATGTTGGAGGAACTCCGTGCAGTGTGCGAGCCTTCTGGAATTACCATTGAGGATCGCTCCGGAGATCGCGTCACTCGCGCAGATCTTGCTGCGGACCCTACCACTGGACTTCCCGGCATTGATGTCTACTTAGGGCCCGTGGACCCGTTGCGCGAATACTCTGCCCCGACATCCAGCGTGAAGAATTCGCGTGCCTTGCGCGAGCTGGAGCAACAGCTCTGGGAGGAGTTGCCGTCGATCCCGGTATCGGCCCAGCCCCGGAGTTTCATCGTTGACCGCGCTGTTTCGGGCGTGGTGCCCTACACTGGCCCTGCCGGCATCGGGTGGAATCTCGACCGCTGGAGTGATACCCGAAACCAAGAAACCGAAGCAAAGGAAGAGTCGTGAGCGAAATCTACGCCGCAGCAGCACAAGCCTTGAAAGACAAGGTTCGCCTGGTCCAGGACTTCCCAGAGGAAGGCATCCTGTTTGAGGATCTCACCCCGGTCCTGGCGGATGCTGCATCTTTTACTGCCGTGGTCGATGGCTTAGCGGAAGCCTGCAAGGAACTGGGCGCCGACATGGTTGGCGGGTTGGATGCACGTGGTTTCTTGCTCGGCTCCGCCGTGGCCTACAAGCTTGAGATGGGAATCTTGGCCATCCGTAAGAAGGGAAAGCTGCCGCCGCCGGTGCTTACTCAGGAATATGAGCTGGAGTACGGTAAAGCGGCCCTGGAGATTCCGAATAGTGGTATTGACATTAAAGGCAAGCGCATCGTGCTTGTCGACGACGTCCTTGCCACCGGCGGTACCCTGTATGGCGCCAAGCTGCTGCTTGAAGCAGCCGGGGCGGAGGTCGCAGGCAACGTCGTCGTGCTGGAGGTCAACGGACTGCAGGGACGCCAGCGCCTCGAAGGAACACCCTTGGTTGTGCTGAACCAGATGGGGGCGGCGGACTAAGCTTGTATGCCTAAGCTACTGTGCGGAGGCATACATGACTGAAAAGCAGGACAAGGCTGCATGGCGGCCGAGCGGCGTGCGCGGTATGTCCGCACGTCTAGCAAGGTCGTTGACCGGTGGCCGGGTCAAGATCAATCCGGCACTGGACCCGTTGATGTCGATTCACCGGGAGTTTCACCCGAAGGCGGATGCTGAGCTTCTCAACAATGCCTATCGGACGGCCGAGCGCTTGCATGAGGGCGTATTCCGCAAATCTGGAGAGCCCTACATTACCCACCCGTTGGCCGTGGCAACGATTGCCGCGGAGATCGGCATGGATACCACGACGGTCGCTGCGGCGCTGCTTCATGACACCGTGGAGGACACGGACTACTCTTTGGAGGATCTCACCCGAGATTTCGGTCCCGAGGTCGCCCGGCTTGTCGACGGTGTCACGAAGCTCGACAAGGTTGCCCTCGGTGCCGCTGCGGAGGCCGAGACGATTCGCAAAATGATCGTCGCGATGGCCACGGACCCGCGTGTACTCGTCATCAAGGTGTGCGATCGTCTCCACAACATGCGCACGATGCGTTTCCTTCCGCCAGAAAAGCAGGCGAAGAAGGCGCGCCAAACCCTTGATGTCATTGCGCCTTTGGCTCATCGCCTGGGTATGGCGAGTGTGAAGTGGGAGCTGGAGGATCTGGCTTTCGCCATCCTGTATCCCAAGAAGTATGACGAGATTGTCCGCATGGTGGCGGACCGCGCCCCCTCGCGCGACCGCGCGCTTAAAGAGATCACGGCTCAGGTAGGCCAAGCGCTCAAAGACAACGGCATTGAAGCCGAGGTCATGGGCCGCCCGAAGCATTACTGGTCGATTTACCAGAAGATGATCGTGCGCGGCCGCGACTTTGCTGAGATCTTCGACCTCGTCGGTATCCGCATCTTAGTCGATGACATCAATTCCTGCTATGCCGCCATCGGTGTTGTGCACTCGCTCTACCAGGCGCTTCCGGGTCGCTTTAAGGACTACATCTCCTCACCGCGTTTTGGCGTGTACCAGTCTTTGCACACCACGGTGATTGCAGCAGGCGGTTCCACCCTGGAAGTCCAGGTGCGCACCCACGAAATGCACTACAACGCCGAATTCGGTGTGGCGGCGCACTGGCGCTACAAAGAAACCAAGGGAAAGAATTCCGGACATCAAGAAGAAGTGGACCAGATGGCGTGGATGCGCCAGCTGCTTGATTGGCAGAAGGAAGCCGCCGACCCCAACGAGTTCCTCGATTCGCTGCGCTATGACCTGACCACCAAGCAAATTTTTGCCTTTACTCCCAAGGGCGACGTGGTGAATCTCCCAGCCGGTTCCACTCCGGTTGACTTCGCCTACGCGGTGCACACGGAGGTGGGGCATAGGTGTATCGGCGCTAAGGTTAATGGCAAACTGGTTGCCCTCGAATCCGAACTCAAATCCGGCGACAAGGTCGAGATCTTTACCTCCAAGGACCCGAATGCGGGTCCGTCGCGCGACTGGCAGGATTTTCTCGTCTCACCTCGTGCGAAAACGAAGGTCCGGCAGTGGTTCGCTAAAGAGCGTCGAGAAGAGCACCTTGAGGCTGGCCGCGACGCGCTCGCCGCCGAGGTCCAGCGTGGCGGCTTGCCCATGCATCGCCTGTTTACCGCTAGCTCCATGAAGCAGGTGGCTGAGCAGCTGCATTACCCAGACGTGGATGCGCTCTACACCGCAATTGGTGCAGGGCATGTATCAGCGCAACACGTGGCCAACCAGCTCATGGCGCTCTTCGGCGACCAAGACGATGCCGTCGATGCTTTGGCCTCCCGCACCCCGCTCAGCGAGATTGAGAACTCCCGCGCACGGCACACCAAGGACTCCGCCACGGGTACGGGCATCCTCGTGGAAGGCAGCCCCGATGTCATGGCGAAGCTAGCTAAGTGCTGCCAGCCTGTCCCGGGTGATGCCATCTTCGGCTTTGTTACCCGCGGCGGGGGAGTCTCCGTCCACCGCGCCGATTGCACCAATGCTGAAAAGCTCAAGTCCGAGCCGGAACGCATGATGACGGTGGAGTGGGCCGGCGGACCTAAATCCTCAGGTGCTTTCTCCGCCACTCTTCAGCTCGAGGCCCTCGACCGTCAAGGCTTGCTGTTTGAACTCACCCGCATCTTTAGCGAGCAGAGCCTTAACGTGTTGTCCATGACCTCGAACCGCGGCGACGATCACATCGCCACCGTTCGCTTTACCTTCTCGGTCTCTGATACCAAGCAACTCGGTCAGCTCATGACCACGTTGCGCAACACCGAAGGTGTCTTTGACGTCTACCGCGTGACTGCCTAGTCCTCCACCCCCATCAGGGGGTCGGGGTTAAACCCTGACTGTCGCCTAGGTAACGCGTGGGTGAATGTTGGGTGAAGGGGCTGGTGGGGGCGTCGGAAAGCCCTGCGTCATCGTGACGGATGCGTTATAAACACGGGGACAAGATCCCTCTCATACTCAGGAGACTCCCCGTGAACTTCCGTCGCTTTGGTCAGCTGCTGGCCGCCACCACCGTTACCGCCGTTGCCGTCTCTGGCGCGCCTGCGTTCGCCGCTGAGGCCGACCAGGTGACCATTTCCGTCACCAACTTCACTGACTTCCACGGCCACCTCGAGCTGGCTGAGAAGTTTGACAAGGACACTAAGGAATTGAGCGGTTACACCGAGATGGGCGCTGCCCGCATGGCTGCCCTCATCAAGTACGTCAACAAAGACCAGGAGTACGCTCTGACGTCCTCCGGTGACAACGTGGGCGGCTCCGCTTTCGTATCGGCTATTTCTGAGGATAAGTACACCAACGAGGCCCTCAACACCATGAACCTCGATGTCACTGCCGTGGGTAACCACGAATTCGACAAGGGCACTGAGGACCTGATGGACCGCATCGTCAAGGAGTCTGACTTCCCGATCATCGGTGCGAACGTGACCAAAGACGGCAAGCCTCTCCTCGAGCCTTCCTTCGTGAAGGAAGTCGATGGCGTGAAGATCGGCTTCGTCGGCACCGTCACTGAGAACACCAAGTTCAAGGTATCCGCCGCCGCCATTCCGGGCATTGAGTTCACCGACCCAGTTAAGGCTACGAATGAGGAAGCCACCCGTCTGAAGGAATCCGGCGAGGCCGACGTTGTTGTCGCACTCATGCACGAGGACGCACAGCAGTTTGCAGAGGGCTTCAACAAGGACGTCGACCTGCTTTTCGGCGGCGACACCCACGTGAAGACCCAGGGCGAGGTCGCCCGTGAGGGCGCACTGCCGCTGTACTGGGCACAGGGCTACGAGTACGGCAAGGTGCTTAACGACGCCGACATCACCTTCGACAAGGCTGAGAAGAAGATCACCAAGGTCGATCTCACCCAGTACGACGTTGCGGATGCAGAGACTTTTGAGCTTCTCCAGGGGCTGGAGGATGATGCAGAGGTTGCCTCCGTTGTCGCCGAGGCCAAGAAGGTAGCTGACGAAGAGGGCTCCAAGACCGCTGGCACCACTGAAAAGGCAATGTACCGCGGTTCTAACGATGGTGAAGATACTGGTACCAACCGCGGCGTGGAGTCCACCCTCAACAACTTCATTGCTGATGGTCAGCGCTACGCTATGTCGAAGCAGACCAACAAGGAAATCGACCTTGGCGTCATGAATGCCGGTGGTGTTCGCGCTGACCTCAAGGAAGGCGACGTCACCTACAAGGACATCTTCGCCGTCCAGCCTTTCGGCAACTCCGTCATCACGGCTGAGGTTAGCGGTGAAGACTTCATCAAGGCTCTGGAGAATCAGTGGAAGCCGGGTCAGTCCCGCCCGCGCCTGGCTTTGGGCCTGTCCAGCAATGTTTCCGTGGTCTATGACCAGAAGGCTGAGCAGGGCAAGCGCGTCAAGTCTGTCACTATCGACGGCGAGCCTATCGACCCGAAGAAGAACTACAGCGTTGCTCTGTCTTCCTTCCTTGCTTCGAGCGATACTGAGGAAGGCG
Source organism: Corynebacterium sp. HMSC078H07 (assembly GCF_001812805.1). GTDB lineage: Bacteria > Actinomycetota > Actinomycetes > Mycobacteriales > Mycobacteriaceae > Corynebacterium. Next base: position 1,631 of record NZ_KV810494.1, on the reverse strand, counting down.
GTGACGGTTTCTTCGTGCCGGGTTCCATCAAGAACCGTAACGACGTCGGTTACATGGATACCCAGGCCATGATTGACTACATCGCTTCTGGCGAGTCGAAGGTACGCACCAGCCAGGGTCAGATTGGCGCTCACATCGAGGGAGACCTGAAGCCGGGCAACGAGATTACCGTGGAGCTGTCTTCTCTGAACTACTCCAACGCTGAGGAGCCGCAGGCAAAGAAGGCTACCGTCAAGCTTGGTGACGCTACCGTTGAGGCTGATATCGATAACGCTGCGCAGGACGGTGACGCTGGTTTCGGCGAGCGCGGTCGCGCAACCGTCAAGCTCACCATCCCGGAGGGTCTTGAGGGCGAGCAGAAGCTGACCATCACCACTGATGCCGGCACTGAGGCTGTTCTTCCGGTTACCCTGGAAGGCAAGGCTGAGGACAAGCCGTCTGAGACCCCGGCGCCGACGACTGAGCCGACTGTTGACCCGAAGCCGTCCAAGGAAGCTAGCTCCAAGTTCGATGGTTCTTCCTTCGGCCTGGGCCTTGGCTTGGGTATCACCGCCTCTGTTGCAGCCGCAATCGCAACCGCTCTGGCTACCGTCGGATTTGCTGCTAACGCTCTTCCGGCCCCAATTAAGCAGATGATTGAGCAGCTGCGCAAGCAGTTCAATATCTAAGACAGAGTTTTTCTGGGAAGCCCACACTTCGGTGTGGGCTTTTTCTATGGGCGACTGACAGGAAAAGGTAAGGTAGAGCGTCGTGGAGACCTTGAGGCTTTTTGGACGCGAAGCGATGTATCAGCTGGGTATCGAACCTCACCGCATTCCAGTGGTGATGTTCGCGACCCTCGGCATTTACCTAGCCTTCATGATTCTGGTCAAGCTCTTTGGCAGCCGTGTGCTCACGTCCATGACGGCGTCGGATGCGGTCATCATTATTATGTTCGGCGCGGTCGCTGGCCGCGTAATTATCGGCAACCCACCGACGCTCGCGGCCGGCATCATTGGCCTTTTTACCCTCATGCTTCTCGAGGCGGCTTTCGGTACCTTCCGACAGTTTGTTAAGTGGTCGAAGTTTATTGACCGTCGCCCTGTTCTGCTGGTTTATAAGGGGGAGCTGCAGGAAGACAATATGGTTTTCGCCCACATCACGGAGCGAGACGTTAATTCGGCGGTGCGCAAAGCCGGTCTTGGCCGCCGCAACGACGTGCAGCTGATGATCCTGGAACCCACAGGACACATTTCAGTCATTCGACGAGGCCAGCTCGTCGACGCCTCTGTATTCAAAGACGTACTCGGTTCCGAGCGCATCGAAGAAGTCGAAGAGGACGGCTCCAACAATTAGGGCAGCTTCCGACAACACGGACGCACCCGTCAACCTTCCTCTGGTTGGCGGGTTTCGTCGTCTCTGCATTTGCCTGGTTAGGTGCAGGATCGCCGGTGTGCCCGCTGACCGTGGTGTGGTCGGCGGGTTTAGGCGCGGGCGCGTGCGTGCAGGCGGTTAGCCTGCACCCGGCGGATCGGGTGATTGGCTTGTTCCTGGCGGTGGGTCGGGTGGTTGCCCTGTTGTTTGTCGTGCTGCTTTCTCAGAAGCGAGTCTTGCTATCGCTTCTTGGTATTCGGGCATGGCGGTAATTGGCA
>NZ_KV810493.1 GCF_001812805.1 Corynebacterium sp. HMSC078H07 | reverse complement strand
AAACCCACCGGTGCTGGCTACGTCTTCCGATTACGCGGCGACGTCACCTACGTCCCACCGTGGGCAGAACCAATCACCGCCCAGGCGGCCTACCAACAAGCACAGCAAGCTACAGCACGGGGACCAGACAAACCCGGTTAAACCGCCACGCACTACCGGACACGCATCACCGGTCGTGCAGGCGCCCAAACGGGCCGCCCGGCGGGTAAATCGCCACGCGGACGCCCACCACAGGGCCTCCGCGACATCGGCGATCCCAGCTGCCGGTTGGACGCT
>NZ_KV810492.1 GCF_001812805.1 Corynebacterium sp. HMSC078H07 | reverse complement strand
TGAAGAGCGCTGTCTCTAACTCCGGTTTTCGTTCGGCCTCGGTCCATTCCGCTACCTCGTGTGTAGAATCTGCAAGCGGTATCAGGCCGTTGAACTATTAGGTTCACCCACAGTTCCCGTGCCTGCACGCATCGAGAAGGACCAGGTGGTGAACTCGAATGACTCGCCTGGTCCAACGTGTGTGCGCTCGGCGCGTGGTTTAACTCTTATAAGACTTGCCGGTCACAGCCTCAGCGTTTCGCTCGTGCAGCCCGCAGGCCGTTCAAGATCACGATGACTTCGGCGACTTCGTGAACCAACACGACGGCGGCCAGGCCCAGCACGCCGGTGATCGCCAGTGGCA
>NZ_KV810491.1 GCF_001812805.1 Corynebacterium sp. HMSC078H07 | reverse complement strand
CCGCACCAGCTTGTTGGCCGCACTGTCGATGTGCGCATCACAGGCCAGGTCTTGACCGTCTTTGACCAGGGGACAACCGTGGCAACCCACCAGGTTTCGCATAAGCGTGGGGCCTATGTCACTGACTATGAGCACATTCCATCTGGAATGGACTCCACCCGTGGACTGTGGACAAGCGACTACTTTTATCGCGAAGCCAGCAAAACCGGCCCGGCAACACGCAAG
>NZ_KV810490.1:140433-140696 GCF_001812805.1 Corynebacterium sp. HMSC078H07 | reverse complement strand
GCCAGCGTCATCACAATATGAAGACCGAGGGCAGAGCCTTTTATATTCTGGACCCGGTTACTGGTGATGTGGTGTGGTTGTTGGCTGATGGCAGTTGGGTGACAACGCAAGCTACAGGCCCGCTAGCACCCTCGATGCGTAGGTGGGCTCGCACTGTTGCCGAGGATGTTATGGCACACCGAGCAAAGATGCATGAAGACGCCAAAGCATTGAAGGTCGAGTTGGACAACGGTGAGATCGTGGAAGTCTTTGATATGACCGAC
>NZ_KV810490.1:99631-140333 GCF_001812805.1 Corynebacterium sp. HMSC078H07 | reverse complement strand
TTTGATATGACCGACCCGGCAGACCGCGACAACACTGACGGTGGCGATATTCCCTTCTAGAAGGTTGGGCCGGCGATGCGGCTGGCTTGCTCGTCGAACTAAACGACGACGATGAAGCGGGTGGGAACCCGGCGAAAAAGTGAGACTTGGAAATCGGTGATTTTTCCTATCATCGTCAGAAACGACGAACCCATGCTTCGCCAAAACGATTTGAGACAAGCGAGCTGATCGTCGTTTAATACGACGTCGGGGTTGGTCTTGTGGTTAGGGTTTCGCGCTACCCCCAATGAAGGATTCTCCGGGTGACATTCGCCTGCCGTCCAAGTGGTAGTGGCCGTGGCCCTCTTTTTCGTCGAAAATGACGACGATTGGGGTCGCGTCCCGCAATGGTGCAGTATCCGATTTTCTTTGATGATTCATGGTCGATTTAGCTGATGCGTGAGGATTTGAGCTTCTGCCTTTTAGTGAACAGTTTCGATAATGTTCCGTACATAAGCATACTTTTACCTCGTGGCTGACAGTGCTTGGCGTTGCTTGCGGAAAACATCGATTTAAGAAAAATACTCGCTCAATGCATCGACCGAAAAAGCCCAGCTCATCTACTTTCACTATTGTAATTCGGGGGTACCCGTTTAGATTTTTGCAAATTAGATCCATCTAATTCTTCCGGCCGGATGGTTGTCTGTGTCACAGTGTCTAGCCAGCACCTATTGGTTAAATTTCTAATAGTATTTATTGATAATTCTCGTCGATTGAGCAAATTCTTAAGTAGTTCATAGATTCTGCCGAGACAGACCGTGGTTTTTCGTGCATTCTTGTTTCCGAAGCCGCTCACGGAGTCCGCTCCGGAAGGTGGCTTCGAAAAGTCAGAGAGATTGGTTGAGAAGGGAAACCATGAAGCGAATCGGGGGCCTTGTGCTGGTGGCGGCTTGTATGGGGGTGCTATCGAGCTGTGCATCACTGCAGGGTCTGGGTGTTCGTTCTCATGGCGTTGGTACCGGGGGTTCTCACGATTTCTCTGATGTTAAGGATGGCGGTGACTCAGCGGTCTCGGGGGTCGCTGATGTCACCGCCACGGGGGAGAGGGGGAATGAGACTGCAAGTGGGGTGGGGCAATCGGGAGGTGGGGTGCTGCCGCCACTCGGATCTTTTGATCGAACTCAAGCTGGATTTAGGGTCTTTGACCCGTGTGAAGAAATATTAACTGAAGCTCTTGAGCCGTTGGGCTTGGAGCGGTCAGGAGAACCTCGAAAAAGAAGTGGTTATCGATCTTGTGATTTCGCTTTTATCTCGGGGGCAAGCACGGCGAGCGTAACGGTAGAAGCTCGTCAAGAAACAATGGATGAAATAAAGAATGCATTTCCAGAATCGTTTAGTGCGGTTCAGTTCAGGACTCCTAACGCATATGGAGTTGAAGATGAATTCATACCTAACGCAACCTGCACGGTATTTATTGAAACGATTCGAGGAATAGTTTCGGTTTCTTGGACTGAAATACGTGCTGATAAGACTATGTCAGAAAAGTGCTTGTCGGCCGATCGAATCCTTTTTTCGTTAATGTAAGACAAGAGGTAAGATGAATATTAATCAAGAAAGTTTTGAAAGTCAGATTCAAAATGTAAATCGCCTCAGCAGAGAGATTACTATTTTAGGGCAAGGTACGCATAGCCCGCTTGACGGGGGATTTTCTACAGTTACAGGCCTAAGTGAAGTCGGTGCGATCCACCAGCGTGTGTTGGCGACGGATCCGGGTTCTGCGCGAAATTCGCTTGACGGATTTAGGAGTCAGGTCGCATGGTTAGGGGACACACTGCAAACCGAGCTAGCTGGCTTCTCGTCGCAGGATGAACTGAATAGCCGTGGGCTCGACGTCGCGGATGCTGGAGGCGGCGGTGGAGCGGAAGCAATGCCTATCGTGGAACAGCCGGACCCGGGGTACAGCCCGTTTGGGTTCACGATGCCGGTTGTGGATCCGGGTCCTTCGATTATGGGGCTGGCCTCCGATTTGTTCACTACGAGATTTTGGGATGTCTCGGAAGCACAAGCGCGCTGGAGTTCGTTGAGCACGGAAGTTGGGGACATCGTTGAGGGGCTCCATGCTTCGGCGGCGTCGTTGGAGTCGGAGAATGACTCTGAGCCAACGACGAGGGCGGCAGCAAAGATCCGCGAGGTTGCCCAAGCTGGTACGCACTTCATTGCGAATTCCGCGGTGATGCAGCAGAAGCTCTTCGGCTTGCAGGCCCGCATCATGAGTACCCAGGCAGAGGCAGTTGCGCTTGCCTTCGAGGTGATGGCTATCCCGGAGCCTGCTACGCGCGCAGCGGCGGAAGAGGCAGCGTTACTTTATATGCAGGGGCTGCTGCAAGAGGGCGTTGTCATGGCGATGCCGTACCAACACGCACTGATGGATGCAGCCCCGCCGTCTGGTGGTGGCGATGTAAGCACGGAATTCGGAGCAGTGGCTGGGGATGGAACGCAGTACAACACCGACGGTGTTACCTGGCCCAAGCAGATAGCAGAGGCTATTGAGAACGGCGAGGTTGGTCCAGGTTCTTTTGACGCTGCGAAAGGGCAGATGAAGGGGCTGTCGGAACTGGGAATGGACGCGGCAGAGGCTGCGCAGTTCCAGTCAGATTTGCGCAACCGAGGGCGCAGTATCTTGAGCGAGCTGGGGTTTGGTGAGGCGCTTGAGCCTATCGACGCCTCACAAATGGACACTTCAGCAGCCACCGCTGGGGTTAGTTCCGTGAATCCATTAGGCGGCGTTCAATCGGGAGTCGGACAAACCCTGTCGGCGGCCGGCTTGGGAAGCGGCACCGGTGTGGGAGCATCCGGTATGGGAGCCATGGGGCTGCCTGGAGGCCGTGGCGGTACGGCAGGTTCGCGGGCAGGCGGAATGCCGAGCGGCATGAACAGTGGTTTGGGCAGAGGGCTTGGTCGTATTCCTGAGAATCCAGCGACCTCGGCAGCAGGTCTCGGGGGATTGGGAGCATCTGGCACCGCGCCACAAACCGGAACACATCCCGTTATCGGCGGACTGCCGGGAGCAGCGGCGACTGGTGGGGCGAAGGATGGAAGGGCGTCGGCAAGCGCAGGCGGAGCTGGTGGATCCGTCACTGGCCCTATTGGGGGTGCGGTTGGAGGCGCAGGAAACAGTGGCGCCGGCGTAGCAGCTAAGACTGGGGCACAGGTGGCGAAGGGCGCTGCGGGCCTCCGCATGATGCCCATGATGGGCGGCGCGGCCCGTGGAGGAGAGAATGAAAAGCGGATCAAATCCGTGACCACGCAGGTTGAGCGAGATCCCAACAAACGTGACCTGCTTGGAGAATCGCCGGCGGTGCTTCCGGGCGTGATTGGGGAATGGGCACGGGACGCGGACTAAGCTACGACGAGCAAAACGCAAAAAGCGGCACCACAACAATCGTGGTGCCGCTTCGGCGTGAAGCTAGTTGGTTACAACTTCGGAGCCAGTCGCAGGGGCAACTTCGGTGGCAACCTCGGTCACGGTTTCGGTTGCGGTTTCCTCGGAAGCACCGGCGCCCGGAGCCTCACCCTCGAAGGTGACAGCAGTATCGACTTTTTCATCGGAATCTTGCTGGCTCGGCGGGTGGCAAGCGGCGAGAGTAAGGCCAGCGGTGACGGCCAGACCGGCAGCGGCGAAACGAGTGAACTTCTTCATGGGATAGAACTCTTTCTCAGAAAACGGTGATGTAGAGCAGTATAAGTTAGGACTGGCGCGGCGTGGCGGCCTTTGCAGAATCATACGGTGCTGCAGAGACCACGGTGACTGACAAAGTCTTGCCGTTCGGAGCGGTGTATTCGCGGGTCTCGCCCTCGGCGGCGCCCAGCAAAGCGGCGCCCAGTGGGGACTGCTCGGAGTAGGTTTCCAGATCCTTGTTGTCGGAGGCAGCAGCGCGGGTACCGATGAGGAAGGTCTCGCGGTCGTCCTCATCGCCGTTGTAGTAGACGTGAACAACGGAACCGATGTGGGCGACACCTTCCTGGACGGCGGTGCGCTCGGTGGTGGAGTTAGCCAGAACCTCAGAAATCTGCTTGATGCGGGCCTCTTCCTGGTCCTGCATCTCACGCGCGGCATCGTAACCGGCGTTCTCCTTGAGGTCACCCTCCTCGCGGCGCTCGTTAATCTCGGCAGCGACGACCGGGCGGTGATCAATGAGGGCCTGCAGTTCGGCCTCGAGCTTGGCCTTGGTTTCCGGGGTGATGTACTGCTTCTGCGGCTCAGCCATGGTGCAACCTTCCGTTTACGGATAACTTCTCAAAAGAATGGGTGCAAAAGCGCTGGTGGCGCGGCCCATTCAGAACGCTCAACATACTAGCATAGCTGGGCTTTTAGCTATCTGTTGCCTCACCCGTGAATTCGACAGAATCCATGGTGTCGATGTCCAAGTATGAAGGGATATTGCCGGAACAACCGTAGGCGCCGCCAGCTACCGCGCGGTGGTTCGTAGGAACGTCGATAGCCACGCGCTGGGCTTCCTCACCGCCAGCGGGGACGGCGATTTCGCGGCGGCCGACCTCGGCCTTGGAGTAATCGAAGGCCTGAACAATGCAGTACGCGGGTTCTTCCACGCGGTTGCGGGTAATGTCGACCCAGATTCGGGCCGTGTCATCAGAAAGAATCTCGTGCGAGACATAGGAAATGTTCGCATTGACCTTTTGCTGAGTGCGGAAATACTGCACGCCAAAGAAAACCATGGCGATGAAAACAGCTACAAAAACAAGGACGATGGCGCGGTTCGTCCATGAACCCTTGCTCTTAGTGGAAGAGCCATAACGGGACTGGGAACGGGAGGCAGGACGAGCGGAACCAGCGGAAGACATGAATCTGATTCTAGCCAACCTTCGACCAGAACAAACTATCCACTAGACTGAGCCATTGTTTAAGACGACGGTAAAGGGAGATGTATCACCTAGTGACTACCAAGCGCCTGTTAGCTATTCACGCGCACCCAGACGATGAATCCTCGAAAGGTGCCGCCACCACCGCCAAGTACGCCGCCGAAGGCGCAGAGGTCCTCGTAGTGACCTGTACCGGTGGTGAGCGAGGGGACATCATTAACCCAGCCATGGATCGTCCCGGGGTCCTGGAAAACATGGGCAGCATCCGCCGCGAGGAGATGGCCGAGGCTGCGGCAGCATTGGGTGTCCAACACAGGTGGCTAGGTCATATTGACTCCGGTTTGCCGGGTAATCCTCTAGCCCCCAATATTAAGGACCTGCTCCCTGAAGGTTGCTTCGCCCTCATGGACGACGATGATGTGGCGCAAGAACTGGTGAAGATCATTCGCGAGTTCAAACCACAGGTCATCATCACCTATGACGAGAATGGCGGGTACCCCCACCCGGACCACCTTATGGTGTATCGCTCCTCCATGATTGCGTGGGACAAGGCTGGGGATGAGTCCTACCACCCCGAGCTTGGTCAGGCCTGGGAGCCTCAGAAGCTGTACTACAGCCACGGGTTCGTGTACCAGCGCATGAAGATCTTCCACGATTTGCTGCTGGAGGAAGGCAAGGTGAGCCCCTACGAGCCTATGTTGGCGCGCTGGGACACAACGTTTGGTGACATTATGGCGCGCGTGACCACCCAGGTGGAGTGCGCGGACTACTTCCAGAACCGTGAGGACGCTCTTCGCGCGCATGCCACTCAGATTGATCCCGCAGGAGCATTCTTGGCGACGCCCGTGGAGGTCCAACAACAGCACTGGCCTACGGAAGAATTTGAGTTGGCTAAGACGCGGGTATCCACGGAGCTGCCCGAAAATGATTTATTTGCAGGAATCCCGGAAGTAGGGGAGTCTTAGAAGCATGAACGCTTTGTACTTCGCGGCACACGACGTCGCCCTTTTGGCCCAAGGCGCGCAAAGCGGGCCGGTGGGGCCGGAGTTTGGTAAGGCGTCTCCCATCGGCCTGTTGATCCTTGCGCTGATGGGCGTCGCAGTGCTGTTTGCCGGTTGGAACTTCCACCGCCGCTACTCCCGTTTCCGCCGCCGCACCATGTTTGCGGAGGACCATGGCATTGATCCTTTCGATGATGAGGCTGTTGACGCCGCTATGAAGGAAGCGGGCATCCTCGATACCAGTAAGAAGTCCATCTTCTAACGCGGAGGGCGAGACCGTGACATTCCTCAGCCAAGCGCTTTACCCCCTGTATGAAGCGCGCCTGACGCGAGAGATTAAGGGCAAGCCGCAACCACGGCACGTGGCCATCATGGCGGACGGCAACCGCCGATGGGCGCGGGAGGCTGGGTTCACGGACATTAGCCATGGTCACCGCCAAGGCGCGCGGAAAATCAGTGAAATGATTTCGTGGTGCGATGGCACCGACATTGAAGTCGTGACCATCTACCTGCTGTCCACTGAGAACCTCAAGCGCAGCCAGCAGGAGGTACAGCTCCTTTTCGACATCATCTCTGATGTAGTCACGCACCTGTCACAGGGTGAGCTGGATTGTCAGATTCGCCTGGTGGGGCATCTGGATTTGCTTCCAGAAAAGGTCACCGAGAAGATGCGCTGTGCCGCTGCAGCTACGGAAGACCACAAAGGCGTTATCGTCAATATTGCGGTGGGTTATGGAGGGCGTCAGGAGATTGTCGACGCTGTCCAGAGCCTCATCCGCAGTGAAGCGCAGAAGGGGTTGAGTGCTGAAGCGATTGCGGAGAACGTGACCGCGGAGGCCATCACCAGCAACCTGTATACCAAGGGCCTTCCGGACCCTGACCTGGTTATTCGCACGTCGGGCGAGCAGCGCTTGTCGGGCTTTTTGCTGTGGCAGGCTGCTTACTCTGAGATCTGGTTTACGGATACCTACTGGCCGGCTTTCAGACGCGTGGATTTCCTGCGCGCATTGCGAGATTATTCACAGCGCTCGCGCCGTTTTGGACGCTAGCTGCCGAATCTAAAGTTTGCGCATACGGACTCGGTCCACCAAATGGTGAGAACCTTTGCGTAGCACGAGGGACGCGCGCACGCGCGTCGGCAGGATGTTCTCCATGAGGTTGGGCAGGTTAATGGACTGCCAAATCTCACGGGCTTGCTCGTATGCTTCCTCATCGGTCATATCGGCGAAGGACGCGAAGTGCGCACCCGGCTCGCGGAAAGCCGTGTGGCGAAGCTTGAGGAATCGCTCGATATACCAGCGCTCAATATCGTCCACGCGGGCGTCCACGTAGACGGAAAAGTCAAACAGATCAGAAACCATGAGCGTGGGGCCGGTTTGGAGAACGTTGAGGCCCTCCAAGATGAGGATGTCTGGTTGGTGGACTTCTTGGTATTCGCCGGGAACGATGTCATAGGACACGTGTGAGTACAAAGGTGCCTTCACCAGTGGTATTCCGGACTTCACGTCGGTGACAAAGCGCATCAGTGCGCGGCGGTCATAGGACTCGGGATAACCTTTGCGCTGCATGAGGCCGTGCTCTTTGAGGTAAGCGGTGGGGTAAAGGAAGCCATCGGTGGTGACAAGGTCCACCTTGGGGTGGGAATCCCAGCGCTGCAGCAGCACTTGGAGAAGACGCGCCGTGGTGGATTTTCCTACGGCCACCGAACCGGCCACCCCAATGACGAAAGGTACGTGGGTAGGTGGGTTGCCTAAAAAGGCTTCGGTGGAGGCAGTGAGTTCTTGGCGGGCCTTGACCTGCATGTGGATAAGGCGAGACAACGGCAGGTACACCTCGGCGACCTCCGTGAGATCGATGCGATCATTAAGGCCGCGGAGTTTCTGAACCTCAGTCTCTGTCAGCACCTGCGGCATGGATTTACGCAGGGCGCGCCATGTATCACGGTCAAAGTCGAGGTACGGGCTCCCGTCGGTCATTCGCGCCATGCCGACCATTGTTCCATTCGCCCGACCAGTGCGTGCAATCAGTGGGAAGGAAAAATCCCCCGCGCGGGGGAGGTCGGCGTTAGGATGTAGAACTAGCTTCGGCGACTTTCCACAGGACCATCTTTGAGAAGGGACTCTACGTTTCTATGACCACTTCGAATTCTGCTGACGTGCGCTACCAAGAGATGCGCGAGCTCGACCCAGAGGTCTTCGGCGCCATCACTGGTGAGATTGCTCGCCAGCGCGACACCCTGGAGATGATCGCTTCCGAGAACTTTGTTCCGCGTGCGGTCCTGCAGGCCCAAGGCTCTGTTCTCACCAACAAGTACGCAGAGGGTTACCCAGGGCGTCGTTACTACGGTGGCTGTGAGCACGTGGACATCGTTGAGGATCTGGCTCGCGATCGTGCCAAGTCCCTCTTCGGTGCCGAGTTTGCCAACGTTCAGCCCCACTCCGGTGCCCAGGCTAATGCCGCGGTTCTGGGTTCCCTGATTAACCCGGGCGACAAGATCATGGGTCTGTCCCTCGCCCATGGTGGCCACCTTACCCACGGCATGAAGCTCAACTTCTCCGGCAAGCTGTACGAAGTCGCTGCCTATGAGGTGGACCCCGAGACCATGCGCTTGGACATGGACAAGGTCCGTGAGCAGGCACTGGCCGAAAAGCCGCAGGTCATCATCGCTGGTTGGTCTGCTTACCCGCGCACCATTGACTTCGAGGCTTTCCGCTCCATCGCTGATGAGGTTGGCGCCTACCTGTGGACGGATATGGCCCACTTTGCTGGCCTCGTAGCCGCCGGTCTGCACCCCTCCCCGGTCCCGCACTCTGACGTTGTGTCCTCCACCGTGCACAAGACCCTCGGCGGCCCGCGCTCCGGCCTCATCCTGGCAAAGCAGGACTTTGCTAAGAAGATCAACTCCAACGTCTTCCCAGGCCAGCAGGGCGGTCCGCTCATGCACGTGATTGCGGCGAAGGCCATCGCGCTGAAGATCGCTGCTACTGAGGAGTTCAAGGAGCGTCAGCAGCGCACCATCGAAGGCGCACAGATTCTGGCAGAGCGCCTCACCGCTGAGGATTGCACCAAGGCCGGCGTGGACGTGCTTACTGGTGGCACCGACGTGCACTTGGTCCTTGCGGACCTGCGCAACTCTGAACTCGACGGCCAGCAGGCCGAGGATCTCCTCCACGAGGTAGGTATCACCGTCAATCGCAACGCTGTGCCGAATGATCCGCGCCCGCCGATGGTCACCTCTGGCCTGCGAATCGGTACTCCGGCCCTGGCTACCCGTGGCCTGGATACCGCGGCCTTCACCGAGGTTGCCGATGTTATCGGTACGGCACTGGCTAACGGTAAGAACGCGGACGTCGCCTCTCTGCGCGCCCGCGTTGAAAAGGTCGCCGCGGACTTCCCGCTGTATGACGGCCTTGAGGAATGGAAGCTGGTTTAAGCCTCGCTACTCTTTTCCGAGCGCTCCTCAGCGTGTGCCTTACGAGCGGCTTCCAGCCATTCGGGCATTGCGCTGAGGAGTTCTTTGATCTCTGCGGTGGTGAGCGGGCGATCCATGTCGTTCTTCTTCAGCGCGGTTACGGAGATGCCCAGCTTTTGCGCCACGACTGGGCGCGGATGGGGGCCTTCGCGGCGTAGTGTAGCGAGCCACTCGGGTGGGTTCTCTTGAAGCTCACGCAGCTCCGCGTGTGTTACAGCATTAGCCTGAAAGTCTTCCGGGGCGGCGGGCAGGTAAATACCCAGCTTCTTGGCCGCAGTCTGCGCGCGCATGGCAGTGCCGGAAGGCTCGGTCGCATTGGTACGTGGGGTATCAGTCACGCTCACCACGGTAGCAGCACCGTAGGATGAGATGCATGCTCCGCCTTGTCTTTTCCACTGGTACCGAACCCGGCAAATGGTTTCGCCGCTACCGTGATATGCATTCTGCAGAGTCCCTTGTCACGCTCGACTCAGATGATGCCACAGCTGTGCTTTTGGCAGGTGACGCACATGTGGCGCTTACTCGTCTGCCCGATCCGCGCATCGATGAGAGCTTCCATATTGTCCGTCTCTATGAGGAAGCACCGGGCATCGCAGTGCCCAAAGACTCCGTCTACGCTGAGGTAGGGGAGGACCTCGACCCTGAGGATGTCGCTGAGGAGATTGTGAATTACAGGATTGGGGCTGACGCGCTTGTCGACGTCCCCTCGGTCCGCACCGCACTCCAAGTCGTCGCCGCCAACGTGGGAATCGTGGTGGCGCCACGTCCGCTGCTTAAAGTGCTGAGCAAGAAACAAGTAGTTGCGCTCGGCTTTAATGACCCCTCCGTTCCTCTGACGGGAATCGCCCTCGTATGGCGCAAGGATGACGACAGTGATGAGATTCAAGACTTCGTGGGTGTGGCTAAGGGAAGGACGAGGAATACCTCACGCAACAACGTTGAAAAGCGCAGTGCACGGGACAAAGCAAAGGCCAAGCAAGCACGCAGGCAGTCCCAAGGAGCCTCGAAAACAAAACCGTTACCGAAAAGATATAGGGGGTCTCAGCAGCGGAAACGGCGTTGATCCTTCAATTTTGTTGTCAAATCACACGATAAGTGGTGGCTAAAAAATTTTTACGAACCTACGGTGGAGTCCGTTCTCAACAAAAGTTTATGAGAAAGGAATAAACAATGAAGAAGATGACCCGTCGTTTCGCTGCTGGTATCGCTGCCGCCACCCTGTCCTTGGGCGTTGTAGCATGCTCCGACGCTGAGGATGCTGCTAAGGAGGCTGGCGACGCTGCCCAGTCCGCAGCTTCCGACGCCACCGATGCTGCCGGCTCCGCTGCCAACGACGCTAAGGATTCCGTAAAGGGCTCCAAGGATAAGGACGCCGACGCTGACGCTTCTGACTCCGCTGATGCTTCTGACTCTGCAGATTCTTCCGACTCCGCTGATGCTTCTGACTCTGCTGATTCCTCCGAGTCTTCTGACTCGGAGGGCGGCAAGGAGTCCATCGAGACCGCTAACGGTGAGGTTGAGGTTCCGGCCGACTTTGCCAAGGCTATTAAGGAGAAGGCAGCTGAGTGGGGCGACCCGCAGTCCGTCGAGACTTCCGGTGACGGCAGCATCGCTACCTTCGCCAAGGACAAGCTGCTTGCCTTCAGTGAGGATGCTGGCTCCCAGCCGGTCATCGGCAAGATCGCTGAGACCTGGACTAAAGAGGGCGGCCTGGACAGCGAGATCGGCCTTCCAACCGCACCGGAGAAGGCCGAAGGCAACGGTTGGATTCAGGAGTTCACCAACGGCACCATTTCTTGGATGAAGGGTGACTCCGGCAAGTACGAGGCCACCATCAACTAAGAACTTCGTGGCTAAGAACTAGTCTTAGTATCTTTCCCGGCGTTCATGCCACCCCCACGTTGACTCGTGGGAATGGTGTGACGCCGGGGGTTGTCGTTTTAATACTGTTCATCTTGCACCCATGTAATTTCAACCTTCGGCCTCTAGTTTGGGCAGTGTTCGGAGGTTTCCATAGGACCTCCGGATAGTTCACAACACACCCGCTTCACCACGCCGTCCCAGGTCGATGAGTTGGGTCGGCACCACAAGGGAGAACCCTGACGCTATGACCAATCCTTCCGTCCTCACTGAGCAGTCGAATGAGGCCACCGTGGCCACTAAGACGTACGTCATTGATACCTCTGTCCTCCTCTCCGATCCCTGGGCGCTGCGTAAGTTCGCCGAGCACGATGTGGTTCTGCCCATCGTCGTCATTTCAGAGTTGGAAGGAAAACGTCATCACCCGGAGCTTGGCTGGTTCGCCCGCCAAGCTCTTCGCTTTTTGGAGGACCTTCGCGCCACCTACGATGCACTGGATCAGCCGGTTCCAGTAAGCGCAGAAGGTGGCACGCTGCGCGTGGAGCTAAACCACCAAGACCAGTCCCTGCTCCCCGCCGCATTCCGTGGTCCTGAGGGGGACCACCGTATCCTCGCCTGCGCGCTCAATCTGCAGCACGAGGGCAAAGATACTGTCCTTGTCACTAAAGATGTGCCGCTGCGTGTGAAGGCCGGTGCCGTGGGCCTGCAGGCAGATGAATACCACGCCCAAGACGTCGTGCTGACCGGCTACACCGGCATGGCTACGGTCCACACCACAGCAGACGTCATCGATGAGTTATACAGCGAGGGCGAGGTGCTTATCGACGGATCAGTGACCACCGCCGGAACTCGCGTCGAGGACCTGCCGGTGCATTGTGGCGTCACGCTGCAAGCAGGTGCACAGTCCGCGCTCGGCCGAATGACCGCTGAAGGCGCCGTGCGTCTCGTGCGTGGCGATGCCAATGTATTCGGCCTGCAGGGCCGTTCCGCCGAGCAGCGAGTGGCACTGGATTTGCTGCTTGATCCCTCGGTGGGCATCATGTCCATCGGCGGCCGCGCTGGTACTGGTAAGTCGGCTCTTGCGTTGTGCGCAGGTCTTGAGGCAGTGCTCGAGCGCGGTGAGCACCGTCGCATCGTGGTCTTCCGCCCGATGTATGCGGTGGGCGGCCAGTCGCTGGGTTACCTTCCGGGCTCAGAGAGCGAGAAGATGAACCCGTGGGCGCAGGCGGTGTACGACACCCTTGAAGGCCTCGTATCCGAAAACGTTATGGATGAGGTTCAGGACCGCGGGCTTCTTGAAGTGCTTCCGCTGACCCACATCCGTGGTCGCAGCCTTCACGATTCTTTCGTCATCGTCGATGAGGCCCAGTCCCTTGAACGCAACGTTCTTCTCACGGTGCTTTCCCGACTCGGCCGTGGCTCGCGCGTTGTGCTGACGCATGACGTCGCCCAGCGCGATAACCTGCGCGTGGGCCGCCATGATGGTGTTCAGGCAGTTATCGAGAAACTGAAGGGGCACGAACTGTTTGCGCACGTCACCCTGCAGCGTTCGGAGCGTTCCGCCATTGCGGAGCTCGTCACCGATCTGCTCGAGGGTGAGAATTAGCGCGTTCGCAGGTGGCGATCACCGCTGCGTGTAGCTTGGCAGAAATGTAGTAAGCCCAGTAATAATGGTGCCCATGAGCGAAAACGCGAAAGACAAAAAGAAGGATTTCCGCATCCGTCCGTTCACTGCAGCGGACTACCCACAGATGCGTGAGATCTACGAGCAGGGCCTCAACACGGGTCACGCCACCTATGAGACCCGCTCGTTGACCTTCGAGGAGTTTAAGAACGTCAAAATTATGGCTTCTGTCTTCGTTGCCGTTGAGGCAGAAGATGACTCGAAGGTGCTCGGCTGGGTCTGCGCCGCCCAAGCGTCCACCCGCACCGTGTTCCACGGTGTGGTGGAGGACTCCATCTACTTGAGCAAGGAAGCCCAAGGCCGAGGCATTGGCGGCGCCTTGTTGGACCAACTCATCGAGGTGTGCCGCGACCTCCACAAGTGGGCTATCCACTCGTGGATCTTCCCTGAGAACGAGGGCTCTGCAGGGCTTCACAAGTCTCGCGGCTTCGTGAAGGTGGGAACCTACTCCCACATGGCAAAGATGACCTATGGTGACCTCGCCGGCCAGTGGCGCGACACCGATGTCTACGAGTTGCTCCTGCCGAAGCCGGAGGAAAAGAAAGCAGAAATCGCGGACAAGCGGAAATAGGTGCCACTAGGCTAGAGAATGTATTTGTTCCTCTAGCCTTTGTGGGTGAACCATGTCTCTACGCACGTCCGTGCTCTCCCTTACCACCGCCGCAGTCGTGGCAACCGGTGCTTTTGCTGCACCTGTCGCAACGGCTGCGGATTTTCCATCTGCAGGCTCGGTTCCTGTAGCTGAGCTCGACGTTAACCATCCTGATGGTGCTCTTGCCTACGTCTTCGCTGAGCCAGTCATGCAGTCTGAAATTGATGTGGTGACCCGTCAGGTTCGAGAGCTTCGCGCCAAAGCGTGGGACGCAAATCTGCCCTTCGATGGTGGCACTCTTCAGCAAGCTGCGCGAGCTAAGGGATATGATTCCCGTGAGGCTTATGCGAATAGCATCTCATGGGATCGGGGACTCGAGCATGCGGCTCTGCAGCGCGCGGCGGAGTCAAACTTCTTGTTCGATCACGTTCGCGCTGTTGGTTCAAAAACTCCTGACCCTCTTGACAACTATAATGCGATGGAAGTTCTATCCACCGCCGATATGGAACATGCAGTTCAATCGTGGTCGACGGATCGCATCAATGGGCCGAGCGAATGGGAAAAACTCATTAGTGAGAACGGCATGTGGGCTCATGGCAATGGTCACCTATACACAATTCTGAATCCCAAATACGTCAAGTTTGCCCAGGCTGAGGTAGGGGAAATCACGACGGGCCTGTATTCAGCTGAAGACAAACCTTTTGAGCCAAAGCGTCTAGACTCCGGCCGCCACGCGTTCCCGATCGTCGTGTCTGAGAGCGCAGTTCGAAATGCTGAACTGGTTACTTCGGGCGGTATGAGTGTTGGGAGTTCCGGAAGCTTGGGGCTGAGTACTGAGGGCTTCTGGGGAGCACAGCTGGGGGTTCCGGTGGCGTCGCCAAGCTCAAGCGATCCTGAGGTGCTCAAAGTCAACGAGGACGGTACCTACGAGGCCAAGTCCGAGGGCACTGCAACAGTCACGTTCACTACCTATGAGCTGCGCAATGGGCAGCCACAGGTATCGGATAACCACCTGACCAAGACTGTAAAGGTGACGAAGAAATCCCTCGGTGGAGACTTGAGTTCTGGCGGCATGAGCGCCGGGACAATCGTGGCGATTATCTCCGGCGTGCTGGCGCTCATTGGAGTGGCTGCACAGGTGGCGCGCCAATTGGGAATCCTGCGTTAGACCCCTCGGGTGATTAGGAGATGGTCTCCTTGAGGTGCTCCTCTCGTACCGGCAGGATGAGCAGGAGAGCGATGATGGCCATCGGAACCATGAGCAGAATGACCGGGGTCAGGCCGTCGTTGTAAGCGTTGAGGATGACTTCCTTGATGGGATCCGGCATCTGCGCCACGAGGGCCGGGGTCAGGTTGGAGGAACCGCCCTCGGCGCTAGCAAACTTCTCCGCGAAGGGCTTGCCGGCCTCACCCATGGACTTGATGGCGGCAGGCATGTTGGCGGCCATCTCATCCTTCATATTGTGGATGAAGAGGGAACCCACCAGCGAAGCACCGATGGCGGAACCGATCTGGCGGAAGAAGTTGTTTGCCGCGGTAGCGGTTCCGACGAGAGCAACGGGGAAAGAGTTCTGGACGATGAGGACCAGAACCTGCATGACAAAGCCGAGGCCGATGCCGAAGACAAGGAACTCCGCGCCGAGCTGGGTTAGAGAGGTGTCTGCAGTCAGCTTGGACATCCAGAACAACGTACCGGCGGTGATGGCTAGGCCGATGATGGGGTAGCGCTTGTAGTGGCCGGTACGGGCGATAATGAAGCCAACGGCTGTAGAGGTGCCGATCAAGCCGACCATCATCGGGATCATCATGAGACCCGCCTTCGTTGGGGTCAGGGTGTGGACCATCTGAAGGTAGGTCGGCATGTAGCCCAGCACACCGAACATAGCCAAGCCCAGAACCATGCCGGCAGCGGTGGTGAGAACCATGTTGCGGTTCTTAAATAGCTGCACCGGGATGAGCGGCTCCTTGGCCTTAGACTCCACAAAGATGGTGATGATGGCGCCGATGACCACGGTGATGCCCAGGCCGATGATGATCGGATCGGACCACTCGTACTGAGTTCC
This sequence comes from Corynebacterium sp. HMSC078H07, assembly GCF_001812805.1. Lineage (GTDB taxonomy): Bacteria > Actinomycetota > Actinomycetes > Mycobacteriales > Mycobacteriaceae > Corynebacterium. The sequence goes on along the minus strand of NZ_KV810490.1, from coordinate 124,801 downwards.
GCCCCAGGTCGTCATGAGGATAAGGGACGCGGTGGTAATGGCGATGAAGATTGCGCCGAGGACATCAAACTTACGCAGGTCGGTATCGCCAACGCGCAAATGGAGAACCAAGGTGCAGACCGTGATGGCGAGCAAACCCAGCGGGATGTTCATCCACATACCCCAGCGCCAGCCCGGGCCGTCTGTAAACCAACCGCCCAGGACTGGGCCAAGGACGGAGGACAGGCCGAAGACGCCACCCATGATGCCCATGAACTTGCCGCGCTCACGGGAAGTGGTGACCTCCGCAATGATGGATTGGGAGGAGATCATCATGAAACCAGCACCGAAACCCTGTACCGCACGTCCAATAATGAGCAGATTCATGGTGTCGGCGAAGCCGCCAAGCGCGGAACCGATAACAAAGATAGCAATGCCACCAATGTAGAGCCACTTGCGGCCCATCATGTCGCCGAGCTTGCCGGAAATCGGCATGGCAATCGTCATCATGACCAAGAAAGCGGAGATGACCCAGCTCATGTGGTCGACGCCGCCGAGCTCACCCACGATGGTGGGAAGGGCAGTGGCGAAAATCATCTGGCCCAGGGAGCTCATCAGCATGGTGAGCACGAGGGCAGAGAAAACGAGGGCAAGGTTGTTCTCGGGCTTGCTGTTGTCGGCCTGAGAGGCCGGCTGAGCCGCGGTATCTACCATGTCAGTCCTTTCGAAAAATCGTTAATGAGTGTGAGCGCAGATTCAAAGCGTTGCTCAAAGGGGATGTCGCAGCTGAAATCCGGCGATGCTGTGGCTAACCAGAAGGCTTCCCTAATTGCGGAGGAAATGAGAATGGCCTCCGTCTCAGCAGCGATAGAGGGCATGAGTTGCAAGTCAGGATCTTTACGTAGACGCTCTGTGATAAGTCCTAGGATTTCGTTGGACATGGCGCGCTTTCGGCTTAGCGACGCCGCCGCGGCGTCAGCATCACCGGAAATCCGGCGGCGACGTTCCGTAATCACGTTATCGACGTGTTGACCAACGAGGTGGTCCTTGACAAGGTCAACTACCAGCTTGAAGACGCTGTCCGTGGGAGTGTTGAGGAATGTGCTCTTCTGTTCTTTCGTGAATTCGTGGCTCGGGGCACCGAGCACGGCGGAATCCTTGGAATCGAAATAGTTGAAAAAGGTGCGCCGAGAAATCCCCGATGCGTCACAGATCTCCTCGACAGTAACGTCGGCGAATCCACGCTCGTCCACTAAGCGGGTAGCGGCGTCTTCGATTCGCAGGCGCGTCTTGAGACGCTTCTGCTCGCGTAATGACATTTCTTCTTGCACAGAGTGCAACAGTACACCGAGTGCAAGTTTGCACCAAGTGCAATCACGGTGATGTTTGAGAAAATGTAATGAATTTATGGCATAGGACACCAAGGTGGTGTGCGGTTGGCAAAACGACGAAGCCGCCCTCTCAAAGGAGGGCGGCGCCGTGAGCGGTGCGGGACCTTTTAGAAGTCGTCGCGGTCGCGGTTGGTCATGGTAAGAACGTTGAGGCGCTCGTCGAGCTCTTCCTCAGTGAGATTCTCGCCATCCACGAAGCCGAGGTCGATGACTGCCTCGCGGACAGTGATCTTCTCGTGCAGTGCGTGCTTAGCGGCCTTGGCGGCGTTCTCGTAGCCAATCTTGGAGTTCAGCGGGGTCACGATGGAAGTGGAGGACTCCGCGAACTTCTTCATGCGCTCCTCGTTTGCCTCAATGCCGTCGATGCACTTCTCAGCGAAGACACGAGAGACGTTCGCCAGCAGGCGGGAGGACTCGAGGACGTTGCGGGCCATCATCGGGATGTAGACGTTGAGCTCGAACTGGCCGTTGGAGCCACCGAAAGCAACAGCTGCGTCATTACCGATAACCTGGCTGACCACCATGGTGGCTGCCTCACACAGAACGGGGTTGACCTTGCCCGGCATGATGGAGGAGCCTGGCTGCAGATCCTTGAGGTGGATCTCTGCCAAACCAGTCAGCGGGCCGGAGCCCATCAAACGGATATCGTTGGCAATCTTGTTGAGGGAGATGGCCACGGTGCGCATTGCGCCGGAGAACTCAACGAGGGCATCGCGTGCAGCCTGTGCCTCGAAGTGGTTCTTGGCCTCAGACAGCTCCTTCACGCCGGTAAGCTTGACGAGCTCCTCGGTAACCTTTCCGCCGAAGTCAGCGGACGTGTTGAGACCAGTACCGGTGGCGGTGCCGCCGATGGCCAGCTCGCCCAAACGCGGAAGGGTAGCTTCGATGCGCTCGATACCGAGTTCAATCTGGCGTGCGTATCCGCCGAACTCCTGGCCCAAGGTGACCGGGGTGGCGTCCATGAGGTGGGTACGGCCGGACTTGACCACATCGGCGAACTGCTTGGCCTTTGCCACGAGGGACTCGTGCAAGACCTTGAGGCCCGGAATGAGGTCATTGACAGCAGCTTCGGTAGCAGCCACGTGGGTAGCAGTAGGGAAGGTGTCATTGGAGGATTGGCCCATGTTCACGTGGTCATTCGGGTGAATCTCCACGCCATTGTTGTGAGCAATGGAGGCGATGACCTCGTTGGTGTTCATGTTGGAGGAGGTGCCGGAACCGGTCTGGAAGACATCGATGGGGAAAGCGTCATCGTGCTTGCCTTCAGCAATCTCGGTCGCAGCAGCGATGATGGCATCGGCCTTCTCCGCATCCAGCTTGCCGGAGTCCTTGTTCACCTGAGCGCATGCGGCCTTGAGAAGGCCAAGCGCGCGAATCTGTGCAGACTCCAGGCCGCGGCCGGAGATTGGGAAGTTCTCCACTGCGCGCTGGGTCTGGGCGCGCCACAGAGCGTCAACCGGAACCTTGACCTCGCCCATGGTGTCGTGCTCAATGCGGTATTCAGTCATGAAGTCACCTTTTCTTGTGAAGTGAAATGAGTTGGGGGATTAAGTGTGTGCCGTGGCACGGCATTGACCGCTACCGTAGCACTCTTATGCGGCGTGTGGACTAGCTTTCCTCATCGTGCGGATTGGTGTAGTCCACAACGGAGTATTCCTGCAGCTTGGCAAGCTTATGGATGGAGTCCACGTAACGGATGGTTCCGGACTTGGAGCGCATAACGAGGGAGCGGGTAGTCGCACCATTCTTGCGGTAGGACACGCCACGCAGCATGTCACCATTGGTGACGCCGGTGGCGGCGAAGTAGCAGTTCTCGGAGGAGACGAGGTCGTTGGTGGTAAGCACACGGTCGAGGTCGTGGCCGGCCTGGCGGGCCTTTTCTGCTTCCTCTTCATCCTTCGGCCACAGCTTGCCCTGGATTTCGCCACCCATGCACTTCATGGCGCAGGCGGTGATGATGCCCTCCGGGGTTCCGCCAATGCCCATCATGAGGTCAATAGAGTTACTGTCCTGGCAGGTAGCGATAGCACCAGCTACGTCACCATCCATGATGAGACGGACCTTCGCACCGGCCTCACGGATCTCCTTGATGAGCTGCTCGTGGCGCGGGCGATCGAGCACCACAACAGTCAGGTCGGAGGCCTTAATGCCCTTGGCCTTGGCCACGGACTTCACGTTCCAGGCAACGGACTCGTTGATGTCAATGGAACCGACGGCATCCGGGCCCACGGCAATCTTCTGCATGTAGAAAACAGCGGACGGGTCATACATGGTGCCGCGCTCAGCAGCGGCGATGACAGAAATAGCGTTCGGGCGGCCCTCTGCCATGAGGCGGGTGCCGTCCACGGGGTCCACGGCGATATCCATTTCAGCGCCCTGGCCGGTGCCGACCTGTTCGCCATTAAAAAGCATCGGGGCTTCGTCCTTTTCACCCTCACCAATGACAACGACACCGTTCATTTCAACGGAGTTGATGAGCTTGCGCATGGCATCCACCGCAGCGCCGTCGCCTTCATTCTTCTGTCCGCGGCCAACCCAGCGACCCGAAGCCAAAGCAGCAGCCTCGGTGACGCGCACCAGCTCCATGGCTAGGTTGCGGTCGGGGATATAAGACGTGTTATCGGACATGTGTGATTGGTCCCTTTCTTTTCAGGTGGCTCAGCCCGGGGTGGGGGAATTACCCGGCATACATTTTCTATTCTTCCACTTTTATGGTGAATCCAAGCCCGAATGCCTCCCCCAGATGTGGGATTGGGGGTGATAGTGACTGAAACTGCAGGTGGATGGCCGGTGTCGCGTTCGTGGGAGGCGGCGTGCGATACTAAGCGGGTGGCTGCTGAAGAGAAACCAAAAATTTTCGAGGGCGCGCGTGACATCACCCTGAGCGTCGGCGTCATTCTCATCATGATGTTCGCCGCGGTGGGCGCAACGGGCCTGTGTTCGATTAACCCGGAAAAGTCGGCGCCGGTGCAGGACGTCGACGCCGCGACCTTCCTAGAAATGGAAGCACGCGGAAGCGGTGCCGCTATCCGTGAACCGGCGTTGCCGGAGGGATGGCAGCCTAATGCAGCGCGCCGCACGCAGATGGGCGCTGAGACTGGCTCCGTGGTGAGCTGGCTGACCCCGAGTGAAGGGTACGTTGAGTCGGCGCAGACACAGCTGGAGCTTGGCGACGTCCCCTCGGCCTACGACTCCCACTATCGTGCTCACTCCGAGCACCGAGAGGTAGCTGGCCACGATGTTGAAATCCTGAGCAGCGATGATAAAGATGTTCGCCCTCTATGGATTACTGATTTGGGCGATGCCCGCCTCGTCCTGACGGGTTCTGCCTCGGATGCCGATTATGAAACGGCCTTGACTGCCTTTGCGGAGGCGGAGCCGCTTAAGATTGCCGAAGACGGCAGCGTCATCAGCGGAAACTAACGCGCTGAAGCGTACCGTTCCAGTTCACGTCGACACTTTCGCCGACTGCCTGGTTAAGAGATTCTTGGTCGAGACCACTCAGGCGCGTCTTGGCTAGGTAGACATCGACCTTTTCGTGCTGTGACTTGCCGGGGAAAAGGGTAATCTCAGCGAGTTTGTCCTGAACAAAGCGCAGAACAATCGAGCCCGAGAAGTAGCTGATCTCCTCGCCATGAGCCGTATGCGGGGCGCCGAAGAACTCCTCGGCGAGGTGGCGGGGGTCACCAAAAGCCAAGGAACCTGCGCCACCGGACTTAGAGACGAAATCGACACGATCGCCCGGGTATCCGTAGATCTTCACTTAGGCTTCCTCTACTTCCACTTCTGCTTCTTCTTGTTCGTTGTTCTTACGCAGTGCTTCCTCCACGCGCTTGGAGGCACCATCCAGGTGTGCCTCGCAGGCTTTGGCTAGAGCTTCACCGCGCTCCCAATATTTCAGGGACTCATCGAGGCCCATCTGGCCCAGCTCGAGAATCTTCACGGTTTCAATAAGTTCATCACGAGCCTGCTCATAACTCAGTTCCTCAACGGGCGGGAATGCGTCTTGGCCGGGCTGCCCAGTGCCAATGGTGTCAGTCATGGTTGTTCCTATCTGTTTCTTCTTGCGTTGTGTGCGTATGTCGTTTGTGCTCAGTGTAGGGAGGTTAGTCTGCTGGTTGAGAAGCCATCGCTGCTGCGGTGATGGAGCCATCTCCCACACGGATGCGCAATTGCGAGCCCGGTGGTGATTGCTCATAACTCGTGACCACGTCGGGTCCACTCCCGTCGCGCGGGACGACCTGCACGATGGCATAGCCGCGCTCTAGGGTGGCCGAGGGACCCAAAGCAGAGACTCGTGCGCGCAGCGAAGCTACTTGGTTGCTTTCCCGATCTAAGTGATGCGTAATGACGCGCCGGATGAGCGACACATGGCGCTCCAACTCCTCGCGGCGGGCGTTAATGGGCACCATAGGGTCCGCCAGAACCGGACGCGAGCGGATGTTTTCCAGCCCTCGGCGCTCACGCTCGACCCACCCACGGAGTGCGGCCGCCATGCGGGAGCGGGCTTCATCAATGAGCGCGAATTCCTCGGCTGCGGAAGGGACCACGCGCTTAGCGGCATCAGTCGGAGTAGCAGCGCGGAGATCGGCGACATCATCAAGCACGGGGTGGTCTGGCTCGTGACCGATAGCTGACACCACGGGAGTTCGGGCCTCCGCAACCGCACGCTGGAGGGCTTCCTCAGAAAAGGGGAGGAGGTCTTCGACCGAGCCGCCGCCGCGGGCGATGATGATGACATCGACCTCCGGGTTGGCGTCGAGAGTCCGCAACGCATCCACGACCTGCGTCACGGCCGTAGCGCCTTGCACCGCAGTGTTGATGACTTCGAACTGTACGGCCGGCCAGCGGTCCTGCGCCACGGAGAGAACATCGCGCTCGGCATGCGAACCACGCCCGGTAATAAGGCCGATCTTTTTCGGTAAGTAGGGCAGAGGCAGCTTGCGGGAAGGATCGCACAAACCCTCCTGGCGCAAGCGTTGGCGCAGCATCTCCACGCGAGCCAGGAGATCACCGATGCCCACGTGGCGAATCTCGGTGACCCATAGTGAGAAGCTGCCGCGACCGGCATAAAAGGCCGGTTTGCCGTAGACCACAACGCGGTCACCATCCTTGAGCGGTGACGGGGAGTTGCGGATAAGCGAGGTATTACACGTGAGCTGTACGGACTTCTCCTGCTCCACATCGCGCAACGTGATGTAGGACAGCTTCCACGTCGGTTTCATATTGAGCTGGGTAATCTGCCCCTCAACCCAGAGAAAACCGAGGCGCTCAATCCAGCCTTTGACCTGGTCATTGACTTTGCCAACGGGCCACGGTGCCTCCGCGGAATTAGCCGGTTGGTTCACGCGTAGTCCTTCCTTCGTGCTGTGTTCTGCGTACAGTCTAGGAGGTGCCTCGGACATTCACTGCCAGCGGGCAGGGATGCTAGGGAGGTAACTACAGTATGCGGCGGTTTTTCGATACTCTTGGTGCCATGACTGAAACTGCCAAGAAGGTGCTCCTGGCGGCTCCACGCGGCTACTGTGCCGGCGTCGACCGTGCAGTTGAGACTGTAGAAAAGGCGCTGGAGAAGTACGGCGCGCCCATCTACGTGCGCAAGCAAATTGTGCACAACCGCTTTGTCGTGGAATCGCTAGCCAAGCGTGGCGTCATCTTCGTCGAGGAGGCCTCCGAGGCTCCCGAAGGCGCACATTTGGTCTTCTCTGCCCACGGCATTGCCCCGAGCGTGCGTAAGGAAGCGCAAGAGCGCAAGCAGCTGACGCTTGACGCCACGTGCCCGCTGGTGACCAAGGTCCACAAGGAAGCGCAGCGCTTTGAGCGCGATGGCTACCACATTCTCCTCGTAGGCCACGAAGGCCATGAAGAGGTGGAAGGTACCGCCGGTGAGGCACCAGATGTGACGCACTTGGTGGATGGTATCGAGGGCGTCGATAAGCTGCCTGATTTCCTGCAGAACGAGAAGTTGATCTGGCTTTCCCAGACCACTTTGTCGGTGGATGAGACCATCGAGATTGTCAATAAGCTGCGCGAGCGTTTCCTGCACTTGGAGAACCCGCCGTCAGACGATATTTGCTATGCCACCCAGAACCGCCAGGAGTCGGTTAAGGCGATTGCCCCGAAGTGCGACCTCATGATTGTTGTCGGCTCCCAGAATTCCTCGAACTCCAAGCGCCTCGTGGAGGTGGCGTTGGAGGCGGGATCGAAGGCGTCCTACCTCGTGGACTTTGCCACCGAGATTGAGGAGGCATGGCTGGAGGGCGTTAACACTGTGGGTGTGACCTGTGGCGCTTCTGTTCCGGAGCTGCTCGTGCGTGAAGTTCTCGAGTTCCTTGACGAGCGTGGCTATAGCGATGTGGAGCAGGTAACGACCTCGACGGAGACCATTACTTTCTCCCTGCCGCGTGATCTGCGTCCGGCACGTACTGGGCGCTAATTCCCTGCGTTAGTCCTCGTAGAGGTTCTCGTCGAGCTTCTGCTGAGGACGCCTCTGTGTGCGGCGCGCGTTCTCCGCGGATTCGGCCGCAGCGCGGAGGAAATCCTCGCGCTCATCGGTCTCGGGGGAAGCTTGACGGCGCTTTTCGCGCTCCTCTGCCTGCAGGCGCCGGCGTTCCTCGCGGTCGCGTTCACGAACACGGGTGTTCTCGCGTGCCACAAGTTCAGCCACGGAGAGACGCTCGGAGCGGTTGCGCTGATCCGCGGCAAGGTCTGCGCGGCGCTTCTGTTGGGCCGCAGCTTCGCGGCTCTTGGCGTCGTTGCTGCTGCGCCATACACGCAACACTGCGAGAAGCGCACAGGCGAGCACCGTCACGATGAGGACCGGAAAGTGCTGGACAAGAGGGAACGCGGAGGTCAGTAGCGCCGTCTTAGAAAATGGCGACGCGCCTTCCGGCAACGCGGCGGTGGAGTTGATGAAGCCAGCGCCGACTGTGCCGAGAGCATAGAGCAACGGCACGCTGATGACCGTCATGTAGAGGCCGCGGGTCTCCACGAGCCACGTGACGGCGAGCGAACCAAGACCAAAAATCAGCGCAAAGGGCAATCCAACGCGGCCCAGCACGCCGGAGACTGCCATGGCCACGAGGACCACGACGAGCGCTACAAGAAGCGCTCGAACGGTGGGCATACCGCGGCGGGGTGGGCGGCGATGATTTTTGGCAACTGACACGCCGAAAGAGTTTACCGGGATCGGAGCCGGAAACGTTAGTCATTGTGGGCGCGCCGCGGCCATGACTCGACGCTTCGCGGTTCGCGGGGCTGGCGGTCCACTCGGGCGGGGATGTCCATCTCTTTGAGCCGGCGAGCGGTGACGCCGACGCGCGAATCCAGGCTGGCCAGGCTAGCGTTATAAGCTTCGACGGCACGCTCCAGACCGCGCCCCACCTTGTCATAGTGCTCGTTGAGCGTATTGAGCCGTGTATAGAGCTCACGCCCCAAGCGTTGAACTTCACGGGCTTTGTCGGAGATCTCCTCGTGCTGCCAGCTCACCGCCACAGTGCGCAGCAGCGCAAAAAGCGTGCTGGGAGTAGCGATGACTATGTTGTGCTCGAAGGCGAACTCGAGCAACTCTCCATCAACGGTCAACGCCGCATCCACGAACGTGTCTGCGGGAACAAAAAGGACAACGAACTGAGGGGTGGGAGAGAAGGCTTCAACGTAGTCTTTGCCCGACAGGGCCTGCACATGGGCGCGCATGAGGTGGGCATGGCGCCGAAGGAAGCCAGCGCGATCCTCAGGGTCTTCGCTATCCATAGCATCGAGGTAAGCACTGAGTGGAACTTTGGCATCGACAACGATGCTGCGCCCGCCGGCTAAGTGAATAACCAGGTCGGGGCGCACAGCTGTGCCGTTGATATAGGCGGTGACCTGGGAATCGAAGTCCACGTGCTTGCGCATACCGCCGAGCTCGACGACGCGCTCCAGCTGCACCTCGCCCCAGCGCCCGCGCACATTAGGTGAGCGCAATGCGCCAACGAGTTTGTCGGTGCGGTCAGACAAGCGTGTAGAGGTACGAGTAACTGCTTGGACTTGGCTGCTGAGCGCGGCAAGCGAGGTGGCGCGGTCTTCTTCGATCTCTTGGAGCTGAAGCCCTAGTCGGTCCATGGCCTTCTCCAGTGGTGCGAGCTCTGCCTGACGGCGTTGTGATTCCTGCAGGGCGCGGTGCTCTTCGGAGGGCTGGGAGGACTGAGTAGAGTAGGCGCGGGCCAGCCAGCCCAGAACAGCGCCGATGATGAGGCCAAGGAAAAGGAGCAGCACGGGAAGAGTGGACGTCATGCCTGTCATCATGGCATGCGCCGCGGACATCGAGTGCTAGTCTTTATCCTTCGACTGCAACATGTGTTCGAGAGCCCCAATGGCACGCTTGATTCCAGCGCGGGCGCCGCTTTCTCTCGCGCTCAGGTCCGCGTCGACATCGACCTTGCGGTCTAGAGGGCTGGTCCCGTCGGTCGCCACATCATCCGCAGCTCCCTCGGGTGCAATGTGGTCAGGGATGGACAGCCATTTCTCCCGTTTGCGGTCACCTTGCTCTTGGGTATAGCGCCCGATAAGGAACCCTGCCACGGTGGAGAACTGCAGGTCCTCTGCAGTGCGCTCACCGGATTGGAGCATCATCATGTCCTGGAAGTAGCGGTAGACTACAGCGATGGTAGCCGCAGCCGGTACGGCAAGGAAGCCGCCGACGAGGCCGAAGAGAGCAGAGCCCACCGTGACCGAAATAAGCACGATAACTGGGTGCAGGTTCATGGCCTTCGACTGCAACCAAGGGGAAAGCACATTGCCCTCGAGCTGCTGGACCAACAGGACAAGGCCGAGCACGAGAAGCGCTTTGGTGAATCCCAAAGACACCAGCGCGATCGTCACGGAGAGCGCACCAGCCACAATTGCGCCGACAAACGGGATAAACCCAGCGATAAACGTGATGATCGCCAGCGCCATAGCCAAGGGAACACCGATGAGTGCGAGGCCCAGGCCGATGAAAACAGCATCGACGGCGGAGACCACCGCCTGCGCGCGCACGAAACCGCCCAACGTCGTCCACACGCGGGTCAGCAATTCAGTGAGGTGCCAGCCAGTACGGCGGCCGGTAGCGTCGCGCAACCACGGCAAGAAGTTATGGCCGTCCTTGAGGAAGAAGAAGGTAAGCACCACGATGATGAACAACGTCACCACGATGGAAGTTGCCGTACCGATTCCGGTGAACACGGAACCCGCGATGGAACCTGCCTGGCGTTGCAGCCACAAGGCGACTTCGTCGATATAGACGCCAATTTCATCCGGGTCAAGGTTGAGCGGCGGACCTTGGGCCCACAGCTGTAGGCGTTGAATGCCTTCGACCGTCTGCAGGTACAGCGTCTGGGATTGCCGTGCGAAGTCAGGCGCGATGAACACAAAGAGTGAACCAACAGCGGTAAAGGACACCAAAATAGTGATCGCTGCCGCCAGCGCTGAGGGCAAACCTTTTCGGCGTAGGGCACTCGCCACAGGGGCCAGTACGGTACAAATGATGAGCGCGATGAGCACGGGCAGGATGCCACGCCAGAAATTGCCCAGCATCTGGAAGGAGGCATAAAGGAAGAGCCCGATGATGAACAGCCGCAGCGCCCACAGTGAGGTGGACTTGATAACCTCACCGACCACCACGGAGCGGTCCACCTGATTGCCGGGTGGGTGTGGGGAGACGTCGTCAAGCGTGGCGGCGTCGACAGACTCGTCGAAGCGCCCGCCGAGCGCTGCCTCCGCAGCGGCGAGCTCGGGGGAGGAGTGCTGAGGGGTTGACTGATCGGAACTCACCCCACCATCTTGCCTTAAAAGATTCGGGGTGCGTTAGGATTGGCCCCGTGAGTCTTACACTAGGAATCGTCGGCCTGCCCAACGTGGGCAAGTCCACGTTGTTTAATGCCCTGACCCGTTCCGACATTCTGGCTGCGAACTACCCGTTCGCCACCATCGAGCCGAATGTTGGCCTCGTTGAGCTTCCTGATTCCCGCCTGAACCGCCTTGCGGAGATCTTTAGCTCCGAGCGTATCCTTCCTGCCACCGTGTCCTTCGTGGATATCGCAGGCATCGTTGAAGGCGCGTCCAAGGGCGAAGGTATGGGTAATGCCTTCCTGGCAAACATCCGTGAAGCAGATGCCATCTGCCAAGTCGTGCGTGCCTTCGCTGATGAAAACGTGATCCACGTCGATGGTGAAGTTAACCCGGCGCATGACATCTCCGTGATCAACACCGAGCTCATCCTTGCAGACCTCCAGACTATTGAGAAAGCCTTGCCGCGTCTGGAGAAGGAAGCCAAGAAGAACAAGGAGCTGACGGAGACTGTCGAGGAAACCAAGAAGGCGCAGGCCATCCTGGAGGATGACCGTACTCTCTTCGCCGCCTCCAAGAGCAATGAGATTGACCTGGCTCTGTTGCGCGACTTGCACCTTATGACCGCGAAGCCTTTCCTGTATGTCTTCAATTCTGACGAAGCAGTGTTGACTGATGAGGCCAAGAAGGATGAGCTGCGCCAGCTTGTCGCTCCGGCGGAGTGCGTCTTCCTCGACGCTCAGACTGAGACCGAGCTTCTTGAGCTCGACGAGGCCGAGGCGATGGAGCTGCTGGAGTCTGTAGGCCAAGAGGAGCCTGGTTTGGCGACGTTAGCCAAGGCCGGTTTCGCTACCCTCGGCCTGCAGACCTACCTGACCGCCGGCCCGAAGGAAGCCCGCGCATGGACTATCAAGCAGGGCTCTGCCGCACCTCAGGCAGCCGGTGTTATCCACACCGACTTTGAGAAGAAGTTCATCAAGGCCGAAATCGTCTCCTTCGATGACCTCGACGCCGCCGGTTCCATGGCCGAAGCCCGCAATGCCGGCAAGGTCCGCCAAGAAGGCAAGGAATACATCATGCAGGATGGCGACGTCTGCGACTTCAAGATCGGCGGTTAACTAGCTCTCCATTGCGGACTGCAGAACGGAGAGCACTGTACGCCGCGCATCAGAATCGTCGAGGTGTGAATCCACCAGCGTGACGAGTGCTTCAAGGACGAGTAGGAAGGCCACGCGAGAGGCGTCGGCAAGCTCGGCTCGGAATGTCCCATCGGGGGAGGGGATAACCAGCGTGAAGGCAGCCAGCTCCGCTAGCGGTGATGACGTAAACGAGGTCAGCGCAATGATGGTCGCTCCCGCCTCATGAGCTGCAGTAGCGGCGTTGAGCGTGAGCGTGGTGGCCCCAGAGCCAGAGACAACGAGACACACGCACTCGGAATCGAGCTGTGTTGCTGCGATGTGCTGGCCCATGGCTTCGCCCACAAACTCAGCTGGACGTCCAATGCTGGTGAGTCGCAGTGCCGTGGTGTGCGCCAGAGGCGCGGAAAGACCGTTGCCTACGACAAGGACGCGCTTCGCGCCTGACAATGCGGCAACCGTGGACGAAAGCTCTTGTTCATCGAGGAGCGCAGTAAGCCCGTGGAGATAATTGCTGAAGGCGGCAATCTCGGCGGACATACGGCCGACATGAGTGGAATCGGAGTCGGGAAGCGGCTGAGGGCGCTGTGCAATTTCCTGAGTGAGAGCCACACGTAGCTGCTGGTAGCCGTCGTAGCCGAGTGCCTTCGCCGTGCGGATGACTGAGGTGCGGGAGGTACCGACCTTAGCTGCCAGCTGATCAGCGGTGGCGTGGAGGACATAGTCCATGTCCTTCAGGATGGCCTGGGCAACGCGCTGCTCGATGGGCTGCAAGCTGGGCATGCGCGTGGTGATGTGCGCGGAGGGCGGGGCAGTGTTAGTCATAGGGGGTAGAAATAAGGCTTAAGTAAACTTAGCAGCCACGATTCGGCGGCGGATGGCACCGGAGATGGCGTCGATAGACATGGTGATGATGACGACGACGATGAGCAGGACGCCCACGACGTCCCACTGACGGTACTGTGTATAGCCGGTCAACATGTCGCCGATTCCGCCCACACCGATGAGGCCGAGAACGGCGGACGTACGCACGTTAATCTCAAAGCGATAGAGTGCTAGGGATGCCAGCTCAGGTTGGACGATAGGCCATGTTCCCCAGCGGACCATTTCTGCAAGAGTACCGCCAGAGGCTTTGACGGCCTCGGCCGGACCGGTCGGCGCGGTTTCAATCGACTCATAAGTCCACTTTGCATGCGTACCGATGCCGCCGATAGCCAAGGCGAGAGCGCCCGTAAAGGGCGTGAGGCCAGTGACCGTCAGGATGATGATGGCGATGATAATTTCTGGTACCGCGCGGATGATGGCGAAGACCGCGCGCAGCGGCAGGCATACCCAACCGGGGGAGACAGTATTCGCAGCGAGTACGCCGAGGATAGTGGACAGCACGACGCCGAGGAGGGCACCAATCCATGCCATGGCCACGGAGCGCCACGTTTGAAGGAGTGCTTCACCAAGTTTGGACCAGTCTGGGTTCGAGAACATGAGCACAAGGTAGTGCCAGATATTGGCAGGAAGATCCTTGAGCGCGGAGAGGTTGACGTCGATATAACCGAATGACAACGCCAGGATGACAAGAATTACGGCCCAGGCGGCCCCAACGCCCCATCTAGGCGAGCGGGAAGGCAGTGCGGATGGCAACTGTGTTGGAATCGCAGTACTCATCGCAGCCTCTTTCGTAGGTTGACTGACACGATTTCAAGGGCGATGACCACGACGAGTAGCTCTAGCACGATGGCGGAAAGTGCATCGTAACGGTAGAAGCCGCGGACCTCATCGATGAGCAAGCCAATGCCACCCGCGCCCACGAGACCCAATACCGCGGAGATACGGACGTTGAGTTCGAGAGAGTAAATGACCTGGCTGGCAAAGGCGGGCCAGGTTTGTGGGAGAGCAGTCACGCGATTGATCTGATTCTGCGTACCACCAGCGGCGCGGCCGGCTTCCATGTAGGAGTCATCAGCGGAGTCGATGGATTCGGAGACCAGTTTGACTACAATGCCGACGTCGAAAAGCACCAGCGTAATGATGCCTGGTAGGGCGCCTACACCGAGCATAGCGACGAGGATGGTGGCGTAGACTAGGTCGGGCACTGCGCGGACGACGTTGATAATGCCGCGTACCAGTGTGCGCCACGGCGTCGACGGGTTAGTCGGACGTGCGGCCCACAGCGATAGCGGAAGTGCAATGACTGCGGAGATTGCAGCACCAACGACCGCCATGGCTAGGGTTTCGAGCATGGGCTCCCACGTGCGCGGAAGGATGGACCAATCCGGGGTGAACATCTGGGCCAGTCGGTCTGCGCCATTGCGCCAATTGCGCGCGATCTGGCCTAGGTCTATCTCAATGCCGCCCCAAGCAGGAATGCACGTGGCGATGGTGAGCGCGAAGAACGCGGTCAGGCCGCCGATTAGTCCGGGCCAATTGCGTGTGCGCGGGGGAAGAACAGCGGTCATTGGGCGCTCCCCAGCTGATCCTCCTCGCGGATGCGGCGGCCATAAATTGCTTCGAAGTCTTGGACGGTGGAGCCTTGGGCAGCTCCGTCAAAGACGATTTTTCCATGCCGGATACCGATGATGCGGGTGGCATAGTCTTGCGCCAAATCGACGAGGTGCAAGTTCACAAGAGTGGTGAGGTCGCGCTCGGCGTTGATGCGGCGCAAGTCCTTCATGACGGAGTGCGCGGTGGGTGGGTCGAGGGAGGCTACCGGTTCATCGGCTAGCATGATGGCCGGTTTTTGAGTCAATGCGCGGGCAATGGCCACGCGTTGTTTTTGACCACCGGACAAGGCGCCGGCTTTGTTCCATGCCTTGTCTAGGATGCCAACGGAATCGAGGGCCATGGCGATGATCTCCTTGTCCTCTTTGGTGGAGATGCCGAGCAATGTGTGCCAACCAGGGTTGTGGGAGAAACGGCCAACGAGGACATTGGAAAACACACTCGCGCGATCTGCCAGGTTGAATTCTTGGAAAATCATTCCGATGCGCCCGCGAAGCGTACGCAGCTGGGAACCCTTCGCTGCGGAAATTTCGTGTGGGCCGACAAAGATTTTTCCGGAGGTCGGCTGCACGAGCCCGTTGACGCAGCGGATGAACGTGGATTTTCCGGAACCAGACAGGCCGACGATGACGACGAATTCACCGGGGGCAATGTCCACGGAGACGTCGTCAAGCGCCAGCGTTCCGTTTGGGTAGCGCACTGAGACATTCTCGAAACGAATGCCCCAGGCCTTCTCCTCCGTCATGGCGAACCTTTCTGAGTGGGAGATGGAAAGTCGAGGACGGCAAACCTACTGTGCGAAGCGTTCGTTGACCTTGCGCGCCATGTCGATGGACTCCTTCTTGGCCGGAACCCAGTCGGTGATATCGAAAATGGCGGACATGGTGTCTGGGTCTACTTCAGAGAAACCATCCATGAGGTCGGTGATTTCCTTGCGGCGTTCCTCCGGAACATCATCAGAAATCACGACTCCGCCGTTTGGGTACATGTCTGTGTATCCGAAGACGACGAGTTTCTCAGCCAAATCAGGGGCCTCGGAAGAGTCGATAGTGGAGCGGGCGTCCCAGAAGCTGAAGCCCACTTCAGCGTCACCGTTGTAGACGGCCATGATGGAAGCATCGTTGGAGGTCACCGGGACCTTCTTGAGGCTGTCAACATCGATACCCTGAGATTCCATGGCCATGACCGGCAGCTGGTAGCCGGCCGGGGAGGTAGCGCCGAGCATGGCGACAGTGGTCTCTCCATCAATCTTCTTGAGTGCTTCAAGGCCCTTCGGGCCTTGGCCTTTGTTTTCTTCCGGAGTAGCGGTGCCGTTGCAGTAGAGGTAGTCAGTGTCGTTGGCTGCATACGTTGAGGCAACCGGCTTGTCCTTGCAGTACTTGTCCGGGTTGTTAGTGACGAACTGGCCGGCGTAGGAATCCGCGCCGAAGCGTTCGTCCTGCAGTACGGCGTGAGCACCGTACATGTCTTCGGCAGAGGCCAGCTGGGCGGCGGAGGCGATGGCGATGTCTGCTTGGCCGGAGCCAATGGCTTCGACGGCGGCTTGGTAATCCTTAGTGACAACGCCTTCGACCTCGACGCCGAGCTCCTTAGACAGGTAGTCGGTCAACGGCTTTGCGGTGGTGACGAGGTCATTGACCTTCTCGTTCGGAATTAGTGCCAGGGTGAGCTTTTCGGCGGATCCTTTGGCGGAATCTGAATTGTTCTCAGAGTCGGACGAGCAGGCGGTCAGGGAAAGAGAGAGAGTCAAAGCGGTGGCGGCGAGGGCAGTGAAACGGCGCATGGTGAGAATCTTTCTGTGTGGTTACAAGCTGGCGGTGAGCTCGGGAAGGATGTCGGTGACGCGCTGTACGCGCCAAGTTGGGTTAGCTCCTGGGGAGTCGGCGAATGGCGAGTCAACGAGCACGGTGCGCCCGCCCATAGCAGCCACGGGTGCGAGGTCAAACTCCCAGATATCGCCGAAGGAAACAATGGTGGTCGGATTTGTCTCGGCAAGAGCGGTGGAGAGGAGGCGGGTCAGGCCCTGCGGCTTACCTACCCTGGTGAAAATGGAATCAAACGACTCCTTGAGATCAAGAGTGCGGAGAGCTGCGTCGAGACCAATCTCCGGAGAGTTAGTGGCCAGGATCGCGCGGCCGGGGTAAGACGCGAGAAACTCGGAGAGCCCTTCTGGAGCCCTAATGCCGGTGTCAGCGAGGTTCTCCCGAGACGCCATGTAGGCCTCCTGGCAGGTCTCTTCCGGCACGTTTAGTTCGGCAGCGAGGGTGCGCACCAGGTGGTAGCCGTCGCGCGCTTTACCGACGTCACCGGACCGTAGCCGAGCTTCTGCGTCGTCAACGATGGATGGATGGCCAGACTTCTCAGCGATGCGGCGGGCATAGACCAGTACGGGGCCGTGGCCGAGGCTGATGGTGCCGTCGAAATCAAAGAGAAGAACTGGTGGAGTTATGTCTATGGACATGAAGTACAAACTAACGCCCCTTTATGTACTTTTCGACCACAGGTGGTAAACACTTGGTGAACAGTGCGTGCACACTCGCCTTTGGTAACCTCAAGGGCTGTAGAAATCTCTCTTCGAAAGCTGACGCCATGTCTCTTCCATCCGAGCAACTGCTGCTCGAGCGCTTCATGAAGCTCTCTATCGCCACCGCCGTGGCCACGATTGCGCTCAAGGTTATCGCGGCTGCGGTGACGGGATCGGTGGGCTTTCTTTCCGACGCCCTCGAATCCGGAGTTAACCTCGTCGCCGCCGTTGTGGGGTTTGTGGCTATCAAAATTGCGGCAAAGCCAGCCGATGCGAACCATCAGTTCGGTCACGGTAAGGCCGAGTATGTGTCTGCGCTGGTCGAGGGTGTGATGATCTTCGTCGCGGCGGCGATGATTATCTACACGGCCGTTCGCCGATTTCTGGATCCGCAGCCGCTGGAGCAGCCTGGGCTTGGACTTCTGCTGTCGCTCGTAGCCTCCTTGCTGAACTTAGGCGTGGGCCTTTTGCTGGTGCGCGCGGGCAAGCAGCATCGTTCGGCCACCTTGCAGGCGGACGGAAAGCACTTGCTTACCGACGTCTGGACGTCCGTCGGCGTCCTCCTCGGCATCGGCGCGGTCAGCCTCACGGGTTGGTTGTGGCTCGACCCAGTCATCGCGTTTGCCGTGGGCCTCAATATTTTGTGGACGGGCTACAAACTGCTCAAAGAATCACTGAGCTCCCTGTTGTCAGAGTCCCTACCTAAGGAAGAGCACGCGCAGCTTGATGTCCTCCTCAACGAACTAGAGGAGCGCCATGATGTGGAATTTACCTCGCGCCGGACTGTTGCCTCAGGCCGCAACCGTTTGGTGTATCTCACGATGGATGTTCCCGGCCAGTGGACGGTGCTGCACTCGCACACCATCGCCGACCGCATCGAGGATGTCATCGACGATCTATTCCCCGGTGCTGAGGTCTTTATTCACGTCGAGCCTGCAGGAACGGTTCATCGCCGTATTCTGCGGATGCCGTAACGCTTGCAGCTAGCGCAGGCTGGCCACGCCGCGCCCGCCTTCCATGACCCACGGCCAACTCAGACCGTTCTTGGTGAGGACATTGACGCGGATCTCATCGGGGACAATCCAGTCCTTGTTGGCATAGCCCAGCAAGTATTCGTCGAACGCAGGCAGCTCGAGTCGTAGTTCTAGGGCAGTACGGATGTCCTCCGCGGTGACGTCTTCCTGCCAGGAGGCCATCCAGAAGTCTTGACCATCGTGGCGAGTGAGTCGGGCATCTGCCGACTTCAAAGCTGTGGTGGCTTGAGTCTTGCTGAGCTTTGACCACGCTTGGAGGTCTTCTGCCGAGACCGGACCATGACCTGAGATATACCGTTGGCCAAGTTCGTGCAGGGGATGCGCAGGCTCGTGCTGGGCAACGGGAAGTGCATCGACGTGAAGAAAGGTTTCCTGGTTGCCGTCCTTGGGGCCTTGGACGAGGTCACCTGCACCACCGAAGGCACGCAGTAAGTGGGAGCCGCGACCTTCTGTGGGATCCACGCCTGTCTCGGTGAAAAGCTCATAGACCTGCGCGCGGGTTAATGGTGAGGTCGCTGCGTTGTGGAGAGCCTCAGAGCACGCCTCAAACATCTCTTCGCTGAGTCCTAGGCTGGGGCGCCGAGACTTCTGACTGGACGCGATGCGCGGATACAGCAGGCGAGACATCCAGCGGACGTCGGCAGCCGGCATGAAGTGCAACGTGCCGCGCTGCGGCCAGCAGCGCACCACGCGATAGCTTTTTATCTCCTCCAAAACCTTGTCGTCGTCACACCCGGCGCGCAGGGAAAGTGCACGAACACCAGCGTCGTAGGTCTGTCCCTGCAGGGCGAGGAGCTGTTCGGCGACGTCAAGTGCCGAAACGGCCTGTGGGCGGGCTGCCGATGGCGCTAGCCCTTGAGCAATGAGCCGGCGTGCTAGG
Organism: Corynebacterium sp. HMSC078H07; assembly: GCF_001812805.1. Lineage (GTDB taxonomy): Bacteria > Actinomycetota > Actinomycetes > Mycobacteriales > Mycobacteriaceae > Corynebacterium. Next base: position 105,554 of record NZ_KV810490.1, on the reverse strand, counting down.
AGTTCGTCACGAGTAAGTTCGTACATGCCGTCTACCTTAAAGCCGGAATGTCTTCATTAGCTGCATGCCCGTGGAAACCAAGGTACGGAAGCGCTCTGGCGAGATGTACTCCGACGGTGCCAAGGGATGCAGTCGCTGTTCAGCCACGGTGCGCTCGTTGGCCCATAGGCGCATGCCGGTGATGCCATGACGGTGGTTAAGTCCTGACTCCTTGACGCCGCCACCGGGGGCCGCGATGGAGCCGTAGGCGGCAGCAAAGCCCTCGTTGATGTTGACCATGCCGGCCTCCAGCTGGGAAGCGACCTTCCACGCGCGACGGGAATTGCCGGACCAGACGGAGGCGGATAGACCGTAGGTGGTGTCGTTGGCGCGCTGGATGGCTTCGGCATCGGAGCTCACCGGGTATACCGCCAGAACTGGGCCGAAGGTTTCCGCGGCATAGAGGTCCATTTCTGGGGTGACGTCCGTGAGTACGGTGGGTTCGTAGAAGAAAGGCCCAAGGTCTGGGCGGTGCTTGCCGCCCGTGACCACGGTGGCGCTTTTGTCAACGGCGTCCTGTACATGGGCTTGCACCGCGTCGAGCTGGCGCTGCGAAGTCAGCGAGCCGATGGTTGCGGCATCGGAGAAGGAAGCCCCTAAAACCTGCTGTTCTAAAGCGTTCGTGAGTTCCGTTAGGAACTCGTCGAAGACGCTCTCGTGCACATAGGCACGCTCGGCGGACATGCACAGCTGCCCAGAGGAGGAGAATGCGGTGCGCACGGCGCCCTGGGCGGTGGGCTTCAGGGGGGCGTCGTCAAGCACCAGCATCGGATTCTTTCCGCCTAGCTCTAGCATGGTAGGGATGAGGCGTCCTGCGGCCTGGGTGGCAATCGACTTGCCCGCCTTCGTCGAGCCAGTGAAGGAAAGACCATCGACGAGGGGAATGAGGGCATCACCCACCTCCGCACCGTTTCCAGGAACGAGTTGCCAGGCGGCCTCCGGAAGACCAGCTTCGACGGCAAGCCGTCTCAGCAGGATGGCTGTCAGCGTGGTTTGAGAATCTGGCTTGTGCACCACGGCATTACCTGCGGAAAGCGCGGCCAGCACGTCGCCCACTCCGAGTGAAAGCGGATAGTTCCACGGCGAGATGAGTCCCACCACACCCAACGGGTAGTGCTGGGTGCGGGTTGTCGTAAGCACGGGTAGTGCGCCCGAGTGGCGGTCGTTTCCAAAAGCCTTGCGGATGTTGACGGCATAGAAGCGTGCGCAGTTATAAAGGTCCATGAGCTCGTCGTAAGCGTGGGCGCGGGATTTGCCATTCTCTGCCTGAATGAGGTCGAGGATGAGCTCCTCGTTCTCGTGGACGAGGTCGTGCAGGCGTAACAGGATGGCAGCCCGGTTGCCTTGGCCCACGCCAGCACGGGCATACTCGACGGCCCGTTCCACGTCGTGCGCGGTAGCGGTAGGGAAGCTGAAAAGCTCCTCGCCAGTGAAAGGAGCGTGGGCGTGGTGCTCTTCGCCGGTGCCGCGGACATCGCGGGCTGGGTTGGTATCGAGGAAATTCTGGACGCGCTGGGGGAGACGTGTCTGGGTGAAAGTTTTCATGGTGACCATTGTCCCAAAAATATTTCGGATCGCTACATGTTTTTCGAGAGTTGGCTCACAAACCTAAATCTGAGTGGTTAGGATAACTTCATGGCAATCCTTTCCACTATCCCCAGTCGGGACGTTCGGTCAGCGATAGAACCGCTCGTGCGATCGGGCAAACGCTCGGCGCCTTGTGGAGTCATTGACCTTGAGGCCTTTGATTACAATGCCCAACAGATGCCGCGGCGCGCCGGGGGACTGCCCATTCGCGTCGCCTCCAAATCGGTGCGCAGCGTAGCGGCGTTGCGCCGAGCGCTTTCACACGACGGTTACCAAGGGATCCTTGCCTACTCGGTACCCGAAGCGCTTCACCTAGTCGCAGAAGGTTTCAGGGATATTGTCGTGGCCTACCCGAGCGTAAATCGGAGGGCGCTGGCAGAGCTTGCCGCCTCCGACACCGCGCGTGAGGCTATCACGGTCATGGTGGATAGCGGTGAGCTCCTGGAGCTACTTCCAGGCCCTGTGAAGGTGGCCATTGATATCGATTGCACGCTCCACCTGCCGGGTGTCGTTGTAGGTCCGCGCCGCTCGCCCATACGGGAACCGGAACAGGTCACGGAACTTGCAGGGAACATCATTCGCCGTGGTCACCGGCTCGTAGGCCTCATGGCCTATGAGGGGCAGGTGGCGTCAGTCGCGGATGGCCTTCCCGGTCCGGTAGGTGCGGTGAAACGTTGGTTGCGCACGCGTTCCATGGCAGACCTGGCACCGCGTCGCCGCGCCTGTGTGGAGGCTGCGCGGGCGGTCGCTGATATTGAATTCGTCAACGGAGGCGGCACCGGCAGTCTCCAGGAATCGGCGGCCGAGGGGACGCTTACTGAGCTCGCCGCGGGTTCGGGCTTTTATACCCCGGCAATATTTGATGATTTCACAGGTATTAACCACAAGGCTGCTGCCTTTTTCATCTGCCAGGTTTCCCGCGTCCCTGCTTCCGGTTGGGCCACGGTCAACTCTGGTGGCTGGATTGCGTCGGGGCCGCCCGCCAAAGATCGAGCACCGGTCCCCGTGTGGCCGCAGGGCCTTCATTACTCCAGCACCGAAGGCGCCGGGGAGGTGCAGACGCCCCTGCGTGGCATGGACATGAACGTCGAAGACCTGGTGTGGTTCCGCCATGCCAAGGCCGGAGAAATGACAGAAAACGTTGACTACCTCCTCGCAGTGGGGGAAAGCGGCGTCGAAGAATGGGACACCTATCGAGGACAAGGATGGACACTGCGATGACCACAACCACTTTCACTAACTGGGCCGGTTCGGTCACGACGAAACCGGCGGAGTTCCTCCAGCCCACTCGTATTGATGAGATTCCAGGCATCATTACCCGTTCCCGCAGCGTACGAACTGTCGGTGCGGGACACTCTTTTTCTCCCGTGGCAGCAGGGGAGGAGACGATGCTTAATCTGGACCACTTGCGTGGCTTGGTGGGTGTCGATAAGCAGCGCAAACGCGTCCGATTCCTCGCTGGCACTCGGCTTCGTGATGTCCCAGCCCTTCTTCGTCCCTATGGGTTGGCGCTGGCCAATCAAGGTGATGTCGATCCGCAGTCTCTTGCCGGTGCTATTTCGACGTCCACCCACGGCACGGGCATCAATTACACGGGGTTTGCCGGCACGGTGACGGGCCTGACGCTTATCGACGCCGACGGTAACACCCGCACCTACTCCCTCGATGAGGACCCCGATCTGCTCCATCTGGTCGTCGTGAGCATTGGCGCCCTTGGCGTGGTTGTGGAGATTGAGATGCAGTGCGTCGATGCTTTTGACCTGCAAGCGGAGGAAACCGGCATCGATTTTGACGAGCTCATGGACAATTGGGAGGAGCTGTCACGCGGCGTCGACCACTTCGAGTCCTACTGGTTCCCGCACACCGACCGCGCCATGGTCAAGGCCAACACACGCTTGGAACCGGGGGATGAGCGCCGCCCGCGCCTCAAGCAGTTCATCGATGACGAACTCATTGGTAATGGAGCTTTTGCCGCTGCCCTGGCGCTAGGTCGGTGGGTACCCGCAGCCATCCCGGCCCTCAACCGCTTTGCCACTGCGGTCATTTCCCACAATCGGTATCGCGCCCCTGCCCACGAGGTGTTTGTGAGCCCGCGACGCGTGCGTTTCCACGAGATGGAATACGCCGTGCCGCTTGCCGACGGCCCCGCGACCGTCCGCGAGATTCGCCGCTTTATCGACGCTCAAGACTGGCGCATCGGATTCCCCATGGAGCTGCGCACCACTGCGGCTGACGACGTCGCGCTCTCGACGGCTAATGGCCGGGAATCGATGTACATTGCTTTCCACATTCCCCGAGTGCTTAATCCGCAGGACTATATGCCGAAGATTGAACCCATCCTCCGTGCCGCGGGCGGGCGACCGCACTGGGGCAAAATGAACACACTCGGCCGTGAGGACTTTGCTCAACTTTATACAAGATTTAATGAGTTCTGTGAGCTGCGTGAAGCTATGGACCCGCAGTGGCGATTTGGTTCTCCCTACCTGCAGAAAGTATTTGGGTAGCGCTTTCTGAGTGATTCTTTCCGGGCGTTCTTAAGTTCGAAAGTATCTATGATCTTTGATAGCGTTATGGAGTCCAAATTCCATAGCGCTGCCTAAGAAGGTGTCTCAAACGTCCTCTGAATCCCAGTCCCTCATTACGCCGACATTCGTGTTTGCATGGTTGGTAAATTTCGCCCAATTTACGGTTTTCTATCTGCTCGTGACCATTATGGCGCTCTATGCCATTGAGCAGTTTCAGGCGTCTGATACGGCTGGCGGGTTCGCGTCGAGTGCCTTCGTGGTTGGGGCAACTATTGCCCGCCTTTTCTCTGGTTATATCGTCGACGCAGTGGGACGCAAGCGAACTCTTGTGGTCTCGCTCATCGTTGTCACAATAGCTATGGCCTTGTATTTTCCAGCTCAGTCTCTTCCACTTCTTTTCGTGGTCCGCATCTTGCACGGTTTGGGCTACGCGATTGCCTCTACAGCTGTTATGGCCGTAGCGCAATCAGTGATTCCAGACCATCGCCGCGCCGAAGGTACAGGCTACTTCGCGCTGGGCACTACGTTAGCTACCGCATTTGGCCCTGCAGCAGGTTTGGCGATTGCACACAACGCAGGCTATAACGCGGTGTTCACCGTGGCGTTGACGTTGACGGCCGTAGCCCTCGCTTTGGGGCTAGTGGTTAAAGCGCCTGTTCAGGAGCAACGTAGCGTTAGCTTTTCCCTGGGCAATATCGTGCACCCAAGAGTCGCTCCATTCGGTGTCTTTATCCTCTTTATTGGTGTGGCTTACACCGGCATTATTACCTTTCTTAACGGCTATTCTTCCGAAACCGGCCTTGAGCGAGGAGCAAACTACTTCTTCCTAGCCTATGCAGTGGTCAGCCTCATTCTGCGCTTTGTCCTGGGTAAGCTCCAGGACCGCCGTGGCGACAACATCATTATCTACAGCTCTCTTGTGTTCTTTATCGCGGGTCTTGCCGTGCTTGCCTCGGCTTCCGCGGATTGGCAGGTCATCCTGGCGGGCGCCCTAGTGGGCCTTGGATATGGCTCCATTCTCCCCGCAGGCCAAGCTATCGCCGTGCGTTTGGTGCCGATGCACGAAATGGGCGCCGGTATCTCGACTTTCTTCCTGCTTCTGGATGTCGGTATTGGCTTTGGTCCCATTCTGCTGGGACAAGTTATCTCTGCGACGAGTTACTCCGCAATGTACTGGCTGTTGGCAGCGCTCATGCTTGTGGCGTCTGTGGTCTACTTTTTCGTGCATGGCCGAAAGGACGTCGCGCGTGGCGACGTCCGCTACGAGTAGAGCTGACTTTCTTACCCCCGTTGTTTTATATGTGTGAAACCTATACCCCCAGCTCGGCAAGAGTCGAACACATAACCTAAAGCACTGCTCGACACCCCCATGCTTCTTGGTTTGTGAAGTTTACCCCTGCAGGCTATAGACCTATTGTGGCGCCACCGCTAGGATTGGTTGTAGAACACTTCTTCTAACTAGATTATTTTCGGGGATACGCCAATGAGCACCACCACCATCCTGCCGGACGCCTTCTTTAGCATTACCAACCCTCATAACCCACATGCTGTTGCCCGCAGTATTGCCAGGAAAGCCACCTTTCAGGCCTGGCTTAGTGGTAAACCACAGCTTGAAGACGATATTGATACCACAGCCCTGAGCCTGGTTAACGCCTGGGCGCTGACCGAAGGACACATCAAAGCAGGCCTTAGAGCCCTCCACCGCCTGGATACCCTGCCGAAGGTCAAAGCCTTGCAGGAAGAGCACTATGTGCTTGATATCGAATCCCTTA